>CAZUVW010000008.1:0-32411 GCA_964623875.1 uncultured Gaiellales bacterium
CACGAACTCGGCACGAAAACCCCTTGACAGCAACCGGTGTCTGGCACCGGAGCCCCGGAGCCCACCATGGCGCGAGTCCTCGACGGCGAGCAGCGGTCGCGGCGTCAGGCGTCGTTGCCGACGAGCTCGGCGAGCACCGCGTCCGCGAGCCGCGGCCAGGCGGTCTTGGCCCACGCGCCGAAAGGCCGATCGGTGAGCGCGGCGCACGCGATGCCTCGCTCGGGGTCGACCCACAGGAACGTGCCGCTGCCGCCGAAGTGACCGAAGGTCGAGGGTGACGTGCGCGTTCCCGTCCAGTGCCCCTGCTTCTCGCCCTTGAGCTCGACGCCGAGACCCCAGTCCAGTGGGGAGAAGCGACCGAAGTCGGGGAGCACGCCGTCGAGGCCGGGGAACTGGACGCGCACGAGCTCGTCATGCGTCTCCCGCGCGATCAGGGTCGGGGACAGCAGCTCGCGCCCCAGGGCGAGCACGTCGTCCAGCGGCGCATGCATGCCTGCGCCGGGATGCCCCTCGGGGTTCAGGCCGAGCCCGAGCGGCACGCACACCGCCTCGCGCACGTACTCTGCGAACGGCATCTCCGCGGCACGCGCCACGTGGTCGCCGAGCACCGCGAACGCCTCGTTCGAGTAGACGCGCCTGCGGCCCGGAGGAGCGACCGGCACGTCCCCCTCGAACGGCAGGCCGGACGCGTGGGCGAGCAGGTGGCGGACCGTCGAGCCGACCGGGCCCGCCGGCTCGTCGAGATCGACGATGCCCTCCTCGGCGGCGACGAGCGTCGCCAACGCGGTCACCGGCTTGGAGACCGATGCGAGGCGCACCGCGCGCCTGGTGTCGCCGCGGACCGCGACGACTCCGGCCTCCGTGGTCACGCCCGCTGCGGCGAAGCGCGCGTCCCAGCCCTCGATCTGGGACAGCGACTCCATTCCAGTGATACTAGGGCCGTGGAGCGCGTGCTGATCTCCGGCCACTCGCCGTACGAGCCGATCGTCGGCTACTCGCGCGCCGTGGTGGCCGCCGGTCGCGTGCACGTCGCCGGCACCGCGCCCATCCCGGCGGACGGCGGCGATCCGCCCGCATCGGCGTACGACCAGGCACGACTGTGCCTCGAGATCGTCGCCGAGGCGCTCGGTCGCGCGGGCGCGAGCCTGGCCGACGTCGTGCGCACGCGCGTCTACCTCACCGACGCGGCCGACTGGGAGGATGTCGCCCGGGCACACGGCGAGGCGTTCGCGGACGTCCGTCCTGCGAACACGACCGTCGTCGTGCAGCTCCTCGACCCGCGGTGGCTCGTCGAGCTCGAGGTGGAGGCGGTGCTGTCGTGACGACCGAGCCACAGGTCCTTCCCGCATCCATCACGGGCGACGCGACCCGCTACCAGGGCAGCGTGGACGACCACCGGTTCGGGACGAGCCCTCCGTACACGCTGGGCGTCGAGGAGGAGTACATGCTCCTCGATCGCGACTCGTTCGACCTCGTGCAGCACATCGACACCGTGCTCGCCGCCATCCAGGGCCATGAGCTCGAGCCGCGCATCACGAGCGAGCTGATGCAGTCGGTGCTCGAGATCGCCACGCCCGTGTGCACGACCGCGGGCGACGTGATGCGGGAGCTGCGGACGCTCCGCCAGTACGTGTGCGGCACTGCGCGGCGCAGCGGCCTCCGCGTCGGCTCGGCGGGGACGCACCCGTTCAGCCTGTTCGAGCGACAGCGGATCACGGCCAAGGATCGCTATCGCGCGCTCGTCGACCAGCTGCAGTACGTCGCCAGGCGCGAGCTGATCTTCGGGATGCACGTCCACGTCGCCGTCGACGACCCCGACAAGGCGATCCAGGTCGTGAACGGGATGCTCCCCCAGCTCGCTCCCCTGCTCGCGCTGTCGGCGAGCTCGCCGTTCTGGCGCGGCGAGCCGACCGGGCTCGCTTCGAGCCGCCAGATGGTCTTCTCCGCGTTCCCCCGCTCCGGCCCCCCTCCCCGCTTCCGCGACTACGAGGACTACGCCCAGGTCGTCCATCAGCTGGAGCGGACAGGGTGCATCGCCGACTACACGCACATCTGGTGGGACATCCGACCCCACCCGAAGTGGGGCACGGTCGAGATCCGCATCTGCGACGCGGTCACGCGCATCGAGGACGCCGTCGCGATCGCGGCGTACTGCCAGGCGTTCACCAAGCTGCTCTGCGAGCGCTTCGACGCAGGTGAGCAGATCCCCTCCTACCACCGGATCCTCACGAGCGAGAACAAGTGGCTAGCCGCCCGCTACGGGCTCCAGGCCCCGGTGATGGACCTCCGAACCGGGCGGCGCAACCGCGTGCCGGTCGCGCAGCTCGTCCGGCGCACGCTGCGCGAGATCGAGCCCCACGCACGCGAGCTGGGCTCGGAGAGGGAGCTGGAGGGCGTCGTGGCTCTTCTCGAGCGCGGCAACTCCGCCGAGCGCCAGCTGCGCATCTGGAACGCGAACCACGACATCGCCGAGGTCGCGGAGGCGATCGCCGACGCGACCGAGGACGGCTGCTCCGTCGGGACAGCGGACGCATAGCCGGCGTCCGACCGTTCGGTATCTCGCTCGACAGCCCGTGGTCGCATCGCGCCTGGGCCGAGGCGCTCGGCGTGACGACCGTGCCGCTGCTCTCGAACGCGGCCGGCAACGCAGCCGCCGGGTTCGGCGTGCTCGGGGACACGCACGGCGTGCCGCGGACCGCCTGCAGCGCGTTCCTCGTGCGCGACGGAATCGTGGTCGCCGCACGGGCGCTCGACGGAGCCCTCCCGACGTCGACGCGATCGTCGCCTCCGCCCCTCTCGGGCTGACGCAGTCCGTGCGCACAGGGAGGAGGAGGGGGGTGGGCCGACCCCCGTGGACCGGCCCACCCACGTTCAGGCGGCGCCCCTCCGGAGCCGCCGGCGGTCAGTCAGCCGCCGCTCGGCGGCCTCGGGACGTGACGCGACGAGTCGTGCCACCTCGCTCTCGATTCTCTGCTGAGGCCACCCGTCGCGCACGAGCCGCTCGACGCGAATGCGCAACCAGACGTCGTCGGTCTTCATGACCATGACGCGGTCCTCCTTCCGGTCGTGATGCTGGACCGGCGGCGTCGCCATCGTCGCCGCTCGACCGACGAGGCCCGAAACGACGACCCGACCACGGTAGCAGCCGCTCCCGGACGGGCAGGCGGACGCCGACGAGCTTCGGGCGGTGCCTACATGCCCATCGCGTGGTACCCGCCGTCGACGTACAGCAGCGTGCCGCTGACGTTCTGCGCGTCGTCGGACAGCAGGTAGGCCGCCGCCGCACCGCAGTCGTCGGCCTCGATCGCCCGATGCAGCGGCGAGCGGGTGGCGAACATCTCCTCCATCGTCGTGAAGCCTGCGATCGAACGTGCGGCAAGGGTGCGCACCGGACCGGCGGAGATCGCGTTGACGCGGATGTTCGAGTGGCCGAGATCCCAGGCGAGGTATCGGACCGACGCATCGAGGGTCGCCTTGGCGACGCCCATCACGTTGTAGTGGGGCACGGCGCGCTCGCCGCCGAGGTAGGTCAGGGTGACGAGCGAACCGCCGCCACGCGCTTGCATGAGCGGCTCCGCGCGCTGCGCACATCCCACGAGCGAGTACGCCGAGATGTCGACCGACATCCAGAATCGCTCACGAGGCGTGTCGACGAACCGTCCCTCGAGATCCTCCGCCGCCGCGAAGGCAACGGCGTGGACGAGGTGGTCGAGACCGCCACCGAACGCCTCTGACGTCGCGGCGAACACGCGATCGAGGTCCTCGTCCGAGCGGACGTCGCACTCTCCCACGACAACGCCTCCGACCGCGTCGGCGAGCTCGCGCACGGACTTCTCGATGCGCTCCGCCTGGTAGGTGAACGCGAGCTGGGCGCCCTCCTCGGCGAGCCGCTGCGCGATCGCCCACGCGATCGACCGCTTGTTCGCGACGCCGAGCACCAGCGCCTGCTTCCCCTCGAACCTGCGGGCCATCGCGCGATCATAGACCCCTCCCCGGAGCCCCGCGGCGCTGAGCGCCTTCGGCTCGGCCGCCCCGCATGGGGGGGCAGGCGGTCGTGCCGCGCACGGCTTTGCGGGCCGCTGGGGAACGATCGGCACGCTTTCGGCGCAATTCCTGTCCCCCCTGCGGGACAGCAGCGCCTGGCAGCAACCGCTGGCAGCAGCGGCTGGCAGCAGCGGCTGGCAGCAGCGGCTGGCAGCAACCGCTGGCAGCAGCGGCTGGCAGCAGCGGCTGGCAGCAGCGGCTGGCAGCAGCGCCTGGCAGCAAGGGGTGTCGGGCAGGACCGACAGGACGCCCGGAGCGCCGGTGACGACGTCGAGTGCACGTGGCACGAACCCGTCCCACGCGGACGAGCGGATGTCGAAGCGACACACGCTCTCGCGTCTTACCAGCGACCCGTCCACGCCACTCCCCGCCGGGCCGGCACATGGCCCGTGCGGCGCTCGACGCCGGCTAGCGTCAGGGCGATGCAGGCGTTCGCGCACGACGTGTTCACCTACCCGCTGCCCGAGGGACACCGGTTCCCGCTCGCGAAGTACCGCCTCGTGCGCGAGGCGGTGCAGGCGCTCGACGGTGTCCGCGTCGAGACCGCGATCGCTGCGGGTTGGGACGAGGTCGCGCGCGTCCACAGTCAGACGTGGATCGCCAAGGTGCGCGAGGGCCGCCTCGAGCGACGCGAAGAGCTGGCGCTCGGGCTGCCGTGGTCGCCCGAGCTCGTCGAGCGCAGCATTCGCGCCACCGGCGCGACGATCCAGGCCTCCCGCGCGGCCCTCGACGAGGGTGTCGCCGCGAACCTGGGTGGAGGCACGCACCACGCCTTCGCAGACAGCGGGCGCGGCTTCTGCGTCCTCAACGACGTCGTCGTCGCGCTCCGAGCGCTGCGTTCGGAGGGACGCATCCGACGTGCTCTCGTCGTCGACCTCGACGTCCACCAGGGAGACGGCACCCACGCCCTGCTCGCCGGCGACGCCGAGGCGTTCACCTTCTCGCTCAACGGGTTCCGGAACTACCCGTTCCGTCGCGTGGCAGGCGATCTCGAGCACGACTTTCCGGACGGAACGGGAGACGACGCCTACCTGACGGTGCTCGCACGGCTGCTGCCGCAGGCGCTGCGCCGCGGGCGACCCGAGCTCGCGTTCGTCCTGGCCGGTGCAGACCCGTACGAGGGCGACCGGCTCGGTCGACTTGCGCTGACGCGGGAGGGGCTGGCAACGCGCGACGCGCTCGTGCGGGATACGCTCCGCGCCGCGGGCGTGCCCGTCTGCGTCACGCTCGCAGGCGGCTACGCGGAGGACGTCCGCGACACGGTGGCGATCAACCTGAGGACGGTGGCGACGTTCAGCGCATAGCGGTGGTGACAGGAGCCTCGTCCGGGATCGGCGAGGCGACGGCCAGGCGCCTCGCGCGCGACGGGTGGCGCTGCGTGCTCGTCGCCCGGCGCGAGGACCGGCTGCGCGCGATCGCCGACGAGATCGGGGCCGAGGTCGAGACGTGCGACGTCGCCGACCGGTCGGCGGTCGAGGCGATGGCAGCGCGTGTCCTCGAGCGCCATCCCGAGGTGCACCTGCTCGTCAACAACGCCGGGATCCCGGCCCGCGGGTCGTTCCTCACCGCGGAGCCCGAGCGCATCGAGCAGGTCGTCGCAGTGAACTACCTCGGCGGCGTCTGGTGCACCCGCGCGCTGCTGCCGGGCCTCGAGGCAGCCGTGCGGGCTGGACGCCAGGCGGACGTCGTGAACCTCGTCTCGGTCGCGGGGACGGTGGCGTTCGCCCCGGCAGGCCCCTACGCCGCCGCCAAGCACGCGCAGCTGGCGTTCGCACGGTCCTCCGGCGCCGCGCTGCGCGCGCGTGGGATCCGCTCGCACGCGGTGCTCCCCGGGTTCGCCGAGACGGAGGGCTTCCCACAGCACGACGTGCTGCGGAGCCGGATGCTGCGCCGCTTCCTCGTCACCGCCGACGAGATCGCAGCGGCGATCGTGAAGTCCGTCGAGCGCAACCGGCGGGAGATCACGATCCCCTGGTTCCCGTACCGGATCGTCACGCTCCTGCAGGCGCTCGCCCCCGGGCTCGTCACGACGGTCGCAGGGCGCTTCGGCTACCACCGTGGCGAGCCGCGCGTGTAGACCCGCGAGCGCCCCGCGGCCGACCGACCGCCGGGCCAGGGAGGGAGCGCCTACGAGGGAGCGTCGGGTGCGACCTTGAGTCGCGCCCGCTCCAGCAGCTCGAGCACGGCGCGGCCGTGCGCGACGACGATCGCGCCCTCGGGCGTCGCCCGGACGAGGCGGCCACCCGGGTGTCGCTCGATCAGCGTGACGCCGCAGACCGCCTCGAGCTGGGCGATCTGGTGGCTGATCGTCGAGCGCGAGTAGCCGAGACGGCGCGCCGCAGCGACGAAGCTCCCCTCCTCGACGACCGCGACGAGCGAGAGGAGCGAGCGGGCCTGCATCGCGAGCCAGCCCGAGCGCTCGAGTGGTCGACGGGCTCGCTCGGGACTCGGCGCGGCCACGTCGGCCACGGCCCGCCGCGCACGCATGGCCTCCGCGCGCTCGAGCGCGATCGAGATCGCAAGCTCGCGCTTGTCGCTATCCACGCCCGCACTCGCCGGTCGCGGCGCTCATCGGCCGACCGTAGCACCGTCCCCGGCCGACGACCAGCGGCGCGAGGCGAGCAGTGCGGCGCCGCCCACCTCGCCCACCGTCGCTGGCTGCCTCAGCGCACGGCAAGGAGCGCGAGGTTCGCAGTCTGGAACACCGGCTGGAACACGTAGCCGCGCGTCCGAGCCGACACGAACTCCCGGACGTTCGGGTTGAGCAGCGGGATCCACGGGACGAGGCGACGCATGATGTCGACGTCGAGCTTGCCGTAGGCGGCGAACCGGGCGTCGCCGGTGAGCCGGGCGGCTGCGCGCATGCGCTGGTTGAACACGGCGTCGTCGACGTACGAGAAGTTCGAGTTGTTCTCGGCCTGGATCGTGCCTCCGTCGAGCAGGGGGTTGACGAAGTTCGACGGATCCGGGTAGTCCGAGCCCCACGAGCTGAGGAACATGTCGAAGTCGGCGCCGCGCGTCTGGGCGGTCTTCAGCGCCACGGCGAAGGGGCGCGGGTCGAGCCTGACCGTGATCCCGAGCTGCTCCAGGTTGTACTTCAGCACCTGTGCCCGGGCGACCGAGGTCGGGCTCGTCGTGTGCAGCAGCGTCACCTCCCCTCTCAGACCGGGGGCGATCCGCCGCGCAGTCACCGGATCGGCTCCCTTGATCGGGTAGATCGACGCCGGCAGGAAGCCGGGCATCGTCTTCGGGAGGATCTGGTCGGTGCGCGTCCCGGCGAACTTGCCGCCGACGCGCAGGACGGCCGGCCGATCGACTGCCCAGTTCACCGCCCTGCGGGCGGCGAGGCTCGAGAAGAACGGGCGGCTGACGTTGAGCGCGACGTACGTCACCGCCAGCGTCGGGTTGACGAAGTACCGCCCCGGCCCCTCTCGGCGCACGCCGAACTCCTCCGACAACGACGCGTGCGCAGTCGGCGGGAGACCGGCGAGGTCGTAGTCCGCCTGGCCTGCGCGCACCTGCAGGAGGCTGGCGAACGGGTCGGTGCTGGTCGTCACGACGATCCGGTCGAGGTTGACCGTGCGAGGGCCGCCGTAGAACCGGTTGCGCTCGAGCACCACCGAGCGGCCGACTTCTCGGGAGGCGATCCGGTACGGCCCGGCGGACGGGTAGACGCTGATGCCCTGCTCGTCGATCGCCATCGACGGCTTCACCGCCTGGAAGAACGGCAGGGCGAGCTCGGCCAGCAGCGTCGGACGCGGTCGCTGGAGACGGATCGTGAGCGTCAGCCCCCTCGCCGTGACGCCGCTGAGCGACGCGGCCCGTCCGGCCTGCACCGCCTCGAACCCCACGATGTCACCCAGGAACTGGCCCGCGGGGGAGCGCTGATCCGGGTCGGCGGCGCGCACCAGGGCGCGCGCGAAAGCCACCGCTCTGACGGGAGTGCCGTCGCTGAAGCGCAGTCCTCGGCGCAGACGGAACGTGTACGTCCTCCCGTCCGCGGACACGCGCGGAGCCGCCTCGGCGGCCTCGGGGACGACGGTGGAGCCACGCGGAGCCTGGGCGTCCCGGTATGCGACGAGGGTCGCCCCTGTCACGTACAGCAGCGCCCAGCTCGGCCCGTCGTACGCCAGCGCGGGGTCGAGGGTGTCGAAGTCGGTCGACGAGTAGTTCACCCGCAGGGTGCCACCGCGTTGCGCGTCCGCGGACTCGGCACCGGCGAGCGAGGCGGTGGCGAGCAGCCCGGCGCCCAGCACGGCGACGGCGACTGAGAGGACGAGGTTGCGCATCGGGACCTCCTGGGGACGGGGCACGGATCGACCTGCCATCCCATACGGCACCGGACGCCTTTCACGTGCGAAACGGTCGACATCTTCGACCGTTCTCGCATCCGGGACGAGCGTCCCGACGGGTCTCCTGGGAGCTAGCGCGCCTTGGAGAAGCGCTGGACGGCGGCCAGCAGCTCCTCGGTCTTCTCGCGCGCGACGGCCGCGTCGCCCGAGGCGAGCGCGCCCGCGACGCAGTGTCGCGTGTGATCCTCGAGCACCTTGAGGCCGACCGCTTCCAGCGCGGTGATCGCCGCGCCGACCTGCGTGAGGATGTCGATGCAGTAGCGGTCGTCCTCGACCATCTTCTCGATCCCGCGCACCTGGCCCTCGACCCGCCGCAGGCGGTTGAGGATCTTCTGCCGGTCCTGGGCGTACCCGTGGCTCACGCTCTCACGCTCCTGAATCGCCGCAGGCGCAGCGAGTTGGTGACGACGAAGATGCTCGAGAACGCCATCGCGGCGCCCGCGACGATCGGGCTGAGGAGCCCGGCCATCGCGAGTGGGATGGCGGCGACGTTGTAGGCGAACGCCCAGAAGAGGTTGCCCTTGATCGTCGAGAGCGTCCGCCGTGAGAGCCGGATCGCGTCGACGGCCGAGCGGAGGTCGCCGGAGACGAGCGTGAGGTCGGAGGCCTCGATCGCGACGTCCGCGCCCGTGCCGATCGCGATGCCGAGATCCGCTCCAGCGAGCGCCGGGGCGTCGTTGACGCCGTCGCCGACCATCGCCACGACACTGCCCTCGTCTCGCAGCCGGGCGACGACGGCAGCCTTGTCGGCGGGGAGCACCTCGGCGATCACGTCGTCCACGCCGACTTGCTCGGCGACGGCCCTGGCCGTCGTCTCGTTGTCCCCGGTGAGGAGCACCGGCCGCAGCTGCAGCGCCCGCAGCTCTGCGACCGCCCGAGCGCTCGTCGGCTTCAGCGTGTCGGCGACCACCAGGACGGCGAGCGCTCGTCCGTCGCGGGCGAGCGCGACCGCGGTGCGACCCTGCGCCTCGGCCTCGATGCGAGCCTGCTCCAGCTCGGGCGGGAGCGCGATGCCGTCCCCGGCGAGGAAGGAGGGACGACCGACCGCGACGGTTGCGCCCTCGACCTCGCCGCGCGCGCCGAGCCCGGCTGTGGCCACGAACTCCGTGACGCCCGGGAGGCGTCCGAGTCGTGCTTCGGCAGCCTCGGCGATCGCTCGGGCGATCGGGTGCTCCGCAGCATGCTCCAGAGCTCCCGCGACGCGGAGCGCCTCGTCGGCGTCGACGCCGTCGGCCGGCACGACCCTCAGGAGCGAGAGCTTCCCCGTCGTCACCGTGCCGGTCTTGTCGAGGACGATCGTGTCGATGCGACGCGTGGACTCGAGCACCTCGGGCCCCCTGATGAGCACGCCGAGCTGCGCGCCGCGTCCGGTGCCGACGAGCAGCGCCGTGGGCGTGGCGAGCCCGAGCGCGCAGGGGCAGGCGATGATCAGGACGGCGACGGCCGCCGCGAACGCGAAGCCGGCGTCGGAGCCCGTGGCGAGCCAGAAGCCGAGGGTGGCGACCGAGAGCGCGATCACGATCGGGACGAACACCCCGGCGACCCGGTCGACGAGCCGCTGCACCGGCGCCTTCCCGGTCTGCGCGTCCTCGACGAGTCGTGCGATCTGCGCGAGCGCGGTCTCCTCGCCGACCCGGGTCGCGCGCACGACCAGGCGGCCGCCCGCGTTGATCGTGGCGCCGATCACCTCGTCGTCCGGACCGACCTCGACGGGCACGCTCTCGCCGGTGACGATCGCCGTGTCGACCGCGGAGGAGCCCTCCACGACGACGCCGTCGGTGGCGATCTTCTCCCCGGGTCGCACGACGAAGGCGTCGCCCACCCGTAGCTCCTCGACGGGCACCCGTCGCTCTGCGCCGTCGGCACCGAGCACGGCGACGTCCTTCGCCCCGAGCTCGAGCAGTGCGCGCACCGCGGCGCCCGCGCGACGCTTCGCCCTCGCCTCGAGGAACCGGCCGAGCAGGATCAGCGTCGTCACCACGGAGGCGACCTCGAGATAGATCTCGGCCTCGCTGGCGCCCAGCCCGAGGCCAGGATCCATCCGCATGTCGAGCTCCCCCGCCCCGAGGAAGAGCAGCGCGACGACCGACCAGCCCCACGCGGCGAGCGTGCCGACCGAGACGAGCGTGTCCATCGTCGCGGCCCCGTGGCGGAGGTTGAGCGCGGCGGCGCGGTGGAACGGCCAGGCGCCCCAGAGCACGACGGGCGTCGCGAGCAGGAGCGAGAGCCACTGCCAGCCGTCGAGCTGGAGCGCGGGCACCATCGCCATCAGGAAGACCGGCAGCGTGAGCGCGGAGGAGACCACGAGGCGCGTTCGCCAGGGAGCCGCCGGGTCGCCTGCGGCAGCAGAGGCCGACGTGGCGTCTTCCGCGGGGAGCGCGGCGTGGTAGCCCGCCGCCTCCACGGAGGCGACGAGCGCGTCCGCAGAGACGACCGACGGATCGAATCGCACCGTCGCCTTCTCGGTGGCGAAGTTGACGGTGGCCTCGACCCCCTCGAGCCGGTTGAGCGTCTTCTCGATCCGCGACGCGCACGAGGCGCACGTCATCCCCTCGATCGGCAGCTCGAGCCGGGAGGGCTCGCTCGCGACGCTCATGGGGCCTCCGCGATCGCGAAGCGGGCGGTGCGGAGCGTGCGGTCGTGGACGCGCTGCAGGCCGTCCGGGCGCGAGACGCCGGCGCGGGGCAGGGCGTCGCCTGCGCACGCGAGGACGAGGATCCGGACGGCCGCGCTCACGCGGCCTCGTAGCCCGCCTCGTCGATCGCAGCACGGATGACGGCATCGTCGAGCGCCTCGCCACGGACGACGACGCGCTTCGAGTCGAGGTCTGCGGAGACGTCCTCCACGCCGGGGACGAGCGCGACCTCCGTCTCGATGGCGTGCGTGCAGTGGCTGCACGAGATGCCGGGGACGCGGAACACGAGCTCTTCCATGTGGGAGGAGTATACCCGCAGAGGGTATGGTCAGCCGCCGTGCTTGCGCGCGAGGAACCACCCCACCTCGACCTCGTACTCGGCTGCGGGCGCCATGCGCCGTACGCGCTCTCGCTCCGCGCCCTCCAGTCCCGCCGCGTCGAGGTAGCGCTCGATCTCTCGCATCTCCCGGGACACCTCGTCGTGCACGACGACGAGGTCGTTGGCCTCGAGCAGGAAGCGGATGTCGGCGTCCGGGAGCAGCCGGACGTGGGTCGCATCGCGCTCGCGCTCGAAGCGGTCGAGCTCGAGACTGCGCAGCGGGTCGACGTCACCCAGCTGGTCGGCGACGAGCACCCGGCCGCCCGGGCGCACGACGCGGGCCAGCTCCGCGACGACGAGCTGCGGCCGCGGGGTGTGGTGGAGGACCCGTACGCAGCCGGCGACGTCGAACGCCCCGTACCCGAACGGCAGCGCAGCGACGTCCCCCTCGACGAACGTGCAGTTCGACGGTGCCCGTTGCCTGGCCGCCGCGAGCAGGTCTGCGTCACGGTCGATGCCGGTCACGGCCTGCACGTGCGGTGCGACCGCGAAGGCGAACGCGCCGGCGCCGCAGCCGGCATCGAGCACGTGCTCGTCGCCGTGCAGCGGGGCGAGGAGTCGCTCGACCGTGTCGGCGAGCGCGGCCGCGCGCTGCTCCTGCAGCTCGACCCGCAGCGCAACCCGATGCTCGCTCATCCCACCACCCTCCTTTCCGCGCGTGTCGCCGCCGTCCGCACCCCGCAGGCGAGCTCGTACGCGATCGTCCCGGCGACCCGCGCGTGCTGCTCGAGCGTGATGCCGTCTCCGACGAGGGTAACCACAGCACCGCTCTCGACGGGGCCGTCGAGCTCGACGGCGATCGTGTCCATCGAGACGGTGCCGACCACGAGTCGCTCCTCGGAGCCGACTCGCACCCTCGTCCCGGTGAGGTCGCGGCTGAAGCCGTCGGCGTACCCGACCGGGACGAGCCCGATCCACGTCGGCCGGTCAGCGACGAACCGCCTGCCGTAGCCGGTGCTCTCGCCAGGGGCGAGCAGCTTGACGGCCGCGATCTCCGACTCCCAGCGCAGGACGGGACGCAGGCCGTGACGGGTCGCGTCCGTGCCGAACGGGTCGATCCCGTAGACGGCGATCCCGCACCGCACCGCGTCCAGCCGCGACTCGGGGAGCGCGATCGCCGCTGCGCTGTTGGCAGCGTGACGGGTGAGATGCGTCATGCCCGCAGTCGCGTCGAGGAAGCGTGCGAGCTGCGTCCTCGTGAGCTCGGGGTCGGCGTCGGCCGAGGCGAAGTGCGTCATCAGCCCGACGACGTCCCTCGTCGGAGAGGTGATCTCGGTCAGACCCCAGCGCCCCATGCCCGTGTCCAGCTTGAGATGGAGCGGGATCCCCTCGGGCAGCGACCCCGGCGAGACGACGACGAGCTCGAGTCGGGCGGTGCGCGCGACTGCACGCTCGGCAGGGCCGGTCGGGCCGAGCACGACGACCCGGGCCTCCGGGAGGCGCTCGCGCAGCGCCAGCGCCTCCCCGACGGTCGCGACGCAGAGCGCGCTCGCGCCGGCGCCCAGCGCGACCGGGGCGACGTCGGTCGCGCCGTGACCGTACGCGTCGGCCTTCACCACGGCCCAGAGCTCCGCCCCGGCGGTGAGCTCGCGCAGGCGCACGACGTTGTGCCGGAGCGCGGCCAGGTCGACCGTGACGAGGGAGCGGGCCACGACGTCATTCTCGCCATCGATCGCCCTGCGCGCCGCGCGGGCTCCTCCGGTGCCAGACACCGGATCGTGTCAAGGGGGTTTCGTGCCGACTTCGTGCCAGTTGCTCCACAGGCCGCGAATCCCGTCGCAGCTGGGAATCGCGGGGCTCGCGCCTCCGTCGGATGCGGGCTCGACCGCCTCGAGGCCGATCGTGAGCCCTCGGTGGCGTCCTGTGCGGCCATCGGCCGGAGCAGCCGACTTGACAGCGAAGCGTGTCTGACACCTGGACGACGTCGCCCACCGGTCGCTCTGCGAGGCGCGCGTGCGGCGGCGGCGCTCAGACGTCGAGCGCGAGCCCGTCCCAGGCGAACGTCACGGGCCGGCCGTCGGCACGGAGGCGCTCCTCGAGGCGGAGGAGGTCGTCGTAGGAGAGGCCGTCGATCTCCTCCACGTGGCCGAGCACGACGCGGCCCGCGTCGAGCCGGTCGACGATCGCCAGCGTCTCGTCCAGGGTGGCCTCGAAGCGCAGGATCGGGTGGTCCGGATGGATGCGCCGCTCGCCGGTGAAGGGATCGTGCTCGCAGATCCCCATCGGCAGCACCGCGAGGTCGACGCCGCGCACCTCCGGGGGCGGCACCCAGCCGTTGAGCTCGTCCATCGCGATCAGCGCCCGACGCCCGCCACCGGTGAGCTCGAAGGCGTACACGTAGTCCTCCGCGAGGCGGAAGGGGCGGATCGTCACGCCACCGAGCTCGACGGTGTCCCCGTCCACGAGCTCGTGGATGCGGATCCACCCCCGGTCGCGCATGAACTCGAGGTGCGCCATCCCGCCCAGCCACGTGCGGTGGTCGGCCGCGACCTGCTGCGGAAGGTACACGTCGGTGACGAGCGGTCGCTTCGCCTCCACCGGCCAGGTGCGGAAGTCGCCGTTCCGTGTCTCCCACACCCGCCGCCCCATGGTGTGATCCGGGTGCCAGTGCGAGTAGAAGCACGCGGCGACGTGCTCGAGCTCGGCCCGATCGAGCTGGAGCTTCGCCTCCTCCGGCGTGTCGAACACGACGTCCGGCCCGTGCACGAACACCGACGGCCCCGTGCGCGCGTACCGCCCGCCCTTCGCTCGCGCCTCCACGCACACCCGGCAGCGGCAGCCAGGGCGGGGAACGGTCGTCGCACCGCCCGAGCCGAGGATCTCGACGCGCACGACCCCGATCGTACGCGCCGGCTACTGGATCTTGGTCTCGCAGGTGCTGTGGAAGGTGTCGGTGCCCGGGCCGCCGACGCAGACGTCCTTCCCACCGTTCCCGCGGAGTGAGTCGTTGCCTCCCCCGCCGAGGATGCAGTCGTCACCGCCGTTGCCGTTGATCGACTCCCCCGCGGCCGTGCCGACGATCAGGGCGTTCGCGTTGCCGCCACCCGGGGCCGGACCTCGCACGACGCTGAGGTTCAGGGCGGCGCACTCCGGAGGCTTGAGGTCGTTGGCGGTGACCGCGCTGTCCGAGATCCCCGCTCGACTGCCCGCGACGACGTTCGCCGCCGTGTAGGCCGCACCGGCGACCAGCACGGCGACGAGCAAGGGCAGGGCGAGCCCGGCGCGCACCCCGCGTCTCATCGTCCACGTGCGGGCAGGGCGCGCGGCACACCGAGCGCGCCCGCCGACGGCGGCTGCCAGCGGTACACCGCGATGCCGTCGTCCACGAGGTACGTGTCCCCGTCGTCACCCGCCACCCGCAGCACGACTCGGTCGTACGCCTCTGCGAGGCGGATCAGCGTCTCGATGTCGTCGACGTCGGTCACCCAGCGGCCCTCGGGCACGGTCACGCGCGCCCGGACGATGCGCGACCCGTACCGGGCCTCGATGCGCTCGCCCTCGCTCCCCTGCAGCGAGCGCGCGAGCAGCGCGGCGCCGATCACGAGCGCTCCGAGCGCGACCAGCAGGCCGATCAGCCCGATCGAGCGCACGTCCGACACCGTCGCCGAGACGGGCCCGAGCGAGAGGACGGCCGGCTCCGAGACGGTGCCTTCCCCCTCCGCGCGCGGCAGCATCGGCGAGGTCGTCGGCGCCTCCTCGCCAGGCGCCACCGACGGCTCGGAGAGCCGCAGCGCGACGTCGTCGAGCACGAACGGGAGCTCGGGCTCGAACGCCTCGTCGAGGACAGTGTCGCCGGCGTAGCCGGTCGCCCGCACGCGGGGCAGCACGGTGACCTGGAGCCGATCGACGCGCGACCCGGTGCTGGCGTTGAAGCGGGCTGCGAGCGCGCCGAGGCGCCGAAGCTCGAGCACCCCCTCCACGCGGCTCGCGGAGCCCTCGAAGGGTCTCTCCGGAGACAGCACGAGCGTGCGGGTCCAGCCGCTCCCGTCGGAGAGCACCGCGTCGAGGCCGATCCCACCCTGGACGTCCGCTGGCGCGTCCGACTCGAGCCGATAGTCGAAGGTGACGACGACCCGGTCGCTGAGGCGCCGGAAGACCGGCTGCCCGGTGGTGACCACTCCGTCGGGGTACGCGACGCCGCGTCGGGCCTCGGCCTCGTACGCGAACACGCCCGTGTGGGCGTAGGCACCGATCTGGTCGCGCGTCGTCGTCTCGGCGCTGCGCCAGCCCATCAGCGCGAGCGCGCCGAAGGCGACGAGCGCGACGCCGCCCGCGACGAGCAGGGCGCGACCGACGCCGGCTCCGGTCGCCGGTGGCGGATTCGGCTCGACCGCGACCGGGAGCGGGTCGACACCCCGTCGGCGGCGGCGTGCGACGACGCTGCCGGTGCCGAGCACGACGAACACGAGCACGAACGCCAGCGCCGCCAGCACCAGCGGCTGCTTCAGCCAGAGGACGGCTGCGCCGACGCCGGGCAGCGCGAGCCACTGCGCGCCGAGGATCTCCGAGGCGGGTAGCGCCTCCGGGTCGTCCTGCTCACGGTTGTCGCCGCGGAAGGTGAAGCGCCCACCCTGCTCGGCGACGACCCGGTGGAGGACGTTCGCGTCGAGCAACGCGCTCTCGTAGAGGACGGCGTCGCCGACCGCGTAGTCGGAGCGCTTGCGCGTGAGCACGAGGTCGCCGGTCGAGAGCCCCGGCTCCATGGACGTCCCGTCGACGATCGCGTAGCCCGTCCAGCCGCCGAGCTGCACGGGCCAGAGCACGATCACGGCAACGCCGATCGCGCACAGCATCACCGCGCCACCGAGGGCGCGCGTTGCGGTCGTCCGGGACATGGTCGCCCCAACGGATTCGGCCGGGCCGGAGGTTTCCCTCCCGCCCGGCCGAGGTCGTGCTGCTCGCGTTGGAGCGTCTCTACGAGGCGGACGAGACCTCGACCGCCTCGACATCCAGGGTGTTCGGCTCCGTCGAGAAGGTGCACGTCCAGTTGAAGGCACTCGGGTTGGTGCACGTCGCCCAGCCGCTCACAGCGGTACCGTCTGGCGCATCGAGCGCGCGAGCGTACGCCTCGCTGGCTGCTGCGCTGAGCGTGAAGCTCACGCCGGACACCTTGTCAGGGCTGCCGTTGTTGAGATTCCAGCTGACGTTCGTCACGCTGTAGCCGGAGACATCGCCGTCGCCAATGCCGGCCTTGCCGCCATCCGCGATCGTGTTCTCGGCGGCGAACGCGAAGCTCGCCGTCGCGACGACGAACGCGAGCAGTGCCGCGACCGCGTACCGCCTTCGATTCCTCTTCATCCTTCGCTCCTTGGGGAAGTGCCGCAGTGGGTGGGGGACATCCCCTGGTGTCGGCCGATTCGAGGGATCGGCGGCTCCCCCGGAAGGGGTATCCCCGGCCGCGGGAGCCGGCGGCGACCTGCGCGCTAACCCATGAGCGCGCGCCGCTCATGCGAGCACGTGCGGCAGCGCCTCGACGACGTCGGAGGCGACCAGGCCTGCAGCCAGGCCCGACCGATGCGCCGCGATCCCGTGCGCGACAGCGGCAGCGGCGGCGGCGTGCGTCGGCTCCATCCCCTTGGCGAGGAACGCGGCCAGGACGCCCGTGAGCACGTCGCCCGTTCCCGCCGTCGCGAGGGCCGGAGGCCCGTGGTCGGCGACGAGCGGGCCGGCACCGGGCGACTGCACGATCGTGTCCGGCCCCTTCAGCAGGACGACCGCGCCGAACCGCTCGGCCGCCTCACGCGCGGCGTCCAGACGCGCATCCGAGACCTCCTCGGAGGAGACCCCGAGCAGCCGCGCGAGCTCACCGCCGTGTGGGGTGAGCACGGTCGGCGCCTCGCGCACCACCGGCTCCAAGCCAGAGAGCCCGTCGGCGTCCACAACGACCGGCACCTTCGTCCCAACGAGCACGTCGCGCACGAGCGCGCGCTCGGGCGCGCCACGACCCAGTCCCGGCCCGAGGGCGATCGCGCCCGCGCGCTCTGCCGCCGCGAGCACGGCCTCGAGCGCGCCCTCCGACGGGAGCCCGACCTTGACCGGCTCCAGCGCCAGGGCCTCGGCGGTCGCGAGCGCGTCGGCGGGGACGCACAGGGTGACGTACCCGGCATCCGCCCGCAGCGCAGCGCGCGCGGTCAGCACGGCAGCGCCGGTCTTCCCACGCGCGCCGCCGACGACGACCACCGTCCCCGCCGTGAACTTCGTGTCGCGGGCGCCGCGACGCGGCACGGTGTCGAGGATCTCAGGGCCGACCCGGCGCGCGCGCGTCGGCAGCGCCTCGAGCCCGATGTCGGCGACCACCACGCGTCCACAGTGGAACCGCCCCGGCGCGACGACGTGGCCGACCTTGCGGCCGTGGAAGGTGACGGTCAGGTCGGCGCTCACGACCTCCCCTGCGATCTCGCCCGTCGAAGCGTCCACGCCGGACGGGAGGTCGACCGCGACGACCGCCGCTCCGCTCGCGTTGATCCGCGCGATCGTCTCGGCCGCCTCTGCACGCGGGGCGCCGCGGAACCCGGTGCCGAACAGCGCGTCGACGACGACGTCGTACCCCGCCGGGTCGTCGGTCTCGACCGCCTCGATCCCGGCCTCGCGCAGCACACGCGCGGCCACGCGACCGTCACCGCCGTTCGACCCGCCCCCGCACACGACGGCGACGCGGCGGGCATCGGGGTACGCGGCCTGGAGCTCGACCGCCACCGCGGTCCCCGCGCGCTCCATCAGCTCGGGCACCGTGTCGGGGAAGCCGGGAAACGCCTCCTCCGCGGCGCGCATCTCGTCGGCGGTGTACAGCGGCTCGAACATCACGGCTCCAGCTCGACGACGCACACCGCCCCGGCCATCGTGTGCGAGTGCGTCAGCGAGACGTCGATCTCGGTCATCCGCACCCGCTCTGCATAGCGCAGGGTGCGGCCGCTGAGGGTCACTCCCGGCTTCGGCGGGCCGACGATCTCGATCTCCTTCCACGTGAAGAGCACGCCGCAGCCGAGCGCCTTGCCGACCGCCTCCTTGCCGCAGAACCGCGCGGCGTAGCTCTCCGCGGGGTTGCGCCGCGACTCGCAGTACGCCTGCTCGTCCGGGGTGAAGCACCGGTCGCGGAACCCCGGGCGGTCGAGCGCTCGGGCGATCCTCTCGATCTCGATCAGGTCGGTGCCGACCCGCGTCGGCACGCCTAGAGGCTCCGCTCGAGCCAGTCGGGGAACGCGGCGATCGAGCTGAGGACGACGTCCGGCACGACCGCCGTGTGGTCGAGCGCGTCGGGCCTGAACTTGCCGGTGCGGACGAGCGCCGTGCGCATCCCGAAGGCCTGCCCACCGCGGACGTCCGACTCGATGTCGTCCCCGACCAGCCAGGTCAGCTCCGGCTCTGCATCGAGCGCGTCGAGCGCGGCGGCGAAGTAGGCCGGGCTGGGCTTGCCGAGCACCGTCGCCTCCACACCGGTCGCGTACTCCAGCCCGGCGACGAACGCCCCGCCGTCGAGCATGGGGCCGCGGCTCGTCTGCCACCAACGGTTCTTGTGCATGCAGTAGAGCTCGGCTCCCGCCTGGATCTCCGAGAAGGCGCGGGCGAGGTTCATGTAGCTGAACACCTGGTTCGGCTCGAGGCTCTCGTCGCAGCCGCCGATCAGCACGGCATCGGCGGCGTCGCCCACCAGCTCCACTCCCTCGAGCTCGCCGACGACCCCGCTCATCACGAGCGCGAGGACGCGCCTGCCGGCGAGCTCGCGGGCCGCCGCACGGGGCGTCGTCTGGAGCTCGTCGTCCTCCAACGCGAACCCGAGCTCCCGGAGGTCCTCGACGAGACGGGCACGCGGCACGGTCGAGTTGTTCGTCACGAAGCGGAGGCTGTGCCCGGCGACCCGCAGGCGTGCGACCGCCTCCTGCGCGCCGGGGATCGGCTCGCCGGAGACGTGGAGCACGCCGTCGATGTCGAGGAGAATGCACGCCATGCCCCGTGAGTCTATTCGCGTCACGGCAACCGTCTCGATCCCGCTCGACGAGATCCGGCTGCGCGTGTCGCGCTCCGGGGGCCCAGGCGGGCAGCACGCGAACACGAGCGAGACACGGGTCGAGGCGGTCTTCGACGTCGAGGCGTCCACGACGCTCTCCGACGCCCAGAAGCGGCGTGTCGTCGCCCGGCTCGGCCCCGTCGTGCGCGCGGTCGCGCAGGACGAGCGCAGCCAGGCGCGCAACCGCGAGCTCGCCCTCGAACGGCTTGCCGCCCGGCTGACCGAGGGGCTTCGCGTGGAGCGCAGGCGAGTCGCGACTCGCCCGACCAAGGCCGCCAAGGAGCGACGGCTCGAGGAGAAGCGCCGGCGCGCCGGGATCAAGCGCGCACGTGGCGCGCAGGACGCCGAGGAGGGATGATCCGCGGCGATGGCCGCGACCCTCGCGCTCACCGAGGACGTCGTCACCCCCCTGATCCGAGGACGATTCGGCGTCCCGTACCTCTGGCACGAGCGCTGCCCCTCGACCCAGGACGTGCTCCGCGGCTCCGGCCTGCCGGAGGGCGCGGTCGCCGTCGCCGAGCACCAGACGGCCGGACGGGGGCGCTCCGGACGCCGCTGGGACGACCGGCCCGGGGCGGCGGTGCTGGTCTCGGTGCTGCTGCGACCGCCGCTCGGGGCGCCGCTGCCGCAGCTCTCCCTCGCCGCGGGGCTGGCCACGGCCGAGGCGCTGGAGGCGCTGACAGGCACTCCGGCCGGGATCAAGTGGCCGAACGACGTGCTGCTCGCCGGGCGCAAGGTGGCGGGGATCCTGCTCGAGAGCGACGCAGACGCCGTCGTCTGCGGGATCGGCGTCAACGTCGGGCAGGCGGAGGGCGACCTGCCGGCCGACACGAAGGTGCCCGCCGCGTCGCTGCGCACGGCGACCGGGATCGACGTCGATCGGGCGACCCTGCTCGCGCGACTGCTCGACGCGCTCGAGCGCCACTACGACACCTGGCGCCACGTCGCGCTCGAGCCGCTGCTGCCGGCGCTCGAGCGCCGCAACGCGCTCCGCGGCAGCCGCGTGCGGGTCGGCGCCCTGGACGGCGTCGTCGGCGCGCTCGCAGCCGACGGCCGCATCGAGCTCCTGCTGGACGACGGCACGACGCAGCTCGTGGCCAGCGGCGAGCTCGAGCTCGAGCGGTGAGGCACCGGCCACACCGGTGTTCACCCGCGCGTAATCCCGTCGGGGCTACCGTCGGAGGATGCGGTCGCTCGCCTCGACGCTCCTGACGGTCGTCCTGCTCGTCGGCGCGGTCGGGTGCGGCGGCGACGAGGGAGGCTCGGCCGAGAGCGTGCCGCGCGACGCCGAGCTGGAGCGGACGCTGGAGGAGATCGAGCGGGCGGCGCCGCGGGTCGGCCTGGGCGAGTCCTCGCCGCCACCAGACCTGACGGCAGGCTGGAAGACGGACTTCTCCCGGGCCACGGTTCCGCTCGACGAGATCGTCTCGGGCGGGCCGCCCAAGGACGGGATCCCTGCGCTCGACGAGCCCACGTTCGAGACGGCGGTCGACGTGGACTGGCTCCGACCGCGCGAGCCGGTGATCGCGCTCACCGTCGAGGGCGAGACGCGCGGCTATCCGCTGCAGGTGCTGATCTGGCACGAGATCGCCAACGACGAGATCCAGGGTCGGCCCGTGGCGGTCACCTTCTGCCCGCTCTGCAACACGGCGATCGTGTTCGACCGACGTGTCGGCCGCCGGGTGCTCGACTTCGGCACCACGGGGAGGCTGCGCGACTCCGATCTCGTGATGTACGACCGGCAGACCGAGTCGTGGTGGCAGCAGTTCTCCGGCGAGGCGATCGTCGGGAAGCTGGCCGGTGAGAAGCTCCGCCAGCTGCCCGCCCGGATCGTCTCGTGGGAGGAGTTCCGCCTGACGTACCCGGAGAGCCTCGTCCTCGATCGCGAGACCGGCTACCAGCGGGCATACGGCTCGAACCCGTACGTCGGCTACGACGACGTCGAGGAGGGACCGCTGTTCCCGACCCGCAACGCGGACGACGACCGGCTGACCGCGATGACGCGCGTCGTCTACGTGGAGCGGGGGAGCGAGGCGATCGTCGTCCCGCTGGGCACCGTGGCGCGGGAGAAGATCGTCCGCGTCCAGGTCGGCGGAGAGGCCGTCGTCGTCCGCTGGCAGCGCGGGGTCGCCTCGGCGCTCGACAGCGCCGAGGTCGCAGAGGGACGCGAGATCGGCTCGGCGAGCGTCACCGTGAAGGGGCAGCCCGTGCCGTTCCACGAGCCGTTCTGGTTCGCGGTCGCGGCGTTCCGGCCAGACGTGCGCGTCGTCTCGCGCTGATCGCGCGCCCTACGCCTCCCGACCTGCCCGGCGCGCCGCCTCGAGCTCGTCCGGGGTGTTGAGCGGTGCCAGCGAGCCGAGTCGCGGGTCGGCACGTCGCAGCTCGTCCTCCGACACGGCCTCGACGACGACCGCAGCCACGAGGGCGCGCAGACGTCGCTCGCCCCCGTCGAGGAGCGCGCGCACGGTGGGCGCCAGCTCCACGCGGTAGACCGCCGGCAGCGGACGCCGGTCGGAGGCGAGACACGGGACGGCAGCCTGTGCACCGCTCCGCTCGAGCGCGCCGGCGAGGAGGTCGATCACCCGGGTCTGCAGCAGGGGCGCGTCGACGCCCGTGGCGAGAGCGGCGTCCGCTCGACCCGCGAGCGCCGCGAGGCCGTCGTGGAGGCCCTGCAGCGGCCCCCGGTCGGCGACCGCGTCCTCGACGAGCTCCACGCCGTCCGGGAGACCCGGCAGCGGACGATCGGGCGAGGCGACGACGACGACCGGGCCGTCGACCGCGTCCCGCACGAGCGAGGCCACGTGCGCCACGAGCGGCGTCCCCTGCCAGTCCACGTGAGCCTTGTCGACTCCCATGCGCGTCGAGCGCCCACCGGCCAGCACGATGCCTCCCAGGCGCGTCACGCCGCGTCAGCCGTCGCGTGCCTGGACGTGCTGGAACCCGAAGCGGCCCTTGACGCAGAGGTTGCCGCGCGTGATGTCGTGGTCGTCCGGGCTCGTGACCTTCACGATCGCGTTGTCCTGCACGTGCAGCTCGAGGTTGCAGCCCACGCCGCAGTAGGGGCAGATCGTCTGCGTCACCGTCTGCTCGTCCTCGCGCCACTCCCCCGCCGCGCGCAGCTCGTGCTCGCTGGTGAACATCAGCGCGCCGGTGGGGCAGACGGCGATGCAGTTGCCGCAGTAGACGCAGGCGGACTCCGGCAGCGCGGTGTCGAACTCGGTGGAGATGCGGGCGTCGAACCCGCGGCCCGCCACCTGGATCGCGAACGTGTTCTGGTACTGCTCGCCGCAGGCGTCGACGCACTTGTAACAGAGGATGCACTTCGAGTAGTCGCGCACGTAGAGCTCGTTGTCCACCTTGACCGGCTGGGCGACGGTCGCGGCGGCGCTGCCGTCGGGGGTCGCGTGGGCGCCGGGACGGGCGCTGCCCCGTGAGGGGTCGGGAGCGGCGGCGGGGCCGAACCGCTCGCCGTCGGCGCCGTAGCGCTCCAGGTACGCGGGCGCGACGGGCGTCGTGGAGAGGTCGACCGAGGAGTCGAGCAGCTCGAGCACCACCCTGCGGGAGAGCCGCACGCGCTCCGAGTCCGTCCGCACCTTCATCCCAGCCTCCGCCTTGCGCGAGCAGGACGGCGCGAGCACACGCGCGCCCTCGAGCTCGACCACGCAGACGCGGCAGACGTTCGCCGGCTCGAGCGTGGGGCCATAGCAGAGCGTCGGCGTGTCGATGCCGAGCTTGTCGCAGGCGTCGAGGATCGTCTGCCCCTCGAACACCTCGACCGCCTGACCGTCGACCTCGAGCTCGACCATCCGCCGGGGCAGGGGCAGCTCGCTCACGCCGGGCCTCCCTGGAAGACGTGGAGCCGACGGATCGCGGACTCGATCGCCCCCGAGGCCGTCTGCCCGAGCCCGCAGATCGACGCGTCGCGCATGCACTGCCCCACCTCCGCCACGAGGGCGAGCTCGGTGGCGACGTCGCCGAGCGGCTCGCCCGCTGCCAGCCGCGCGAGCGCCTCCTCCTGGCGCACGGTGCCCACGCGGCAGGGGACGCACTGGCCACAGGACTCGTCGCGGAAGAACGCAGCGATGCGCTGGAGGAACCGGGGCAGGTCGACGGTGTCGTCCAGCACGAGGACGACGCCGGAGCCGAGCGTCGTGCCGGCCCCGCGGGCTCCTTCGAACGACAGCTCGAGGTCGAGGTCGTCGGGGCCCAGGAAGCCACCGGCTGCGCCGCCCATCAGGACCGCCTGCAGGGGTCGTCCGTCGGCGACGCCGCCGGCGAGGTCGAGCAGCGCCCTCAGCGACGTCCCGAAGGGCACCTCGTAGACGCCGGGCCGCGCGACGTCGCCGGAGAGGCAGAAGAGCTTCGGCCCCGTCGAGCCCTCGGTCCCCGTCTGCGCGAAGCCGGGGCCGCTCGCGAGCACCACGTCGAGCACGTTGACGAGGGTCTCGACGTTGTTGATCACGGTCGGCTTGCCGAACAGGCCCTCGTTCACGGGGAACGGAGGCTTGTTGCGGGGCTCGCCCCGCTCGCCCTCGATCGAGTTGAAGATCGCGGTCTCCTCGCCGCAGATGTACGCGCCGGCCCCCTTGCGGATCTCGACGTCGAAGGCGAAGCCCTCGCCGAGCACGTCGTCGCCGAGGAAGCCTCGCGCCCGCGCCTCGTCGATCGCAGCCTGCAGGGCATGGTGTGCCTGCGGGTACTCGCCCCGCAGGTACACGAACGCCTCCTCCGATCCCGTCGCATACCCGGCGATCGTGAGCGCCTCGACGAGCGCGAAGGGGTCTCCCTCCATCAGCTCGCGATCCTTGAAGGTGCCCGGCTCGGACTCGTCGGCGTTGCAGACGAGGTAGTGCGGCCGTGCCGGATGGCGAGCGACCGCGTCCCACTTGATCCCGGTGGGAAACGCTGCGCCGCCGCGGCCCATCAGGCGCGAGTCCTTGACCTCGCGCAAGACGCCTTCGGGGCCGAGCTCGATCGCGCGACGCAGCGCCGCGTACCCACCCGCGGCGCGGTAGTCGTCCAGGGTCGCGGCCCGACCCCAGCGCCGCAGGAGCCGGAGCGACGGGTCACCTGCCTGCGGGAGCGCCGGCGCCGGTGGCGGACCGGGCGCGGCGCCCGCGAGCAGCTCGAGCACCGCGGCCGCCGTCGTCGGTGCCTGGACGCGCTCGGCGTGATCCTCGCCCGAGACCGTCAGCATCGCGGCCGGCGCTCGGTCGCACTGGCCGAGGCACGGACTGCGCAGCCACGTGGACGAGCCGTCGTCGGACAGCGCGCCCTCCGCCCCGAAGCGCTCCTCGAGCTGGGCGATCAGGTCGTCGGAGCCGTTGCACCGGCACGCGAGGTCCTCGCACACGTGCACGACGCGCGCCGGGCGCGGCTCGGTCGAGAACAGCGCGTAGAAGGTCGCCACCCCGTACGCGTCGGCGGGCGGGACGGAGAGACGGCGGCAGACCTCGTTGAGCCCCCCGGGGCTGATCCAGCCGATGCGCTCCTGCAGCGCCCACAGGGTCGGCAGCAGCAGGTGCCGACGCGCCCGGGCGGCATGGCCGCCGGCCGCGGTGTTGCCGGCGGGCCCGAGCCGCCGCATCCCCCCGTCCCAGCCGTCGGTCGCCGGCCCGAGGACGCTGTCGAGCGCCGCACGCTCGGTGGGCGTCGGCTCCGCGCCCGGGATGAGCTTGAGATCCACGCCTACGCCCTCCCAGCCTCAGGCGCGATCACCGCTGCGCCGCCCCGCCTCGGCGAGCGAGCCCCGGCAAGTGACAAGTTGTCACTTGCCTGGTGGGCTGCGGACGGGCTCGTGCCGGCGCGGTGGCTCACGAGGCCCTCCGCTGCGCCTGCGGTCGGCGGAGCGAGCACGGCACCGCTCACGGCTGCCCTCCGACGGTCGCCGGCTCCTCGGCGTCCACGCGCGCAGCGCGCTCGTCCGGGTCGAGCCGGTCGATGCGGATCGCCGCCGCCTTGAACTCCGCGGTGCCCGACTTCGGGTCGGTGGCGTCGATCGTCAGCTGGTTCGTGTCCACCTGATCCGGGAAGTGGAACGTCATGAACGCGAGCCCGGCCCGCAGCGACGGGTCGATCCGCACGGGCGCCTCCACCGACCCGCGGCGGGAGGAGACGCGCACCACCTCGCCGTCGGCCAGCTCCAGCCGCTCGGCGTCCTCGGGCGAGAGGTCGAGCGACTCGCCGCGGTGCAGCGGCGAGCGGTAGAGGTTGGACTGGGCTCCCGTGTTGTACGACTCGAGCCTCCGACCCGTGGTGAGCCGGATCGGGAACTCGGCGTCGAGGGCCTCGAACGGCGGCCGGTGCTCGACCACGCTGAACGGCGCCCGCGGCCCCTCGACCGGGTCGGCCCACAGGCGCTCGTGCAGGATCGGAGACCCGGGGTGCTCCTCGTCGGGGCACGGCCACTGGATGCCGCCGAGCGCCTCGAGCCGGTCGTAGCGCATGCCTCGGTGCATCGGCGAGAGCGAGCGCACCTCGTCCCACACCTCCTCGGCCGACGGATGGCCCCAGTCGTGGCCGAGCCGGCGCGCGAGCTCGCAGAGGATCCACATGTCGTCGCGCGCGTCGCCCGGCGGGTCGAGCGCCTTGCGCACGCGCTGGACGCGCCGCTCGCTGTTCGTGACGGTGCCCTCGCTCTCGCACCAGGACGCCGACGAGGGCAGGACGACGTCGGCCAGCTCGGCGGTCTTCGTCATCACGATGTCCTGCACGACGAGGAAGTCGAGCCCCGCCAGCAGCTGTCGCGTGCGGTTGATGTCGGCCTCCGACTGGGCGGGGTTCTCGCCGATCACGTAGAGGGTGCGCAGCTCGCCGCGCTCCATCGCGTGGAACATCTGCGTCAGGTGCCAGCCGTACTGCGGCCGGATCGGCGTCCCCCAGGCCGCCTCGAACCGCGCTCGGGCGTCCGCGTCGCGCTCGATGTCCTGGAAGCCGGGGAGCTTGTTGGGGATCGCGCCCATGTCGCCGCCGCCCTGCACGTTGTTCTGCCCGCGCAGCGGGTTGAGGCCGGAGCCGTACCGTCCGACGTGGCCGCAGAGCAGGGCGAGGTTGATCAGCGCCAGCACGTTGTCGACCGCGTTGTGGTGCTCCGTGATCCCGAGCGTCCAGCAGATCATCGCCCGGTCGGCGCGCGCGTACGCGTGTGCCGCCTCGCGGATCGCCTCGGCAGGGACGCCCGTCAGCCGCTCCCCCTCCGACAGCGTGAAGGGCTCGACCGAGGCTGCGTAGGCCTCGAAGCCGTCCGTCGCGCGCTCGACGAACGCCCGGTTGACGAGGCCGGCGTGGATGATCTCCCGCGCCATGGTGTTGGACAGCGCGACGTCCGAGCCGACGTCGAGCCCGAGCCAGCGGTCGGCCCACTGGGCGGACGACGTGCGCCGCGGGTCGATCGCGAACAGCCGCGCGCCCGCGTGGACGCCCTTGAGCAGGTGGTGGAAGAAGATCGGGTGCGTCTCCCGGGCGTTCGAGCCCCACAGGAGGATCACGTCCGTCTCCTCGATCTCGCGGTACGACGACGTCCCGCCGCCCGCTCCGAACACCGTCGCCAGACCGACGACGCTGGGCGCGTGTCAGGTCCTGTTGCAGGAGTCGATGTTGTTCGTGCCCATCACCTGGCGGGCGAGCTTCTGCGCCAGGAAGTTCATCTCGTTGGAGGCCTTGGAGCACGAGAAGATCCCGAAGGAGGTGGCGGTGTCGTGCTCGCGGGCACGGGCGAACCCCGCAGCCGCCATGTCGAGCGCCTCGTCCCAGCCCGCGGCGCGCAGCGCCCCTCCGTCGCGGACGTACGGCGTGGTCAGGCGTCCCTTCGGCATGCGCATGCTGGCTCTCCTTCGCTCTCGGCGGCGTGTCTGCTGCACAGCATGGCCGCTCCGGGGCTGCTGCGTCAAAGTGTCGCCGTCGACTCTGTGATAGACAGGATCTATCGAACACGGGAGTACGAGCGACTGAACGTCCAGAACCTCACCTACCTCGTCGCGGTCGCGCGCGAGCGCCACTTCGCCCGGGCTGCCGTCGCCTGCGGTGTCTCGCAGCCGACGCTCTCCGCCGGCATCCGCCGGCTCGAGCAGGAGGTCGGGTTCTCCGTCGTCCGGCGCGGGCGCCGCTACGAGGGCCTCACCCCCGAGGGCGAGCGCGTGCACGACTGGGCGCTCCAGGTGCTGGCGGACCTCAACGGGCTCACCGAGGAGGTGACGGCGATCCGCACCGGGCCGACGGGGCGGCTGCGACTCGGCGCGATCCCGACGTCGCTCCCTACCGTCGCGCTCCTGACCCGCCCGTTCGCGGCTCGCCACCCCGCCGTGACGGTCTCGATCCAGTCGCTCTCGTCGCGCCAGATCGAGCAGGCACTGCACCGCTTCGAGCTCGAGCTCGGTCTGACGTACCTCGACAACGAGCCGCTGTCGGGCGTGCGGGCCCTCCCCCTCTACCGGGAGCGCTACCTGCTCGTCACCCGGGCCGACGGCCCGTTCGCCGGGAGACGCGAGGTGGGCTGGGCGGAGGCCGCGGACGAGCCGCTGTGCCTCCTGACACCGGACATGCAGAACCGCCGGATCGTCAACGCCTGCTTCGCCGAGGCAGGGGTCGTCCCTCGGCCGACCGTGGAGACGAACTCCGTCTCGACGCTCTACGGCCACGTCCGCGACGGGCGCTGGTCGAGCGTCGTCGCGCACGCCTGGCTGAACCTCTTCCCGGTGCCGGACGGGATGGTGGCGCTCCCGCTGACCGGTCCGACGACGACCAAGGGGATCGGTCTCGTCTGGCTGGACCGCGATCCCGAGCCCTTGCTCGCGCGGGCGCTCGTCGAGGTGGCCGAAGGCGCGGGGCTCGAGGCCGCGCTCGACTGAGCGAGCGCTCAGGCGCCGATGCGACGCGCGTGCGTGTACACGGTCGACCGACCGTCGCGCACGAACCCGCACAGCGTGATGCCACGATCGTCTGCGAGCTCGACGGCGAGCGACGAGGGCGCGCCGACGGCGGCGACGACCGGACAGCCGGCCACCGCGGCCTTCTGGACGAGCTCGAAGGAGAGCCGGCCCGAGACGCAGAGCACCCGGTCGGCGAGCGGTAGCAGGCCCGCTCCGGCTGCCCACCCGATCACCTTGTCCATCGCGTTGTGCCGGCCGACGTCCTCGCGCAGGACCTCCAGCTCGCCGCGCGCGTCGAACAGCCCCGTCGCGTGGAGCCCGCCGGTGCGGGCGAAGGTCGCCTGGGAGACGCGCATGCGCTCCGGCAGGGCCGCGACGACGGCGGCGGTCACACGCAGCTCGCTCGTCACCACCGGGGCGTCGACCGCGACCGCCTCCAGCGCCCCCTTGCCGCACACCCCGCAGGACGAGGAGGTGTAGAACGAGCGCTGGATGCGGTCGAGGTCGGCGTTCGGCGCGTCCACCTCGACGACGTTCGCCGCCAGGTCGTCGGGGAGCCGCGCGGTGACCGGCTGCAGCCCCTCGGTCAGGCAGAACCCCAGGGCGAGCTCCTCGTCGTGCCCGGGGGTGCGCATCGTGACCGCGACCGCGCGGCCGTTGACGCGGATCTCGAGCGGCTCCTCGACCGCCACCCGGTCGTCCTCCACCGCCCCTGCCGGGAGCCGCACGACGCGCACCCGCGTCGATCCTTGCGGGGTCTCCGCCGGAGGGGTCTCCATCGGAGGAGCGTACCCCTGGGCGGGGTGTGCATCCCTGCGGGATTCACACCTAGGAAACGACCAGCAGCTCTTCTAGGCGCGAATCCCGTCAGGGATTCGCGCCTCAGCGGAGGGCGCGAAGCGCGTTCAGGATGACCGCGACGTCGATCACCTCCTGCACGAGGGCGCCGGCGACCGGCGGCAGGTAGCCGAAGGCGGCCACGACCATCGCCGCGAGGCTGAGCCCGAGGCCCGCGAGCACGCTCTGGCGGGCGATGTGGAGCGACCGCCGGCCGATCCGGACGGCGTCGGCGACGCGGTCGACGCGATCGACGGTCACGACCACGTCCGCGGTCTCCGACGACACCGTCGCGCCCCGCGCGCCCATCGCGATGCCCACGTCGGCGAGCGCGAGCGCGGGAGCGTCGTTGATCCCGTCCCCGACCATCACGACCTTGCCGAGCTCCGGCTGCGCGCGGATCGCGCGCACGACGTCCAGCTTGTCGGCCGGGCTCTGCTCGGCGTACACGACGTCGGCGCCGATCAGGCGGCCGACCTCGTCCGCGATCTCGCGACGGTCGCCCGAGACGAGGGCCACGTGGCGGATGCCGGCCTCGCGGAGCGCAGCTGCGAGCCCGGTCGCCTCGGGCCGGACGTGGTCGGCCATGACGACGACGCCCGCGACCTCCCCGTCGAGCGCGACGACGACCTTCGCCCGCCCGAGGGAGTGGGCGCCGTCGAGGGAGAGCGACGCCTCCCGGGCACCCGCGCAGCCCAGCCGCTCGAGCCAGAGGCTCGACCCGACCGCGACGGTGGTCCCCGCGACGACGCCGACGATGCCCTGGCCGGCCGTCTCCCGCGTCCCCTCCGGCGGGACGAGCAGAAGACCGCGCTGCTGCGCGCCGTGGACGAGCGCCTCGGCCAGCGCATGGGCGGAGTGCTGGTCGAGCGACGCGGCGAGACGGAGCACCTCGTCGGCCGGAGTCGCTCCGAGCGCCACCACGCGCTCGATCTCGGGGTCGCCGCGGGTCACGGTGCCGGTCTTGTCGAGCAGGACGGTGCGCGCCTCTCCGAGCGCCTCGATCGCCGATCCACCCTTGACGATCACGCCCACGCGGGCGGCGCGCGACAGACCCGCGACGAGCGCGATCGGGGCGGCGAGGATCAGCGGGCACGGCGTCGCGACGACGAAGACCGCCAGCGCCCGCACCGGGTCGCCGCTCAGAGCCCAGGCGAGCGCTGCCAGCACGGCGGTGAAGGGCAGGAAGAGGATCGCGTAGCGGTCGGCCATGCGCACGAAAGGAGCGCGCTGCTCGGCCGCGTCGCGGACGAGGCGCACCACGCCGGCGTAGGCCGACTCGGCCGCCGGACGTGCGACGACGAGGTCGAAGGCCTCTCCGGCATTCGCGGTGCCCGAGAGCGCCTCCTCCCCGGGGCGCAGGGTCACGGGGAGCGGCTCACCGGTGAGCGCGGAGGTGTCGATCACGGCCTCGTGCCCCGGCCCGACGATGCCGTCTGCCGGCACGACCTCGCCCGCCCGGACGACGACCACGTCCTGCGGCACGAGCGCCTCGACGGGGACCTCGGCGATCGTCTCGTCCTCACGGCGATGCGCGGTCCGCGGCGCCCGGTCGACCAGCGACCGGAGCTCACGGCTGGCGCGCCCCTGCGCGTAGTCCTCGAGCGCGTTCCCCCCCGCCAGCATCAGGGCGACGATCGCGCCGGCGAGGTACTCGCCCAGCAAGAGCGAGCCGACGATCGCGACCAGCGCGATCGCGTCGACCCCCACGTCCCCCCTGAGCAGCGACCGCGCGACGTCGATCGTGAGGGGCACCAGGGCGGCCGCAGCCGCCACGGCCCAGAGCCCGTTCGCCTCGTCGGCGTGCCCGAGCAGGGCGAGGACGACGCCGGCGGCGAGCGCGAGCACGATGAGAGCCGCGATGATCCGGTTGAGCGACCGTCCCATGCCACCGCATCGTCGACGCGTGGCCCGACGCCGCGCATCGGGGCACTTCCGGATCGCGAGGCAGAGAACGCGCTGACGGGGCGCCGGCGGGACTGCGCACACGGGAGCGTGCGCTCCCGGGCACGGCCACCGCCGCCCGTCGTTCGCCGATCCGCACGGCAGGAGGTTGCTGCGGCGCGTCCGGGCGGCCGGCGACGCAGCCATCGCCACGACCCTGGAGCGCGCGGTCGAGCGGTCGCGGGTGGTACGGGAAACCGTACGCTTGCACCGGCGCCCACCTGGGATGCTGCGCAGCGGCGGCCGGGCCTCGGCCCGCCGCGCCACGATCCGACGACGAGGGAGACCGATGAGCACGGGCAACGGGGCAGAGCGGCTGGCGGCGCACGAGCGACTGTCGACAGGGACGCTCGCGCGCTGGACGCGCTGGTGCGCGGCGCACCCGTGGCGCGTCGTGACCGGCTGGATCGCGATCATCGCCGTGCTGATCGGGCTCGTGAGCGCGTTCGGCGGCGAGCTCCGCGACGCCTTCGAGATCCCGGGCTCGGACACCCAGAGGGCGACAGACCTGATCGAGTCCGAGTTCGCCTCCGAGCAGGGCGGCGTGCTCAACCTCGTCTTCGCCGCGCCCGAGGGGGAGCGGCTCGACACGCCCGAGCGCAAGGAGGCGATCGAGAAGGCGGTGCTCCTCCTCCGCACCGACGCGTTCGCGCCGACGGAGGACGTCGCTGGCATCGACAACGTCGGCGACCTCTTCACCGACGGCCGGATCTCCGACGACGGACGGATCGGCTTCACCGAAGCCCAGTTCGATCGCGTGATCTTCGACAAGGACCGCGAGGCCGTCGTCGCCGTGCAGGAGGCCGTCCGCGAGACGGTCGAGCCCGTCGGGGTCACGGCTGAGTTCAACGGCGACGCCGAGTTCCCGCCGATCGAGCAAGGGACGCAGGAGCTCCTCGGGCTGCTCGCGGCGCTGATCATCCTCCTCGTCGTCTTCCGGACGTTCGTCGCCTCGTTCGTCCCGATCATCCTCGCGATCACGGCTCTGGCGACCGCATTCCTGCTGCTGTTCCTCCTCGCCGGCCTGACCGACATCAACACGGTCACCCCGCTGCTCGTCTCGATGATCGGGCTCGGCGTCGGGATCGACTACTCGCTGTTCATCGTCACGCGCTTCCGGCAGCTGCTGCACGAGGGCCTGTCGCCCGAGGACTCCGCTGCCGAGGCGGGCGCGTCCGCCGGCCGCGCCGTGCTGTTCGCCGGGGCGACGGTCGCGATCTCCGTCACGGGCCTGGCGTTCTTCGGCCTCGACTTCGTGACGAAGCTCGGCATCGGCAGCGCGCTCGGAGTGCTCACGACGGTGCTGATCGCGAACTCGCTGCTCCTGGCCGTGCTCGCGCTCCTCGGG
>CAZUVW010000009.1:0-31260 GCA_964623875.1 uncultured Gaiellales bacterium
CGACGTCGAGCAGGACGTCGAGCAGCTCTCGTGGCGTGAGCTCCGTCTCGACGGCGACCGCGCCGTTGAGGAACGGCGGCTGCGGCACCGGTCCCCAGGGCGCCGTCTCCCTCAGCTCGGAGACCGCCACGACCGTCACGTCCGGGTGCTCACCGAGCAGCTCGACCGCCCGGTGCAGCGTGCAGGCCCGGTCGCCGAGGTTGGCACCGAGACCGACGTAGGCGCGCGTCACGCGCGAACCGTACAGAACCCCTACCGCCCCTTAACCGGCCCCCAACGGTCGATCGCTCATCCTCTTCTCAGGTCGAACCCGTATAAGGACCGATGCAACCCGTGCGCGCAGCCCTCCCCGCCCTCGCCGCCCTCAGCGTCGTCGCCGCCGTCGCCCTCGGCGGCCTGCTCGCCGCGCCCTCGCGCGCCGACGCCGACGGCCTCCTGCTCGTGGCGCTCCGGGCCGATGCCGGCCCGGCAGCCGCCGCGCGCCTCGAGTCCGTCGGCGGACGCCTGGTCGACGCGCAGCTGCGGCTGTGGGAGGTCGTCGCCGCCGACGCCGGCGAGGTCGTCGGCGCGCTCCGCGAGGACGGCGCGGTGCGGTTCACGCAGCCCGTGCGGACGTACGCCGTGGCGGCGTCGGCTGCTGCGGTCGATCCCCTCTCCGCGTCGGAGTGGTGGCGCGCCGACGTCGGTCTCGGCGCGCTCGTGCCCCCGGGCCCGGGGATCCCGGTGACGATCGTCGACTCCGGCATCTCGGTCGAGCACCCGGAGTTCGCCGGGCGCGCCGACCTCGAGGTGCTCAACGAGCAGGAGCCGGCACCGCTCGGGGGCGAGCACGGGACGATGGTCGCCTCGGTCGTCGGCGCGCCGGAGAACGGACAGGGGGTCGTCGGCATCTACCCGCAGGCGGTGCTCCGCTCGTGGGACGCCGCGAAGGGCCAGGGCACGCAGCTCGACTCGATCGAGATCGTGAACGGGATCCTCGCCGCCGCCCGCAAGGGCCGCGGCGTCATCAACCTCAGCCTGGGCGGCCCGCGCGACCTCGCGATCGAGTACGCGACGGAGGAGGCGGTCGCCCGGGGATCGCTCGTCGTCGCGGCCTCGGGCAACGACGGCGATCGCGGCAGCCCGCTCGGCTACCCGGCGGCCCTCCCCCACGTCGTCACGGCCGCCGCGACCGACCGCTCGGGCGCCGTGGCCGCGTTCAGCTCGCGCTCGCCCTACGTCGACGTCGCCGCGCCGGGCGACGAGATCACGGTCGCGAGCGCGCTCTCCGGCGGCTGGCGCGAGACCTCGGGGACGAGCTTCTCGTCACCGCTCGTCGCCGGCGCAGCCGCGTGGATCTGGACGGCGCGGCCACAGCTCGACGCAGGCCAGGTCGCCGAGATCATCCGTCGGTCGGCGCGCGACATCGGCCCTCCCGGCCGTGATCCGGCCAGCGGTTTCGGGGTGCTCGACGTCGGCGCCGCGCTCTCGCTGCCCGCGCCGACCCGCGACCCGGGCGAGCCGAACGACGACATGGACAACGTCGATCCGAACGGTGACCGCAACTACGTCGCGCGACCGCCGCTCACGACCGCCACCACGACGCGGGCGGCGTTCAGCGCCCGGGTCGACCGCTGGGAGGACCCCCGCGACATCTACCGGCTGTGGCTCCCTGCGCGGAAGCGCGTCACGATCACCGCGACGAGCGCCGCCGACGTCGACCTGGGGCTCTACCGGACCGGTGTGCCCACGGTGGTGGGTCCGTCGGCGACCGACTACCGGCTCGCGAGGGCGCGCACCCGCGGCACGACCGAGCGGCTCGTGTTCCAGAACCCGGGCGCGGGCCGGTGGGCGTACGTCGCCGTCTCGCCCCACCGCTCGAGCCTCGACGCGACCTACCGGCTCGTGATCACCTCCCGCTAGGCGGCGGGCCGCCGGCCCCGCACCTAGGACGTGGGCCGGCGGTGCCGCTCCACGACCACGGCCGTGTGCTCGACGGGGGCGCCGAGCTCCACGTCGGGCTTGCGGACGCGGACCCGGGCGCGCGTCACGGCGAGTCGCTCGACGAGCGCCTGCGCGACCGCCGCGGCCAGCGCCTCGAGCAGGTGGTACGACCTCCCGTCGGAGACCTCGCGTACGATCGCGACCGCGTCGCGGTAGTCGACCGCGTCCTCGATCCGGTCGGAGAGCGCACGCGCGGGGTCGGCGATCTCCAGGTCGAGGTCGAACAGGAAGCGCTGGCCGACCGCGCGCTCGCGCTCGAGCACGCCGTGGAACGCGTGGAGCTCGAGGCCGTGGATCTCGATCGTCACGCCGAGAGCTCCTCTCGCTCGACGGCGGCGGCGACCGCGAGCGCCTCGACGTGGCCACCGACGTCGTGCACGCGGAAGAGCGACGCCCCGCGGTCGAAGGCCGCGACGGCGCCGCCGATCGACGCGGCGTCGGACGCGACGCGCGCATCCGGGCCGACCGTGATCCGCGCGAGCGTGCTCTTCCGCGACAGGCCGACGAGCACGGGGCGACCGAGCGCGACGAGCCTCGGGAGCCCGCGCAGGAGCGTCAGGTTCTGGTCGTGGGTCTTGCCGAACCCGATGCCCGGGTCGAGGCAGATCCGCTCCTCCGGCACGCCCTGCGCGACTGCGAACGCGAGGCGCTCCTCGAGGAACGCGACCACGTCCGCCACGACGTCGTCGTAGCGCGGGTGCTCCTGCATGGTGCGGGGCGCCCCCTGCATGTGCATCAGGCACAGGTACGCATCGGCGTCCGCGACCACGCCGGCGAGGTCCGGGTCGCCCCGCAGCGCCGTGACGTCGTTGACGAGCTCCGCGCCGAGCGCGAGGGCCCGACGGGCGACCTCCGCCTTGGCGGTGTCGATCGAGACGGGCGCGCCGGTCAGGCGCTCGAGCACCGGCTCGACGCGGCGCAGCTCCTCGTCGAGCGCGACGGGCTCGGCACCCGGCCGGGTCGACTCTCCGCCGACGTCGACGAGCGCCGCGCCCGCGGCGAGCATCTCCCGACCGGTCGCAGCGGCGGCGTCCGCCGACGCGTACGCTCCGCCGTCGGAGAAGCTGTCGGGCGTGACGTTCACGACACCCACCACCGCCGGTCGCGGCCAACGTTCCTCGAGCGGCAGACGTCTCATGCGACATGGACGGTAACGCCCCGCGGCGCGGGACGGCTCGGGGCTGGCTGGTGGCGCTGCTGCTCGTCGGCCTGCTGGCGGCCGTCGGGATCGCCTCGACCGGGTCCGTCCCCGGTGGGAGCGGCGGGGCCCGGCGTCCATCGGAGCAGCTGCTCGACGTCACGATGAGCCTGCTCGTCGTGCTCGTGCTCGTGGGCGGCGTCCTGGCGCTCGTCGTGTTCAGCCTGTTCCGGCGCGAGGACGCCGTCGCGACCGCGACCGGCCGGAGGCAGCGCCGCACGCCCGCGCAGGCGGTCGTGTCGCTCGTGCTCGGCCTCGCGCTCGTGGTCGTCGCGCTGCGGTTCGTCCGCTCGGACGACGGTCCCGACGGGGGCGACGGGCTCCTCCCCGGCCTCGACGGGATCCCGGGAGTGGCCGAGGCGCAGGAGGGGCGCTACGAGCCCGAGTTCACGCCCTGGCCGGTCGCGATCACGATCGTCCTCGCCCTGGCGGCCGCTGTCGCCCTCGTGCTGCGGCGTCGCGCTCGACGAGCCGCCCTGGGCGCCGACCTCGCGACCGAGCCGGAGGCGGTGCTCGCCGACGTGCTCGACGAGACGCTCGACGATCTGCGGGCGGAGTCCGACCCGCGTCGCGCGGTGATCGCAGCGTACGCCCGGATGGAGCGCGCGCTCGGCGCGGTCGGGCTCCCGCGGCGTGAGGCGGAGGCGCCCGAGGAGTACCTCGCCCGGCTGCTCGACGCGCTGGAGCTCACGCGGCACGACGCGGGGCGGCTGACGGATCTCTTCACGTGGGCACGGTTCTCCGGGCACGATGTGCAGCCTGAGATGAAGCGGGAGGCGATCGACACCCTCGAGCACGTGCGCGACGAGCTGCGCGGCGTCGTCGAGCGCCGAGAGGCCGAGGCGGCAGCCCGACGCGAAGGCCTCCCGGCGTGACGGAGCGCGTCCGGCGGGCGCTCGGCGTGGCCCTGCTGCCCACGCTCGCGCTCGGCGTCGCCCTCGTCGCCGTGCCCGGCTACGCGGAGCTCGCGGTGCACGTATGGCTGCTGACGATCCTCGCGATCGGACTGCTCGCCGTGGTGGTCGCCGTGCGCGACGCGGTGCCGACGCTGCCCTCGAGCTACGCCGCCGCACTCGCCCCACGGCCGAGCGCTCCCGCCCGACCACCGTCGCTCGCGAAGCTCGAGCGGGAGGTGTCGATGGGCGCGGAGAACGCGTTCGACACCCACTTCCGGCTGCGCCCGCTGTTTCGCGACGTCACCGCGAGCCTGCTGCTGGCACGGCACGGCGTCGACCTCGGTCGTCACCCCGATCGCGCGCGTGCCGTGGTGGGGGCGGATCTGTGGGAGCTCGTGCGGCCGGACGCGCAGGCGCCGGCCGACCGCAGCGGCCCCGGCGTCCCGGTGGCGACGATCGAGGCCGCGGTCGCCGACCTGGAGCGGATCGCGTGGAGCTGACCCGCGTCGCCGAGCTCGGCGGCCGCATTCTCGACGAGGTCGAGCGCGCCGTCGTCGGCAAGCGCGACCGGCTCGAGCTCGTCCTGCTCGGGATGCTCGCCGACGGGCACGTGCTGCTCGAGGACGTCCCCGGCCTCGCCAAGACGCTCGCCGCGCGCTCGTTCGCCACGGTCACCGGCCTGCGCTTCGCGCGCGTCCAGTTCACGCCGGACCTGCTGCCCTCCGACGTGACCGGCTCGTCGATCTGGAACCAGCGCGACGCCGTGTTCGAGTTCCGGCCCGGCCCCGTCTTCGCGAACCTCCTCCTCTCCGACGAGATCAACCGCGCCCCGCCGAAGACCCAGGCCGCGCTGCTCGAGGCGATGCAGGAGCGGCAGGTCACGATCGACGGCGTCACCCACCCGCTCGAGCCGCCCTTCCTCGTGCTCGCGACCCAGAACCCGATCGAGTACGAGGGCACCTACCCGCTCCCCGAGGCCCAGCTCGACCGCTTCGTGCTGCGCGCCGGCTTCGGGTACCCCTCGTCCGACGACGAGTGGGAGGTGCTCGTCCGGCGGATCGAGCGCCGCACCGACGAGGTCGAGCTCCGCCCGGTGGTCGACCGGGACACCCTCCGCGCGATGCAGGCGGCGATCGAGGGCGTGCACGTGGACGAGAGCATCGGCCGCTACATCGTCTCCCTCGTCGCAGCCACGCGCGAGAGCACGAGCCTCGCGGTGGGCTCCAGCCCGCGCGGCTCGCTCGCCCTGCTCAAGCTCGCCCGCTGCAGAGCCGCGCTCGCAGGACGCGACTTCGTCACCCCCGACGACGTGAAGGCCGTCGCGGTGCCTGCGCTGGGCCACCGACTCGTGCTGCGTCCCGAGCTCTGGGTGCAGCGCCGCACGGGCGACGACGTCGTGCGGGAGGTGCTCGACACGGTGCCCACACCCCGGGCCGAGGACCGCACGCCGACGTCGTGACCCGCTCCGCGACGCCGCTGCTGACGACGTCGACGGCGCTCGCCGGCCTCGGTCTCCTGGGGGCGCTCGCCCTTCGGCGCGCGGAGCTCGTCGTCCTCGCGGCGCCGTTCCTCGTGCTCGCCGGGCTGGCGATGCTCTCCACCGCCCCCGACGTCCGCGCGTGGCTCCACCTCGACACCGAGCGGGCGCTGGAGGGCGACGAGCTCGAGGCGCTGCTCACGCTCCGCTCGGCGACCGGCGCCGAGCGCCTCGAGGTGGGCGTCGTCGAGGACCGCGGCACGGAGGTGCTCGACAACGCGCTCCCGATCGCGATCCACCTCGAGCCGGACGAGGAGCGCGAGCTGCCGCTCCGGGTCAGGCTCACCCGCTGGGGCACGCCGACGATCGGCGACGTCCGGCTGCGCGCCCGCGACCGGCTCGGCCTCGTCCGCTGGGAGGGACGCATCGAGCGCCCGCACCGCCTGCGCGTCTACCCGCGCCCCGAGCAGCTGCGCGAGCTGGTCTCGCCCGCGCACACGCAGGCGACCACCGGCAGCGAGGTCGCACGGCTCCGCGGTGAAGGGCTCGAGTTCGCGGACACCCGGCCGTTCGTGCAGGGCGACCGCGTGCGCTCCGTCAACTGGAGGGCGACCGCGCGCCGCGGCGCGCTCGTCGTCAACGAGCGCCACCCGGAGCGCAACGCGGACGTCGTCCTCTTCCTCGACAGCTTCGCGGAGGCTCGGGAGGCCGACGAGGGCACGCTCGAGCACGCAGTGCGGGTCGTCGGCACCCTCGCGGGGACGTTCCTCGCGCGGCGCGACCGCGTGGGTCTCGTCGCCTTCGGCGGGATCCTGCGCTGGCTCGAGCCGGGCTCGGGACTGGCGCAGCGCTACCGCCTCGTGGACGCGCTGCTCGAGACGGGGATCGACTTCTCGTACGCGTGGAAGGACGTGAACGTGATCCCGGCCCGGACGCTGCCGCCTCGAGCGCTCGTGATCGCGGTCACGCCGCTGCTCGACGAGCGCTCGATCGCGGCGCTGCTCGACCTCCGCGCGCGCGGTCACGACGTGGTCGTCCTCGAGGTCTCGCCGGAGTCGCACGTCACGCCCGGCACCGAGCCCCTCGAGCGGCTCGCGCACCGGATCTGGACGCTCCAGCGGGCCGAGCTGCGCTCGCGGTTCGAGCGTCTCGGCGTCGCGGTGACGACGCTCCACGACACGACGCCGCTCGACGTGGCGCTGGAGGGGGTGAGGTCGTACCGTCGTCACGCACGGGTCGCCCCGCGCTAGGCGCAGGGCTCGCTGCCGTCGCGGTCGCGGCCGGGCTCGCGCTCTGGCTGGCCCTCGAGGCGAGCGGGGCGAGCCGGCTCCCGGTCGTGGCGCTCGGGGTGGCCGGCGCTGCGGCCGTCGCCGTCGCGCTGCTCGTCCCCTACGCCCTCGTGGCCGGCCCCTCCCTGCTCGGCGGGGCGTACGCCACCCTGCTCGCCGTCGACCAGCCGCCGCTCGACGCCCGCTCGACCGTCGTCGCGGCGGGGCTCCTGGTCGTGGCGGGGCTCGCGGACTGGTCGGTCGAGCTGCGCACGACGAGCCCGGACGAGGCCGGCGAGCTCTGGCGTCGCCCGTACTGGGTCGCGCTCGGCGGCATCGGCACGCTCGCGCTCGGTGGCGCGCTCCTCGCGATCGTCGACCTCGCCCGGACGGAGGGGATCGTCGTCGAGGCGATCGGGACGGCGGCGGCGCTCGCAGCCGTCGTGCTGGTCGCCCGCCTGGCCGTGACGCAGCGGACGGACGCCGACTGAGCCCCGGTCGCCGTCGAGCGCTCAGCCTGCCGTGGGAGGCGCATAGGCGATGCACGTGAACGGCCAGGCGTCCGAGGCGAGCCAGTCGGAGACCGCTCGCCGGAGCGGCGCGTCGAGCTCGCCGTGCGAGGCTCGCACCCACGAGCGGACGATCGCGTCGGCCTGACCGCGTTCGTCCGGGTAGACGTACACGCAGCCGAGCACGTCGTCGGTCGCCGGGTCGAGCACGGTGTACGTGAAGCCGGTGCGCTCGCGGAAGTCGCGCGCGTGCGACTCGAGGTCGGCGAGGTTCTCGTCCGCCGTCATCGGCACCGGCCAGGGGTCCGGATGCCCTGCTCCGAATCCCGGCGTGGCGCGGATGTGGTCGATGCTCGACGTCCACGCGGCATGATCCCGCTCGTTGTGCTCCGGCCCGAGCGGGACGAGCACGAACCCGGGTCCGACGAGCTCCGTCGGCGGGACGAACGACGACGGGACGAAGCGCGCTGCGGTCAGGAGGCGGCGGGATCGGGTGGCGGCTGCATCGCCGCGCCCGGGATGGCCCGCGGTGCAGGCTTCACGACCGGCTTCTCCTTGTCCTTCGCCTCGGGCTCGGGCTCGGGCTCGGGCTGCTCGGCGAACACGGAGTCCTCGGGCTCGCCGGCGAGCAGCCGCTCGAACTGATCCTTGTCGATCGTCTCGCGCTCGATCAGGATCCCCGAGAGCAGGTGCAGCTCGTCCATGTGCTCGCGGAGCACCGTGGCGGCCATGTCGTGCGCCTCCTCGATCACGCGCCTGATCTCGTCGTCGATCTGCCGGGCGACCTCGTCCGAGTAGTCGGGCTCGGCGCCCATCTCGCGCCCGAGGAACGGCATGTCGTGGTTGCGCCCCAGCACCCGCGGGCCGAGCTTCTCGCTCATCCCGAAGCGCATGATCATCGACTTCGCGGTCGCGGTGATGCGCTCGATGTCGTTGGCCGCTCCCGTCGTGACCTCGTTGAAGACGAGCTCCTCGGCTGCGCGACCGCCGAGCGTCATCGCCATCTGGGCCATCAGCGAGCCCTTCGTGGTCAGGTACCGGTCCTCGGTCGGCAGCGAGATCGTGTACCCGAGCGCCTGGCCGCGGCTCACGATCGAGATCTTGTGCACCTCGTCGGTGCCCTCGAGGTAGTAGCCGACGATCGCGTGGCCCATCTCGTGGTAGGCGGTGATCTTGCGCTCCTTCTCGGAGAAGAGCCGCGACTTCTTCTCGGGCCCGGCGATCACGCGCATGATCCCCTCTTCCAGCTCGTGCTGGCCCACGACCTTGAGGCCGCGCCGGGCCGCGAGCAGCGCCGACTCGTTGATCACGTTCGCGAGGTCGGCACCGGTGAACCCGGGTGTCGACGCGGCGAGCACGTCGAGGTCGATCTCCTTCGCGAGCGGCTTGCCCTTGGCGTGCACCTCGAGGATCTGCTGGCGCCCCTTGCGGTCGGGCCGGTCGACCACGATCTGGCGGTCGAAGCGCCCGGGTCGGAGCAGGGCCGGGTCGAGGATGTCCGGCCGGTTGGTGGCCGCGATCAGGATCACGTTGTCCTTCACCTCGAAGCCGTCCATCTCGACGAGCAGCTGGTTGAGCGTCTGCTCGCGCTCGTCGTGACCGCCACCCATGCCCGCGCCGCGGTGCCGGCCGACGGCGTCGATCTCGTCGATGAAGATGATGCAGGGGCTCGCCTGCTTCGCCTGCTCGAACAGGTCGCGCACGCGCGATGCCCCGACGCCGACGAACATCTCGACGAAGTCGGAGCCCGAGATCGAGAAGAAGGGCACGCCGGCCTCGCCGGCCGTCGCGCGGGCGAGCAGCGTCTTGCCGGTGCCCGGGGGCCCGTAGAGGAGCACGCCCTTCGGGATCCGCGCGCCGAGCGACTGGAACTTCTTCGGGTTCTCGAGGAACTCCTTGATCTCCTGGAGCTCCTCCACCGCCTCGTCGGCGCCGGCGACGTCCTTGTAGGTCACCTTGGGCGAGTCGGGCGACATGCGCTTCGCCCGGCTCTTGCCGAAGCTCATCACCTTCGAGCCGCCGCCCTGCATCTGGTTCATGAGGAAGATCCAGAACCCGATCAGCAGCATGAACGGGAGCAGGGTGGAGAGCAGCGTCCACCACGCGCTCGAGCCCGTCCCCTTGGAGTCGAACCGCACGTTCTCCGCCTCCAGCACCTTCTGGTACTCGATCTGCGACTGCGGCGACGGGTAGTTGACCTTCACCTTCTCACCGCCGGTCAGCGTCGCGTTGATCTGCTGCCGGTTCGGTGTGAAGAGCACCTCCTCGACCCCGCCGTTCTTCGTCTGCTGGATCAGCTCCGAGTACGTGATGTCCTTGCCCGCGTCACGGCGCGGAATCAGCGTCTCGCTGGCGAGGAACACCAGGAGCACGATCACCACGAGGGGGAACAGCGCGCTGCGGAAGAAGCGGTTCACCGTGAGAGGAGGGTAGCAGCGTGCACCCTGCGCTCCGGCGGCGCGACAGGCGCTGCGCTCACCTTAACCCCGGTGAAATGTCCTGCAAGCCCCGCGCCTACGACGCCCTGCCCCTACGACGCCCCGCCGGGGATCAGCTCGTCGCGCAGGACGCCGATGTACGGCAGGTTGCGGTAGCGCTCGGCGAAGTCGAGGCCGTAGCCGATCACGAACCGGTTCGGGATCTCGAAGCCGACGTAGCGCACGGGGACGTCGATCTCGCGCCGCTCCGGCTTGGTGAGGAGCGCGCAGATCTCCAGCGAGGCGGGCCGCCGCGCGCCGAGCGTCCGCATCAGGTACGAGAGGGTCAGGCCCGAGTCGATGATGTCCTCGACGACGAGGACGTCGCGGTCCGCGATGTTGAGGTCGAGGTCCTTGAGGATCCGCACGACGCCCGAGGAGTCGGTGCCGGCCCCGTAGCTCGAGATCGCCATGAAGTCGATCTCGCACGGGATCGAGAGCTCGCGCATCAGGTCGGCCATGAAGAAGACGGCGCCCTTGAGCACGCCGACGAGCAGGAGGTCGCGTCCGGCGTAGTCACGGGAGATCTCGACGCCGAGCGCCTCGACGCGCGCCCGGAGCGCCGCCTCCTCGACCAGCACCTCGCCGACGTCGGGGTGCACGCTCATCGATCGGCCCGCACCGCGTCGACGACCCCGGCCCAGCCCGGCGCGACCGCGATGCCCGGCACGGCGACGACCGGCCCGTCGGGCAGCGCGACCATCGGCCAGTCGTCCCGCTCGGCACGCGCCACCTTCGCGTCCACGAGCAGATCCTGCACCTTCTTCCGTCGGCCCGCGAGTCGATCCCCAGGGCGGCGTCGCCTGACCACGAGTCCGTCGGTCGCGCTCGAGATGCGCCAGGGCCCCCACGTGATGCTCCCCTCGAGCCGGAGCTCGTCGTACTCGCGCACCGCCCTGAGGCCGTCGCCGAGGTCGACGGCCGCCGAGCCGTGGCGGGAGGAGAGCAGCTCGACGAGCGACCGCTCGAGCGCCCGCGGCAGGCCGGGGCGCTCCTCTGCGAGCGCCAGGAGGCTCGTCCGGGCTCGGGGATCGACCTCCTCGAGGAGCGGGAGCACCTGCTCGCGGATCAGGCCGCGCTTCGTGGCCGGGTTGGTCGCGTCCTCGCGCCACGCCAGGCCGTGCTCCGTGCAGTACGCGCGCGTCTCCTCGCCCCACACCGTCAGCAGGGGCCGGACGACGCCGTCCGCGCGCCGCGGCCGGATGCCCCCGGTCGCGCCGCTCGCGAGCAGGCGCAGCAGCACCGTCTCGACCTGATCGCTCGCCGTGTGGCCGGTGGCGCGCAGGCCGTACGGCTCGGTCAGCCGGTACCGCAGCTCGCGCAGCGCGGCCTCGGTCTCGGCGGGCTCCGCTCGGACGACCTCGGCTCCGAGCGCCTCGACGCAGAACCGTGCGTCGGCGTCCGCGTCGGCCCCGCGAAGCCCGTGGTGCACGTGCACCGCCCGGACGTCCAGCCCGAGCGCCCCGAGCACGTGCCAGAGGCAGGTCGAGTCGGCGCCACCCGAGACCAGGCAGGTGACGGCCGCCCCGTCGGGGACGTGGCACTGCTCGCGCAGCTGCCGACCGACGCGCGCCCGGACGTCCCGCATCGCCCCATTGTGGCGGGAGCGTCGGTGGTCCTGCTCGGGCAGCCTACGAGCCGGTCGGTGCGAGCGTCGCCGCGTCGACGACGAGGTCGGCCGGCGGCGGCTCGACGTCGACCTCCGCCCCGTAGTCGAACAGGTCGAAGGTCAGGCGCATCGACATCTCTCCCTCGAGCCCTTCCTGGGACATGGAGGCGTCGATCTCCATCCGCCGCAGCAGGCCGGAGTCGTCGACCCAGACGTCGAGCGGGACGCTGGCGAGGTTCGCCTGCGCGAGGGCGTCCTTGAAGCTCCCCAGCACGTCCTCCGTCGCGCCCGCGGCCTCGGCCTGCGCGACGATCTTGGCGGGGTCGAGGGTGGTGCGGTAGTGCGTCGTCTCGGTGCCGCGGATCTCCTCCCGGCCGACCGTCTCGAGCGGGCCGGACACGGCCTTCAGCGCGTCGAGGATGCTGAGCGGATCGGTCGCCCCGAACGAGCCGAGCTGCTCCAGGTCGACCTCGACGCCCTTCATCTGCGCGAGCGCGTCGACGTCCACCTTGATCCACTCCTTGCCCGCGGGGAGCTCCGAGGCGATCAGCGGGAACCGGAGGTACAGGATGCGCCCGTCCTGCAGCGCCTCGAGCTGCCACTTCTCCGGGTCGTCGAACCCCTCCAGGTCGCCAGGCTTCGCGCCGAACGCCGCCCCGAACCCGCCGAGCAGCTCGGCGAGCGCCGACATGTCGAACGTGAGGCGAGCCCGGTCGTCGGCGCTGTCGAACGCGCCCGAGGCGCCGATCGTCAGGTCCTGCTCTCCGAACGACGTGGCGAGTGTCAGCTCGAACGACGCGCTCTCGGTCTGTGCGCTCGCCGCAGCGACGCTCGTCAGCTCCGTCAGCACGGGAGCGGTGGCCGGTGCGGGCGCGGTCGCCGACGAGCCGCCACAGCCGGCGGCGAGGAGCGCAAGGGCCGTCAGCGCAACCAGCGCACGTGTCGGGGAGCGCCGCATCTGCTGCAAGCATCGTAGAGGTCGCCGCCGCCCGGCATGCCCCGTTCGAGGCATCCGGGCACGGACGTGCGGGTGCTCACGCGTCGGCGAAGCGCGGAGCGCGCGCCCAGGAGCGCAGCGCCCGCGCAGCCCGATCGACCGCTGTCGCGTCGAGACGGTGCGCTTCGGCGTGCTGCACCGGCGTGATCCGCGCGGTCGGAGTGACCCCGGCGGCGGCATCGAGGACGTAGCGCACGGGGAGCGCGTGGCTGACGGCCAGGATCCGCTCCTCCTGGCGCCCGAGCAGGCTCTCGAGCGCTCCGGCGAGACGCAGGGCCACCTCGGCGCGCGTCTCGCCGCCGCCGGGGCACGGCCCGTCGGGCGGGGTCGACCACGCCCACGCGCGGTAGGCCTCGAGCGGGCCGCCCTCGAACGCGCCGAATCCGATCTCACCGAGCTCGGGGACGGTCAGCAGCGGGATCGAGCGGCCCTCGAGCGCGAGCGCCAGGGTGCTGCGCGCGCGCTCGAGGGTCGTCGCAACACCGAGGTCGATCGTCGTGCCCGCGAGCTCCGCTCCGAGCCGCCGCGCCTGCGCGACGCCGCGCTCCGAGAGCCCCGCCCCGGGTGGCAGCGAGCTGACGACGTCGAGCTCGTTCGACCGCGCGTGCGCGTGGCGCACGAGCACCAGCTCTCTCACAGGAGCACGCTGCGGTAGTCGAGCACGTGCTCCATGCCGATCGACTCGTAGAGCGCGATCGCCGGGCTGTTGTCCGTGCGCACGAACAGGCAGACGGTCGGCACCTGCGCGAGCAGCAGCCGCACCAGGTCGCGCAGCGCACGGGCGGCGTACCCCTGGCGACGGACCTCGGGATCGACCCACACCTGCTGCAGCTGCACCGCCGAGGGCGTCCAGGCCGAGGCCTCGGCCTTGAACAGGATCACGCCGGCCTCCGTCCACAGCCACGAGCGCCCCTCCTCGATCTGCACACGCGTTCGCCAGCGGAAGCCGTTGGGGTCGCGCCGGAGCGGGTCGACGCCGATCTCGCCGTAGTGCGCCGCCGCGCAGGCTGGCACGAGCAGATCGAGGTCGCGCAGCGTCGCCGGCCGCAGACCGGTCGAGCCCGGCTCGGGCGCGTCGCTCACGGCGTACACGGGTTGCCCCGGCCGGTCCTCGCGCGGCGGGCCGAAGCGACGCCACCCGGCCTCCCAGAGCTCGGTCACGGCCGAGGACTCGCCGATCAGCATCCGCGGCCCCGTCTTCGCCGCGAGTCCGGCGAACGCAGCGCAGCCCTGCCCCGAGGGAACGACGTTGGTGCCGAGGTGACAGAGACCGCGCAACGACCCGTCGTCGGAGAGGATGCCGACGAAGCGCCCCTGCCTGCGGCGCGCGACGTCCTCCAGGAACACACGCTCGACGGGGTCCTCGGCGCAGAAGCGGAGGATCAGGTCGGCGGAGGGCTCGACGACGGTGCGCGCCACGGATCGCATCGTAGGGGCCGGCTCGCACGCGCCTCGCCCCTACACTTGCGCGATGCCAATCCACGTGAGAGCGAACCCCGGCGACTACGCGGACGCCTGCCTCCTCCCAGGCGATCCCCTCCGGGCCAAGTACATCGCCGAGACCTTCCTGGAGGACGTCGTCCAGCGCAACGGGGAACGAGGCATGCTCGGGTACACCGGCACGTTCGCCGGGAAGCCCGTCTCGGTGCAGTCGAGCGGCATGGGCTGCCCCTCGGCCGCGATCGTGATCGAGGAGCTCGTGCAGCTCGGCGTGAAGAAGATCCTGCGCGTCGGGACGTGCGGCGGCCTCCAGCCCGGGATGACGATGGGCGAGCTGATCGTCGCCCTCTCGGCGACCGGGGCCGATGCGACGGCGGCGCACTACGTCGGTGGCGAGCCGCATGCGCCGACGGCGGACTTCGGGCTCGTCCACGAGGCGGTGCACCAGGCCAAGCACCTCGGCAAGCCGGTGCGCGTCGGCCCGATCGTCTCGAGCGACATCTTCTACAACCCCGACGCGGACCAGGCGCGCCGCTGGTCGGAGCGCGGCATCCTCGCCGTCGAGATGGAGGCCGCGGTGCTCTTCACCCTCGGCGCGCTGCGAGGCATCCGGACCGGCTGCATGCTGCTCGTCAGCGACGTGGTCGTCGACGGGGAGTTCATCCGGATCACGGACGAGGAGATGCGCGCCGCTGTCGACGAGATGACGGAACTCGCGTTGCACGTCGTGACCGCCTAGGCAATTCCGCTCCGCGGAAGTGCCAGGATGCCCGGAGTGAGCGGTACCCCCGACATGCCCCGTCCCCGCGGCGGGGAGTGCACGTTCCTCGTCAACCCGGCCAGCGCCAACGGCTCGACGGGGCGGCGCTGGCCGGAGCTCGCTCGGCGCGCGGCCGCGGTCGGCCTGCACGGCGACGCGCTGCTCAGCGAGCGGCCGGGGCACCTGGGGGAGCTCGCGCGGGAGGCGGCGCTCGGCGGCGCGCCGCTGCTGGTCGTCGTCGGCGGCGACGGGTCCGTCCACGAGGTCGCGACGGGGCTCGCGGGGCTCGACCACCCGCCGGAGGTGGCGATCGTGCCGCGCGGCACGGGCTGGGACTTCGTCCGCACCTTCGGCATCCCGCGCGAGATCGAGGAGGCCGCGGCGGTCGCGCTCGACGGGGAGGTCCGCGCCGTCGACCTCGGACGGGTGGTGTACCGCGGCTGGGACGGAGCCGAGTCGCTGGCGACGTTCGCCAACGTCGCCAGCGCCGGCATGAGCGGGGCGATCGCCCAGCGTGCGAACTCCACGACGAAGGCGCTCGGCGGCAAGGCCTCGTACCTCTGGGCGACGTTCGCCGTGTTCGCGCGCTGGACGCCGACCGAGATCCGGCTCGAGGTCGACGGCGAGCACCGCGCCGCCCGGATGTTCGACGTCGTCGTCGCGAACGGCCGCTTCTTCGGCGGTGGCATGAAGATGTGCCCCGAGGCGGAGCCCGACGACGGGCTGTTCGACGTGCTGACGATCGGCGACGTGACGAAGCGCGACCTCGTCCAGACGATGCCGAAGATCTACCGCGGCACCCACCTGCCACACCCGAAGGCCGAGCTGCTGCGCGGGCGCGTGGTGACGATCGACGCGCCCGAGCCCCTGCCGATCCAGCTCGACGGCGAGCAGCCCGGCACGACGCCCGTCAGCTTCGAGATCGTCCCGCACGCGCTCCGCTTGCGCGTGCCGCCGCGCAGGGTGGGCTAGGACGCGGACTTGCGCGACGGCGCCTTCTGCGCCGCCGGCTTCTGGGCCCGGCGGAGCGCCGCGACCTCCTTCTCCAGCTTCGCGACGCGCGCCTCGAGCTCGTCGATCCCCCGCACCCGCTTGCCGAGCTCGTCCACGCGGGCCCGGAGGTCGGCGAACGCCTTCAGCGCGGTCTGACCGCCCGGCAGGTCGACGATGCGATGGAGCGTCTCCTGCCCGCGGCTCGCGAGCTCTCCGAGCGCGTCACCCGAGGTCTTCTTCGCGGCCACGGTGTCGTTGTACCACGGCTGAGCGCCCGCGGCGGCGCAGCACACGATCTCCGGCCACGGCTCCGTCCGGTCGCGCGTCTCTCGGTGGCGTCCGATCTCGGTCGGGCACCTGGCCCGGCACGACGGCGGGAGCTGCGACGAGCCGCGCGTAGCCCTCGCCGAGCGGCGGGCGCAGATCGGGCTCGCCCTTCGCCGGCCACAGCGCCAGCGCACGCTCCGCCTGCGCCGTGATCGTCAGCGACGGGTTCGCGCCGAGGTTCGCGCTGATCGCGGCGCCATCCACGACGTGCAGCCCCGGGTGGCCGTAGACACGGTGGTACGGATCGACCACGCCCTCCTCGGCAGACGCGCCGATGCAGGCTCCGCCGATCAGGTGCGCAGTCGTCGGCACGTCGAACAGCACCTCGTTGACGGCGCTGCCGGGCTGGCCGTCGATCAGCTCGGCGACGATGCGCGCGGCCTCGTTCGCCACGGGGAGGTAGCTGGGCGCGGGCACCTCACCCGGCTCGCTCGTCAGCCGTCCACGCCGGAGGGTGACCCGCAGCGCGTTGCGTCGCGACTGCATCACGAGCAGGATGATCGTCCGCTCGGACCAGCGCCGCACCGAGAGGCTCCGGGCGAACGCGACCGGGTGGCGGACGACCCGCCCGAGGAAGCGCAGCTGGCGGGGGACGGAGCCCCCGCCGTCCACCAGCACGGTCGCCAGGAGCCCCATCACGTTCGAGCGTGGCGGGTAGCGCACGGGCTCGATCTGGGTGTGGCGGTCGGGGTGGATCGACGACGTGATCGCGACCCCGCGCGAGTAGTCCACGGCGCTCGAGCGCGCGGTGGCGCCGACGATCGCCTCCGAGTTCGTCCGCACGTTCTCCCCGAGTCGCGCCGACAGGCGCGGCAGCAGACCCTGCTGTCGCGAGGCGAGCAGCAGGCGAAGCGTCCCGAGCGCACCCGCCGCGAGCACCACCTGCTCCGCCCGGAAGACCTCGACGTGGCCACGGCGGCCTGGCACCCGGGCGCGCACGGCGTAGCCGACCGGGTCGGGCGCGACGTCGATCGCCTCGCGCTCCGCGTGGATCGTCACGCCGAGGCGCTCGGCCAGCCACAGGTAGTTCCGGTCGAGCGAGCCCTTGGCGCCGTGCCGGCAGCCCACCATGCAGCCGCCGCACGCCGTGCACCCCGTGCGCGGCGGCCCCAGCCCACCGAAGTAGGGATCCGGCACCTCGACGCCCGGCTCGCCGAAGAAGACGCCCACGTCGGCGCGGTGGAACGTGTCCGCCACGCCCAGCCGCTCGCCGAGCCGCCGGATGACGACGTCCGCGGGGGTGTCCGCGGGGACGCGCGCCGCCCCGAGCATCGCCCGCGCAACCCGGAAGTGCGGCGCGAGCTCGGCGCGCCAGTCGGTGATGCCCGCCCACTGTGGATCCGCCCAGAAGTCGTCGAGCGGCTCGTACAGCGTGTTCGCGTAGACGAGCGACCCTCCCCCCACTCCGGCACCGGAGAGGACGAGCACGTCTCGGAGCAGCGTGAGCCGCTGGATCCCGTGACAGCCGAGACGCGGCATCCACAGGAAGCGCCTGACGTCCCAGCTCGAGCGGGGAAGGTCGTCGGGCTCGAACCGGCGCCCTGCCTCGAGCACGCCCACCGTGTAGCCCTTCTCCGCCGCGCGCAGTGCCGTGACGCTCCCGCCGAAGCCTGAGCCGATCACGAGCACGTCGTAGCGCGACACGACCGTCATGCCCCGGGGGCCCCGCTCGTGAGGCGTGCAGCCGCGCCGGCGAGCGCCTCTCCCGCGCTCACGCGGAGGACGAGCGCCGCCTGGGCGTCGTAGGGGGTGGGCTCACGGTTGAGGATCGCGACGGCACCGCCGGCGGCGAGCGTCTGCTCGGGGAGGCCGGCCACCGGCCAGACCTGGAGGGACGAGCCGACGACGAGCAGCAGCGACGCGCTCGCCGCCAAGCGCTCCGCGCGGGCCATCGCGGCAGGCGGGAGGAGCTCGCCGAACAGCACGACACCCGGCTTGAGCACGTCGCCGCACGAGCGGCAGACGGGCGCCTCGACGGTCTCGAGCTGGGCGAGGACGTCCTCCAGGGGCTCGATCGCGTCGCAGCCGAGGCAGACCGACGTGCGGATGGAGCCGTGCACCTCGACCACGTCCTCGCTGCCGGCACGGGTGTGGAGCGTGTCGATGTTCTGGGTGACGACGGCCGACACGCGCCCCGAGCGCTCGAGCGTGGCGAGCGCGACGTGGCCCGCGTTCGGCTCGGCCGCGAGCAGCCCCCGGATCCGCGGGCCGTACCAGCGCCAGACGCGCACCGGATCCCGCACGAAGGCGTCGATCGAGGCGACCTCGAACGGATCCACGTCGGCCCACATCCCCGTCGTCGAGCGGAAGTCGGGGATGCCGCTCTCGGTGCTCATCCCGGCCCCCGTCAGCACGACGCAGGAGCCGTGCTCGTCGAGCAGCTCCGCGAGCTCGGCGGCCGTTCCCATGGCGCCCATCGTACGCGGGGCCCTATCCTCGGCCTCGGCCCATGGACGAGTTCGCCTTCAGCCACCGTGTCCGCGTGCGGTTCGCCGAGACCGACGCACAGGCGATCGCGCACCACGCGTCGTTCGTCGTCTGGCTCGAGGAGGCGCGGGTCGCCTACCTCGCCGCCCACGCCGGCGGCTACCGCGCGATCCGCGACCGCGGGATCGAGGCGCTCACCACCGGCGTGCACGTCGACTACGTCCGCTCCGCGGCCTTCGACGACGTGCTCACCATCCACGTGCGCTGCTCGGAGATCCGGGGAGCGCGATTCCGGTACGACTACGTCGTCGAGCGCGAAGAGGAGATCGTGGCCACGGCGCACACGCTCCACGCGATCGTCGATCGCGAGACGTATCGCCCTACGCGCGTGCCCACGTGGTTCGTCGAGGACGTGCTCAGGGCAGAGCCGGTTCCGCCGCGCCTCCGCTGACGGGCAGGCCTGCGGGCGCTCCGATCGCCGGCCCGGTGTCGGGCACCACGGGAGCCGGTCTGGGCTCGAGCTTCGGCTTCGGCTTCGTCCCGACCCGCACGATCCGCGGCTCGGCGACGTAGTAGGACGCCCACGTGTTCTCGTGCAGCAGCGTGCCGTCGCTCGCGAGCACGCGGCGGGTCACGCGCGTCTCGCGCGGCGGGGAGCCCATCTCCTCGATCAGGCGCGTGCCGCGCTCCAGCGTGGGATCCTCGATGCGCTCGATCGGAACGGGCCCCGTCACCGTGAGCGGGGCCGTCTCGCTCTCCACGCGCCGGTCGACCGGCGCGCCGTAGAGGTTGACGGTCAACGAGCCCGGGCCGACGAACGTGCGCACCAGGATCCAGCTGCCCGTGTCGTTCGAGAAGGTGAGGTCGAGGTCCGGGTAGTTGACGGTCGCGTCCCGCCCGAGCGGGTAGTGATCGATGTACAGCGCGTGGTTCGTCCGGCTCCCGATCGGCAGCCCTGCCTCGAACGCGGCGTTGAAGACGGTCGTCGACACCTGGCACACGCCGCCGCCGATCCCGTTCTGGAGCTCTCCGTTGATGATCACGGGCGCCTCCTGGAACCCCTTCGCCGCGTTGCGCTCGCCCGTGGTGTCGTTGAACGAGAAGGTCGCACCGGGTGCGACGAGCGCGCCGTCGATCAGCTCGGCGACGAGGCGGACGTTCGCCAGGCGTCCGGGCGTCCCCCCGTAGGTCGTCGTGTACGAGCCGACGACCCCGCTGATGCCCATCGCCCGGGCCTCGGCCGTCGTGCGCGCGGGCTCGGCCACCGCGACGGGGAGCGCGACGACCCTCGCGCCGGCAGGACGCGTCACCGTGCGCAACACGGCCGCGCGCGTCGCCTCCACGTCGAGCGCACGCCCCTGGGCTGCGGGGACGAGCTCGATCCCGCCCGGGACGACCCGGAACGTCGCGTCCCGAGGCGCCCGGTTGACCTTCCGCTGGAGCTCCGCGAGCCACGCGTTCGCACGCTTGCCGGCGACCTCCAGCTCGGTCGCGCCCCCGGAGGGCAGGCGCAGGATCGTGGCGATCCGCCAGCGCGGCAGGCGCCAGCCGGTCTCGCCCACGCGGAGCGTCACCGGTGCCGAGAGCGCGACCCCGGCGGCGGCTGCTGCGGGCTGGAGCGCGTCCGGCCCGAGGCGAGGCTCGTCCGTGACCACGGGAAGCGGCACCGGCACGCCGCGCGTGAGGCCCGCGAGCGAGCGCACGATCGTCTCGGCGGCCGCCTCCTGGTCGAGCACGACCCCCGGTCGGCCGGGGACGACCGCGACCGCGAGCCCGCGTCGCCGCAGGGCGGGCTCGACGGCGGGACGATCGACCGCCGCCGCCATCTGGGTGACCGTGTACGCGACGACCGACTCGAACGCCGTGGCGCGCGGAGCGAGCTCAGCGCCGAACACCCTCGTCTGCAGCCGCTTGAACCCCCGCACCGGGCCGAAGCCGCTCCCCTCCGCCATGGCCGCGCGCACCGCGGCGTCCCAGTCGACCCGCACCCCGAGCTGACTGGCGGACAGCTCCCAGCTCCTGCCCTGCGCCACGAACCGGATCGGCACGCGCTCGACCGCCTCGGCCTCGCGGCGCAACAGCGCACGAGCGGCCGAGGGCGACTGGCCCCCGAGCTCCACCCCGGCGATCTGGGTGCCCTCCGCGAGCGTCGTCGACGAGCCCGCGAAGGCGAGCCCGAGCGCGATCAGCGCAGCGCCGGCGAGGGCAGCTACGACGAGGAGACGGCGCAACGCGACGGCCGAGGAACGTCGCCGACGCGCCGCGCGTCTGGCGGTCGACACACCGGCGTCCACGGGCCCTGCCGATGGTAGCCGGCGGCCGCGCCCGTCCGCAAGCGCGCCGCCGGCGGCGCGCTGGACGACGTCAGAACACGAACAGCTCGACGCCGCCCGAGACGTTGAGCTCGATGCCGGTGACGTACCCGGCGAGGTCGGAGCAGAGGAAGGCGACCGCGTTCGCGACGTCCTGCGGATCGCCCGGGCGCCGGAAGACCGTGCGCCGTGCGATCCGCTCGTTGGTGGCCGGGTTCGCCAGGTGGAACGCCTCGCTGCCGATGATCCCCGGCACGATCGCGTTGCACGTGATCCCGTGGCGGCCGCCTTCGAGCGCCAGCGTCTTCGTGAGGCCGAGGATCCCCGCCTTCGTGGTCGCGTAGCTCGCCTGCCCGAAGCCGCCGAGCGTGCCGACGACGGACGCCATGTTCACGATCCGCCCCCAGCCCCGCTCTCGCATGTGCGGCCACACCGCCTTGGCGCACGTGAAGGCACCGGTGAGGTTCACGCGCAGGTCTCGCTCCCACAGCTCGGGGCGCTGGTCGTCGAGCTGGCCGACGTGGTCGAGCGTGCCCGCGTTGTTCACGAGGATGTCGACCGAGCCGAGCTCCGCGACCGTGCGCTCGACCGCCGCGCGCACCTGGGCGGCGTCGGTCACGTCGCACCGCAGCGCGAGCGACCGCCTGCCCGACGAGCGGATCTCGGCGGCGGTCTCCTCGGCGTGGACGAGCCCCTGGGCGACGGCCGCCTGGGCGAGGGGCCCGAGCTCGAGCGCGGCCGAGGTGTCCGACTCGACGAGGACGTCGGCGATCACGACGTCCGCGCCCGCGGCCGCGAGCGTCAAGGCGTCCGCCCGTCCGAGCCCGCGCGAGCCGCCGGTGACCAGCGCCACCCGCCCGCTGAGGTCGATCGCGAGCGCCATGCGCCGATCCTACGCCTGCTGGCGCGATCCCCCCGGCTCCGCGCGCTCAGCTCCTGGGGAGGAAGATCTCCTTCGCGATCACGAGCCGCTGGATCTGCGAGGTGCCCTCGTAGATCTGGAAGAGCTTGGCGTCGCGCATCAGCTTCTCGACGGGCACCTCCTTCATGTACCCGTAGCCGCCGAACACCTGCACGGCGTCGGTCGTCACCTTCATCGCCGTGTCGGCGGCGAACCGCTTCGCGAAGGACGAGTACTTGGTCGCCTTGCGGCCGTGGCCCTGGTCGATCATCCACGCCGCCTGCCAGCAGAGCAGGCGGGCAGCCTCGATCTCGGTCGCCATGTCGGCCACGAGGAAGTTGACGCCCTGGTTCATCGCGATCGGCATCCCGAACTGCACGCGCTCCTTCGCGTAGTCGACCGCGAGCTCGAACGCTGCCTGCGCGACGCCGACCGCGCCGATGGCCGTTCCCGGACGCGTGAAGTCGAGGGTCTGCATCGCGATCTTGAAGCCCTCGCCCTCGTCGCCGAGCCGGTCGGCGGCCGGGACGACGACGTCCTGGAACGCGACGGCAGAGGTGTCCGTGGCGCGCTGTCCCATCTTGTCGAGCTTCTTCTCGATCGTGACGCCGTCCGCGTCCATCGGGACGACGAAGGCGGAGAGCCCCTTGTGGCCCTGCGAGCGGTCGGTGGAGGCGAAGACGACGATCCACGAGGCGTGCCCGGCGTTCGTGATGAACATCTTCGAGCCGTTGACGACGTACGCGTCGCCCCGCCGCTCGGCGGTCGTCTGAATCCCCGAGACGTCGGAGCCCGCACCGGGCTCGGTGAGGCCGAAGCACCCGAGGAGCGGCTCCTCGACGAGCGGGGCGAGCCAGCGGCGCTGCTGCTCCTCGGTGCCCGCGACCAGGATCGGTCCGGCGGCGAGCCCGTTCGCGACGATCGACGTGCCGATCCCCGAGCACCCCCAGTTCAGCTCCTCGCCGACGAGCATCCCGTCGAAGCACGAGAGCTCCGGGCCGCCGAGAGCCGCGGGGAGATGGAGGTTCATCAGGCCCAGCTCGTGCGCCTGCGCGATGATCTCGCCCGGATGGGTCTGCTGCTCGTCGTGCTCGGCCGCGCGCGGCCGGATCTCCTTCTCGGCGAACTCGCGCGCGAGCGCGCGCAGCTCCCGCTGCTCCGGCGTCAGGGCGAAGGACACGCCCGTCGCGGTGAGTGCCTCTGTCGTCGTCATCCCGGATCGCTCCCGTCGTCGCGTGGTGCGCGACCGGCGACGCGCGGTCGCGCGGTCGATTGACTGGTCAGTCAATCAGTGTAGGCACCGCCGCCGGGGGCGGTCAAGCACCCGCAGTCGAGCTGCACGGCGTCTCGGTGTGGCGTTGGCACGCGGCCGCCGGCGTGCGCGTGCCGATCCTCGAGGGCATCGACTGGAGCGTGCGCCGCGGGGAGCGCTGGGCGCTGCTCGGGGCGAACGGGGCCGGCAAGACGACGCTGCTCGGCGTGGCGGGCGCGCTCTCCTTCCCGAGCCGAGGGCGGGTGTCGATCCTCAGCCGCACGCTCGGCACGACCGACGTCGCCGCCCTGCGCGCGGAGATCGGCCACGTCGACGTGCGCGACGCCGCTCGGTTCGCGCCACGGCTCACGGTCGAGGAGGTGGTGCGCACCGGCGCCACCGGCACGATCGGCCTCTTCCCCGAGCGACTCACGCAGGCAGAGCTCGAACGGGCCCGTGACCTCGTCGCGCTCTTCGGGCTCGGTCGCCTCGCAGCCCGAAGGCTCGCGGAGTGCTCCCAGGGCGAGCGTGCGCGGGCGCTCGTGGCGCGGGCGCTCGTGGCGAGGCCGCGGCTGCTGCTGCTCGACGAGCCGCTCGCAGGCGTCGACCTCCCCGGTCGCGAGGCGCTGCTCGACGCGCTCGAGCGACTCGCCACCGAGCTGCCCGACCTGGCTCTCGTCGTGACCACGCACCACCTCGAGGAGCTCCCGGCCCGGACGACCCACGCCCTGCTGCTGCGCGCCGGCCGCGTCCACGCGGCGGGTCGGGTCGAGGAGACGCTCGTCGCCGACCAGCTCTCGACCTGCTTCGGCCTGCCGCTCGTGGTCACGCGGGCCGGCGGCCGCTGGCACGCGCGCCGGGCAGGCTGACCGGCTCCGACGAGCCGCACCGCCGATCACGCACGTGACAAGTTGTCACTTGGGCTCGCCCTCCGTCCCTCGTCTCGCGCGGGTGGACGCAGCGGCGGCTTTTCTATATATTCCTCTCGTTTTCTATAGATTCCGCCGACACGGAGGTTCCGACTCGTGACCACTCACGCCGCCGCGCCCCCCGCGCTCGACCCGCTCGACTTCCTCGCGCTCGACGCGCTGCTCGACGAGGAGGAGCGGGCGATCCGCGACACCGTCCGCCAGTTCGTGCGTGAGCACGTCCTGCCCGAGGTGGGCGACTGGTTCGAGCAGGGGATCCTGCCGCGCGAGGTGGTCAAGGGGCTCGCCGACCTCGGGCTGTTCGGGATGCACCTCGACGGCTATGGCCTGCCGGGTGCGAGCGCGGTCGCCTACGGCCTCACCTGCCTCGAGCTCGAGGCGGGCGACTCCGGCGTGCGCAGCGCCGTCTCCGTCCAGGGCTCGCTCGCGATGTTCGCGATCTGGCGCTGGGGCTCCGAGGAGCAGAAGCAGCGCTGGCTGCCGGCGATGCACGCCGGCGACGTGATCGGCTGCTTCGGCCTGACCGAGCCGGACGCGGGCTCCGACCCCGGCACCATGCGCACCCACGCCCGCCGCGACGGCTCCGACTGGATCCTCAACGGCGCGAAGATGTGGATCACGAACGGCACGATCGCCGACATCGCGATCGTGTGGGCGCGCACGGAGGACGGCGAGATCCGCGGGTTCGTGGTCGAGAAGGGCATGCCGGGGTTCAGCGCGCCCGAGATCCACAAGAAGATCTCGCTCCGCGCCTCGGTCACCTCGGAGCTCGTCCTGCAGGACGTCCGCGTGCCGGCCGACAGCATGCTCCCGGGCGCGTCCACGCTGAGAGGACCGCTGTCGTGCCTCAACGAGGCCCGCTACGGGATCGTGTGGGGGGCGGTCGGCGCCGGGCGCGCCTGCTACGAGGAGGCGCTCTCGTACGCGAAGGAGCGCATCGTCTTCGGCAGGCCGATCGCAAGGTATCAGCTCACCCAGCAGAAGCTCGCCGAGATGGCCCTGGAGGTGAGCCGCGGCACCCTCGTCGCGCTCCACATCGGGCGGATGAAGGACGCGGGCACGCTCCGGCCGGAGCACGTCTCGCTCGGGAAGATGGGCAACGTGCGGGGGGCGCTCGACGTCGCGCGGAGCGCGAGGTCGGTCCTCGGCGGCAACGGGATCACGCTCGAGTACCCCGTGATCCGTCACATGAACAACCTCGAGAGCGTGATCACGTACGAGGGCACGCACGAGGTGCACACGCTCGTCGTCGGGCAGGCCGTGACCGGCGAGTCGGCGTTCCGGGCCGGCTAGCCCGTGACGACGGTGATCTCCACCCCGGCGGGCGCGCCGACGGCACGGGCTCGCGCGGCCGCTGCGCTCCGCGCCGCGATCCTGGACGGCGAGCTCCGACCCGGCCAGCGCGTGAGCCAGGAGGCCTGGGCCGAGCGGATCGGGGTCAGTCTGATCCCGATCCGCGAGGCGCTCGGCCAGCTCGCCGGCGAGGGGCTCGTCACGCACCGCCCGCGACGCGGGTACGCGGTCACGGAGCTCGACCTCGCCGACCTCCAGGAGGTCTACCGCCTCCGGCGCATGCTCGAGACCGACGCGCTCGTGCGTGGCGTCCCACGCGCCACCGACGCCGACGTCGCCGAGCTGGAAGAGGCCGCCGAGGCGTGCAGCGCCGCGATGCGGCGCGGGGCCGTGGTCGAGGCGCTGGCGGCGAACCGGCGCTTCCACGACCGGCTCCACGCCCTCGGGGGATCCGCGCCGCTCGTCCGGCTGATCGACCAGCTCTGGGACACCACGGAGGCCTACCGCGCGCTCTACTACGCCGTGCCGGGCGAGCGCGAGGAGACCGAGGCTGCCCACCGGGCGATCACCGCCGCCGTCGCCGAGCGCGACGCGTCCGCGGCGGTCGCGGCGCAGGACGCGCACCGCGGCCGCGCGCTCACCCGGTTGCGCCAGGTGCTCGCCGCGACCTCAGCCTCCTCGTAGGGGCCAGGTCGATCGCAGCCTCGAAGCGCCGCTCGAGCTCTGCGAGCCCGGTCTCCCACAGCCGCGACGAGCCGAGCTCGAGCCCGAATCGCCGCAGCTGCTCGGCGGGGGAGGCGCTCCGGCCCTCGCCGAGGAAGGCGAGGTAGTCGACGGCGAACCGCTCCGGATCCTCCGCACGCCGGGCATGGAGCGCGAGCGCGACGAGCGCGCCGACCGCGTACTGGAAGTTGTAGAAGCGCGATGTGACCCCGTAGCTGGCCCACGAGCCGAGCGCGACGAGCGCGTCGCGCTCGCCGAAGGCGACCTCGGGTCCGTAGAGCTCGCCGAAGCGTCGCCCGAACGCGGCCTGGATCACCTCTCCGCCGAGCACCTCCCCGCTTGCGCGGGCCGCGTACAGGTCGCGCTCGACGAGGCAGAAGGCGATGGTCTCGAAGACCGACCAGCCGAGATCCTGCGCTGCCACGAGCCGGACCGCTCGTGCGCACTCCGGGTACGCCTCGGCGAGCGCATCGCCGGCCGCGATCTCCCCGACGAGCGACGGCACCTCCAACAGGACGCCCGGCCAGCCGCGAGCGACCGGGGGCTGCGCGGCGGCGGCGCGCGCGAGCGCGACCGCGTGCCCCAGCTCGTGGGCGAGCAGCGGGACGTTCGCCGCCGCGCCCGTGAAGCGGAAGGCCACGTACGCCGGCGGGTCGAGGCGCGTCGCGAACGTCACGGCGTACTGCTGCTTGCCCACGCGCGTCTCGCCGTCCACGCGCCCGCCCGTGAGGAGCCGGCGCGCGTCCTCGCAGAGCGTCGGCGAGAGCGACTCGAGCCCTGCGACCGCGAGCTCGGCGACCTCGCGGTAGGCGAGCTGCGGGAGCCCCGGCGGCGGGGCGTCGGCGTCCGCGACCTCCACGGCCCGCAGCCCAAGCAGCCCGGCCTGTGCGCGCAGGAGCCTCTGGCGCAGCGCGTAGTGCCGCGGCACCGTCTCGACCAGGGAGGTGAAGCCCTCGACCGGCATGTCCTCGACGTCGAGGGTCTCCTGGGCGGGAGCGTCGCGCCCGCGGAGCCGATCCTCGGCGAGTCGGTCGGCCACGCTGGCGTCCCAGGCGATCGCGAGGACGTCGCGGATCTCCCCGACCGCCGTCGCGAGCGCCTCGTACGCGGCCCGACGCAGAGCCGGATCGGGACGACGCAGCACCGTGCCGAGGTCGCCGAGCCCCCAGTCTCGCTCGCCGGTGCCGTCGTCGAAGGGCACGCGCACCGCTGCCTCGACCTGCTCCTGCAGACTCGACCAGCGCTCGCGCGCGCTCGCGGTGCGCGCCGCCCAGACGAGCTCTGCCTCCTCCGAGAGGCGGTGCCGCGCGAGCTCCCGCTCGCGGCGGAGACGGTAGACGGCGGGGCCGACCTCTGCAGGGCGGAGCGCCGTCTCGGCGTCCGCCGGCGACAGCGCGCGCCAGGCGTCGAGCGCACGCTGGAGCGCGGCCCATCCGTCGATCGCGGCGGACTGGATCGCAGCGACGGCCGTCTGCGCGTCCTGCGCGGTCGCGTCTGCGTACTGGCGCATCCGCGCGTAGGCGTGCACCTCGTCGAGCGCCGCCTCGATCCGTCCGAGCTCCGCGACGAACGCTCCCACGCCGCCCGTCGCGAGCAGCTGCGGCGCCCGGTCGGCGAGCAGCGCCGCCTCGTCTGCGAGCCGCTCGGCGGCGTCCGCCGCGGTCCTGCCGTCGGGGAACAGGGGCGACAGATCCCATGGCTCCGGCCGCTCCACGGGCCGCGACGCTACCAGCCGCGCGCCGCGCGCGGCTCAGCCGTCGGCGGGGCGCATTCCCTGCAGCTCCGCCGGGCCGAGCGGGGCATCCGCTGCCGGGACGAGCGGCAGCCCCTCGGCACGCCAGGCCACGATCCCTCCGATCACGTCCGCCGCCTCGACGCCCATCTCCCACAGGCTGGCCGCGGCCAGCAGCGACGAGCACCCGTGGTCGCAGATGAGGACGACCCGCGCTCCCTGGGCGACGAAGGGCGTGCGGTGGGCGCCTCCCGGCTCGAGGCGCCACTGGAGCACGGTGAGCGGGACGTGCACCGCGCCCGGCACGACCCCGTCGCGGGCGCGCGTTGCGGTCGAGCGGATGTCGACCAGCACGTCGCCGTCGCCGATCGCCGCGAGCGCCTCCCGCGGCGCGAGTCGCGGGACGCGGGCCGCAGCCCGCTCGAGCAGCGCGCGCAGGCCCTCCGAGGTCGCGCTCACCTCTCCCGTGCCCATCGGCCCGAGCATACGAGCGCGTCCGGGCGCGCGCCACCGCGGTGGGGCGAGGGTCGTCGCGCCGGGGCGGCTCAGGGGCGCCTGAGGCCGCCGCAGAGGACGTCGACGAGCGCGCGCTCCGCGCGCGCGACCTCCTCGTCGCCGTCGGGGAGCTGGCCGAGCACCCAGCCGGTGAGGATCTCCTCCATGCCCCCGTACACGATCCAGCTCGCGAGTCGTGCGTCCACGTCGTCGCGGAAGACGCCCTCGCGCTGGCCGGCGAGGATCACGCGCTCGAGGGCGAGGAACCCCTGCCGCACCTCCTCGACCTGCTCCTGCAGGTGGCCGCTGCGCACCACCTCGCGCACCATCACCGTGACGAGCGCGGGGTCGTTGCGCCAGGTGCGCAGCAGCATCTTCACCATCGCGACGAGCTTCTCGTCGGCCGGCTCGTCCGCGTCCTCGACGGCTCGGAACCGCTCGAGCAGCTCGCTCCAGTTCTCGCGGAACACCGTCGCGAGCACCTCGTCCTTCGAGGAGAAGTAGTGATAGAGGAGCCCGTGCGCGACGCCTGCCTCCTCGGCGATGTCCCCGACCCGCGAGGTGTGGTAGCCGTCGCGCGCGAACACGCGCACGGCCGCGTCGAGGATGCGGCGGCGCTTCTCCTCGGCGCCGGCCGCGCGGTCGCCGGCGGTCGATCGGTCGGTCAAGGCGCAGGCAGGATAGGCACGTCGCCGACGGCGCGCGGCGGTCTCAGGTGAGACCGAGCGCCGTCGGGAGCGCGAGCAGCGTGGGGATCACGTCCGGCCCGGCGGGGTGGCGGCCATCCCGGTCGAGCAGGACCGCGCGCATGCCGAGCGCCCTGGCGCCGGCGATGTCGTCGGCGGGGGAGTCGCCGACCATCGCCGCCTCGACCGGCGCGACGCCGAGGGCCTCGAGCGCCGTCTCGAAGATCGAGCGGTGGGGCTTCACGTACCCGTGCGTCTTCGACCCGACGACCACGTCGACGTCGAGCGCGTGGTGCAGCGCGAACTCCCGGAGGTCGCGCTGCCCGTTCGAGACGAGCCCGATCCGCAGGCCGTGACGCCGGAGGCGCTCGAGCACCGGGAGCGCGTCCTCGTAGAGGAAGAAGTTCTCGTGGCGCTCCCACTCCCCCACGATCGCCTCGGCGCAGCCCCGGACGCCGGGGCCCTCGCCGCCCATGCCGCGCACGACGTCCTCGGTGAAGAGGATCCAGACCTCCTCGTCGTGCTCCAGCTCGGGGTGGTGCTGGACGTCGGCCAGCGCCCCGAGGCGCGCCTCCGCGTAGCGCGTCGCGTCGAGCTCGAGGCCGTGGCGCGCGCCGGCGCGCACGTACCCCTCTGGCCCGAGCTCCGGCCCCGGCCGGAAGAGCGTGAAGTCGACGTCGAGGAGCACCGCCCGGAGCATCCCCCGAGGATACGGTGCGACGCATGAGCGTCGGCGACGGGATCGCATCCGCCGGTGAGCCCACCGGGCGCGCGCGGGCGCTCGTCGCCTTCTCGAGCAGGGACTTCCGCCTGCTCTGGAGCGGCCAGGCGGTCTCGATGGTCGGCGACGCGGCGTTCCTCGTCGCGATCGGCTGGCTGACCTACAGCCTCAGCGGCTCGGGAGCGCTCGGCGTCGTCCTGATGCTGCAGGCGGTGGGCCTGATCCTGACGCTCCTCGTGGGCGGCGCGCTCGCCGACCGGATCTCGCGCAGGAAGCTGATGGTCGTCTCCGACCTCGCCCGGGCGGTCGTCGTCGCCGGGCTCGTCGTGGTCCAGGCGACCGGGCACACCACGGTCGCGGTGCTGGGCGCGGTCGCGCTCGTGATGGGGCTCGGCAGCGGGTTCTTCATGCCGGCTTTCGGCGGCATCGTGCCGCTCGTCGTCGAGCAGCAGCACCTCTCCTCGGCGAACGCGCTGATCGGCGTCTCGCGTCAGCTCTCGCTGGTCGTCGGCCCGGCGCTGGCCGGGCTCCTGTACGACCCGCTCGGGCCGGCTGCGGTGTTCGCGCTCGACTCCGCCTCCTACGTGTTCGCCGCCGCGCTCGTCTGGCTCGCCCGACCCCGGCCCTACGAGCGGGAGGAGCGCCAGGGCGCGCTGCGCGAGGTCGCGGTCGGGATCCGCTACGTCGCCTCGGTGCCGTGGCTGTGGGTCACGATCTCGCTGTTCTCGGTCTTCCTGATGGTCGTGATCGCCCCGGTGCAGGTGCTGCTGCCCGAGCTCGTGGCGGAGCACTTCGACCGCGGCGTGGGAGCCTACGGCCTCGTGTTCGCGGCACAGGGCGCCGGCATGGTGCTCGGGGCGCTGGCCTTCGCGCAGCTCGCCCCGACCCGTCACCGTGGCGTGCTCAGCTACGCGCTCTGGACGGTCACGGCCGCCGGCATCGTGCTGTTCGTGCTGTCGCCGTGGTTCGTCCTCGCTGGCGATCGCCGTCGTGCGGGGCGTCGCGCTCGGCTTCGGGATAGCCGTGTGGGAGACGATGCTGATGTCCCTCGTCCCCGAGGGGCTGCTGAGCCGGGTGATCAGCGTCGACTACCTCGGCTCGATCGGCCTGATGCCGATCGGGCTGGTGGCCGCGGCCGCGGCGTCCGAGCTGGCGAGCCCGGAGGCGCTGCTCGTCGCCGGCGCCGGGGCGTCCACGGTGATGTTCGCCGCGTGCCTGCCCGCGCGATGGCTGCGCGCGGTCCAGTGAGGTGGGGGAACCCGTGGTTCCCCCACCACGTATCGGGGTGCCCAGATTTGAACTGGGGGCCTCTCCGACCCGAACGGAGCGCGCTACCAGGCTGCGCCACACCCCGAGCGGCTGAACGGTACCTGCTCCGGCACCAGCACGACACCACACGCCGGGCAGGCTGAGGGCGGGCGATGGCGGGCGGGGCAAGCCCCGCCCCTACAATCGCGGCGTGGCAGAACGGGACGAGATCGTCGCGCATGCGAACGCTCTGCTCGAGGTCGAGCGGTGGCCCGAGTTCGCGCCGCCGGGGCTCCAGGTCGTCGGCTCCGCGGAGGTGACGCGCATCGTCTGCGGCGTCTCCGCCTCGCGCGCGCTGTTCGAGCGCGCGGTGGAGAGCGGAGCCGAGCTCGTGCTCGTCCACCACGGGCTCTTCTGGCGCAACGAGCCGCTCGTCGTGGACGCGCGGCTGCGCGGCCGACTCGAGGCGCTCTTCCGCGGCGACACCTCGCTCGTCGCCTACCACCTCGCGCTCGACGCGCATCCGGAGCTCGGCAACGCCGCCCAGCTCGCACGGCGCCTCCAGCTGACGCCCGACGGCCCGTTCGGCCCCTTCGGCCTGGCGTGC
>CAZUVW010000010.1:0-29800 GCA_964623875.1 uncultured Gaiellales bacterium
TCGCCGAGCTCACCGGCCGCGGGCTGGTCGTCCAGCCCGTCCCCGCCGACCGCCGGCCGCGCACCGCGGTGGAGGAGGACGAGCTGACCTGCGCCGCCGGCGACGACCCGGTCGCCCCGCTGGTGCCCGGCACCCCGGCCTGATGGAGACGACGGCCTGATGGAGACGACGACGCGCGACGCCCTCCGAGGCCGCCCGATCGCGCAGGCGGTCACCAGCCGCGGCCGCGTGCTCGGCCGCGCGCACACCGCTGGCGACGCCCGGTCGCTGCTCGCCAACCCGTCGGTGACGGTGATCCCGGTGCTGGACGGCGACGGCTACCTCGGTGCCGTCGATGCCTCCACCCTCGGCCCCGACGTGCCGGACTCGACGCCGCTGGCACGGCTCGCCCGCCCCCTGCTCCCCGTCGCGGCCGCCTCCGAGCCGACAGAGGACGCCCTCGCCCGACTCGACGAGCACGGCGGCTTGCGGCTGGTGGTCCTCGACGAGGACCAGCGTGCGTACCGCGGCATCGTGTGCCTGCGCAGCGACCGGACGCGCATCTGCATCGATGCCGAGTGCCATCTGCCCGACGCCCTCCGAGACACGGAGCTCGGCGCGTCCGGCTGAGGCCGGAGGCGACCAGGCGCTACGCCTCCGTCTGCTCGATCGGCTCCTCGTCCTCGGCAAGCCTGCGCTGGAGCACCGAGCGGGAGAGGACGCCGACGAGCCTGCCCTGCTCGATCACGGGCACGCGCTCGGCGTCCTGCTCCTCGAGGAAGCGGAACGCCACGTCGAGCGGCGTGTCCGCGTCGATCGTGTAGTGCGGGTGCTCCGCGATCTCCCCCACGGTCGTCGTCGTCGGATCGAGCCCGCGGGCCACCGCTCGTGCGACCAGGGTCTTGCGCGTGACGACGCCGACGAGCGCGCCGTCGTCGTCCACGACGTAGACGGCACGCACCTGGGGCGGCGAGAGCTCCTCCCCCGCCTGCCGGACCGACGCATGCGCGGGGAGCGACCACGGCTCGGTGATCATCGCGTCGCGCACCCGGCCGGGACGGCGCTCGCTCACGGGTAGAGCCCTCGCGCCTCGAGCGCCGTGGCGACCTCGTGGATGCCCGCGAGGAGCGCTGCCGTGCGCAGCGGGAGGCTCTGCTCGCGGGAGATCGCCCAGACCCGGTCGAACGCGTCGTTGAGCTGCTCCGCGAGCTTCGCGCGGATCTCGTCCCGACCCCAGAAGAGGCGCCCGAGGTCCTGCACCCACTCGAAGTACGAGACGGCGACGCCACCCGCGTCGACGAGCACGTCGGGCAGGACGGGGATCCCGCGCTCCCGCAGGACGGCGTCGGCGGCGAGCGAGGTCGCCCCGCTCGCAGCCTCGGCGATCAGCCGGCAGCGGAGCCGCGACGCGTTCTCCGCGTCGAGCTGGCCCTCCCGCGCCGCCAGCACCAGGACGTCGCACTCGAGCTCGAGCAGCTCGTGGTTGCCCACGCGCGCCGCTCCCGACCAGCCGTCCAGCGAGCCGTGCGCGTGCGCGTGCTCGCTCAGCGTCGGCACGTCCAGGCCGTCCGGCGCGTGGACGCCGCCGGACGCGTCGGACACGGCCACCACGGTCGCTCCGCGATCGACGAGCTCCTGCGCCGCCACGGCACCGACGTTGCCGAACCCCTGGACGACGCACCGCTGCTCCGCGAGCCTCCAGCCGAGGCGCTCGCAGGCGCGAGCGATCACCATCGCGACCCCGGCGCCGGTCGCCTCCTGCCGGAGCACGGAGCCCCCGATCGAGATCGGCTTGCCCGTGACGATCTCGGGCGAGGCGAAGCCGCGCTGCATCGAGTACGTGTCCATCATCCAGGCCATCGTCTGACCACTCGTCGCGAGATCGGGCGCGGGGATGTCCTCCTTCGGCCCGATCACGGGGAGCAGCTCGGAGGTGAACCGTCGCGTCAGCCGCTCGAGCTCCGCGGGCGAGAGCGCGGTCGGGTCGCACCGGATGCCGCCGACCGCCCCGCCGTAGGGCAGGCGGAGGAGTGCGCACGTCCACGTCGTCCACAGCGCCAGCGCGGCGCAGTCGCCGAGCGTGAGGGTCGGGTCGTAGCGGATGCCGCCGGTCGTCGGGCCCAGCACGCTCGAGTGCTGCACGCGGTAGCCGGGGAACACCGCCTTCGTCCCGTCGTCGAGCGTGACCGGGAACGCCACCAGCAGCGACCGCTCCGGGTGTCGGAGCCGCTCTGCGACGCCGGGCTCGACCCGCGCGTGACGCAGGGCCTCGTCGTACTGCGCGACCGCCAGGCGGTACAGCGGGACGTCGTACTCCAGTCCCGCGAAGCTCGGCGCGTGCTCGGTCGACGCCATGGGCTCGTGAGCATACAGACGTACTCGTGCCCTCCCCGGGCCTCGTGCCGGCGGACGATCGGCCCTGGGGACGACTGCGACGACGGCGACCCGGCGGTGCCCGAGGGCGCCTCCGGGTGACGAGTGCCGGGGGAGGGAGTCGAACCCTCATGTCCCGAGGGACAGCCGCTTTTAAGGCGGCCGCGTCTGACCGTTCCGCCACCCCGGCGAGGGGGCAGTCTAGACGCCTGCCGCGTGGACCCCGACGGCGCCGGCGGCCCGGAGCGGGCTCAGCTGCTGCCGGGGGCCATCGAGTCGGGCGCGAAGCGCTCCGGCCCACGGAAGCGGTACGCGGAGAGGAACGCCGCGAACGCGGACTCGTCGAATCCGGGACACACGGCCAGGCGCCCGGTGCCACGGCCGCCGCCGTCGTCGTTCCAGGCCCCGAGGGCGACGCTCGCGCCGAGTGAGGGGTACGGCGCGAGGACGAGGCCGTTCGGATCGGCGTCGTAGAAAGCCCGCAGCTCCGCGACCGTCGCCGGGGGCACGTCGTCGCCGTACTGGACGAACACCGCTCCGTGCTCGAGGTTGTGGATCAGTCGCGCCTGCTCGACGGGCTCGTCGTAGGCGCCGTAGACGAGCGTCTCGCGGTAGTGCGGCCCGCCGGTCGGGGGATCGGTGTTCCAGTCCCGACTCACGGTGTCGGGTGACGGGACGTCCGAGTGGTCGGCGGCGTTCTCGGGTGCTGCGACCTCGGTCAGCGTGCACCCAGCCGCCTCGAGGGCAGCCCGCGCGTCGCCCGGCGCCGCGGACGACGAGGGGCCCCCGAGGGCGTAGAGGAGCACCGTCGCGGCGAGCACCACGAAGCCCGAGCCTGCGACCAGGTAGAGCCTCCTTCGCTCGATGCTCCCTTCCGCCGGGCCAGGCCCGGGTGGCGGCGTGGGCGGCATGGCCCGGATCGTAGCCACGGGTCGGCGCCGTCCTGACCCGACGCTACCGTTGAGTGTCCTCGTGACGATCGTGGCGCTCCTCCTCGGGCTCGTGATCGGCGCCCTCGGCGCCTGGGTGGCGGTGCGCGCCCGCCTCGCCGACCGCGACGCGCTGCGCGCGGAGCGGGATGCAGCGCTGGGCGCGCGCGATGCGTCGTCCGAGCGCGTGATCGCCCTGGAGCGCGAGCTGGCTGCGGCGAGCGCGCGGCTGGAGGCCTCCGAGGGCTCGCTCGAGGCGCGCGTGCGCGACGCGATCCGCACGGCCTCGGCGGAGGCGTACACCCAGTCGAACGCGTCGTTCCTCGAGCTGGCGGGGACGAAGCTCGGCGAGACGGTGGCGCCGCTCGCGCAGTCGCTCGAGAAGGTCAACGCGCAGGTGCAGGAGCTCGACCGCGCGCGGGCGCACTCCTACGGCGCGTTGACGCGCCAGCTGGGCGAGCTCGGCGAGCGCACACAGGTGCTCGCGACCGCGCTGCGGACACCGCACGTCCGGGGCCGTTGGGGCGAGATGCAGCTGAAGCGAGTGGTCGAGCTGGCCGGGATGCTCCCGTACTGCGACTTCGCCGAGCAGGTCTCGACGACGACCGACGAGGGGCGGCTGCGTCCCGACGTGATCGTGCGCCTGCCGGGCGGCAAGCAGGTCGTCGTCGACGCGAAGGTGCCGCTCGCGTCGTACCTCGACGCGCTCGAGGCCTCGGACGAGGACGTCCGGGCGCAGAAGCTCGCCGACCACGCGCGACTCGTGCGCGAGCACCTGCAGAAGCTCGGCGCGAAGCAGTACTGGTCGCAGTTCACCGACAGCCCGGAGTACGTGGTCATGTTCCTGCCCGACGAGGGCTTCTTCCGGGCCGCCTGGGAGCAGGATCGCGAGCTCGTGGAGCTCGGCGTCAAGGCGCGCGTGCACATCGCGTCGCCCACGACGTTGATCGTCCTGCTCCAGGCGATCGGCCACGGCTGGCAGCAGGAGACGATCGCCGAGGACGCGCGCACGGTGCACGCGCTCGGGCGGGAGCTGTACGAGCGCCTCACCGTCACCGGGTCGCACCTGACGAAGATCGGCGCGTCGCTCGACAAGGCGGTGGGCTCGTACAACGAGGCGATCGGCTCGCTCGAGCGACGCGTCCTCCCCACCGCGCGCAAGCTCGGCGAGGCGAGCCTCTCGGAGAAGGAGCTGCCTGCTCTCGAGCCGGTCACCGGCCGCTCGGTCGCGCTGCGCGCGGCGGAGCTCACCGAGCCGGCGAAGGGTCCCGAGCAGGGGCGGCTCGAGGTGCTCCCGGGCGACGCAGACGCGGCGTAGGGACGAGCACCTGGCCCGCTCGCCGTGTCGCAGGCCGACGACCCTCCGGAGCGCTCGGAACAGCGCACCGGCCGACGGCGTTCGAGAGAATAGGCACCGCCGACCCCAACGCTGAGCTGACCCATTCCGTGAGCAAGGAGAGATCGTGACCGACGTACGCGACGTGATCGTCATCGGCGGTGGCCCCGCCGGCTACACCGCGGCCCTCTACACCGCCCGCGCCAACCTCGCGCCGCTCGTGATCGAGGGGTTCAACTGGGGCGGCCAGCTGATGATCACCTCGGACGTCGAGAACTACCCCGGCTACCCCGACGGCGTGATGGGACCGACGATGATGCAGGACTTCCGTCGCCAGGCCGAGCGCTTCGGCGCCGAGTTCGTGACCGACGACGTGACCCGGGTCGACTTCTCGGAGCGCCCGTTCGGGGTCTGGGTCGGCGACGACGAGTACCGCGCGCGGGCAGTGATCGTCGCCACGGGGGCGACCGCGCGCCAGCTCGGGCTCGAGTCCGAGCGGCGCCTGCAGGGCCGCGGGGTCTCGTACTGCGCGACCTGCGACGCCGCCTTCTTCCGGGACAAGGTCGTGGTCGTCGTCGGCGGCGGCGACTCGGCGATGGAGGAGGCGACGTTCGTCTCGCGCTTCGCGAGCAAGGTCTACCTCGTCCACCGGCGGGACGAGTTCCGCGCCTCGGCGGTGATGGTCGACCGCGCGCGGAACGACGAGAAGATCGAGCTCGTGCTCAACAAGGTCGTGGACGAGGTCCTCGGCGACGACAAGGTGACGGGCGTCCGGCTGCGCGACACCGTCACCGGCGAGCTCTCCGAGCTGGCGACGGACGGCTTCTTCGTCGCCGTCGGGCACGACCCGACGACGGCGCTCTTCCTCGACCAGCTCGACCACGAGCCGGACACGGGCTACCTCGTGACGCAGGGCAAGTCGACCGCCACGAACGTTCCGGGCGTGTTCGCTGCGGGCGACGTCCAGGATCACGTCTACCGGCAGGCGATCACCGCGGCCGGCTCCGGCTGCGCGGCCGCGCTCGACGCGGAGCGCTTCCTGGCCGCGCAGCGGGACGCCGTCGCCTCCGCCGCGTCGTAGCGGGGCGCCGCCGGTCGAGAGGTGCCTGGCTGAAGCCAGGCACCAGGCCACGTGGGCGCGGGCACCCCAGGACGAGACCCCAGCTGAAGCAAGGCCGGGCCAGGTGCGCACGGGTCGCCGGGTACCAGGTGCCTGGCTTCAGCCAGGCACCTGACGGAGGTCGACGCGCGACGCCGGGCAGAGGTCGGCGAGCACGCACGCGTCGCAGCGCGGCTTGCGCGCATCGCACACGCGTCGTCCGTGCCAGATGAGCAGATGCGGAAAGCGCGCCCAGTCCGCGCGGGGGACGATGCGCACGAGATCCCGCTCGATCTTGACCGGATCCTCCTGCCGCGTCAGCCCGAGCCGCTGCGAGAGCCGGCGCACGTGCGTGTCCACCACGATCCCCTGCGCGTGGCCGAGCTCAGCGGCCACGACGTTGGCAGTCTTGCGCGCGACGCCCGGCAGGCGCAGCAGCTCGGGGATCGTGCGCGGCACCTCGCCGTCGAACTCGTCGAGCAGGATCCGCATCGTGCCCCGGATCGCCCTCGCCTTCTGCCGGTAGAAGCCCGTCTTGAAGACGTCGCGCTCCAGCTCCTCCTGCGGCACGGCGAGGTAGTCCTCGGGTCTGCGGTACTTGCGGAACAGCGTCGCGGTGACGCGGTTGACGTTCACGTCGGTCGTCTGCGCGGAGAGCATCACCGAGACGAGCAGCTCGAGGTCGCTCTCGAACCGCAGCGCGATCTCGGCGTCGGCGTGCTCCACGGCGAGCCGCTCGACGATCGGGCCGATCCGGTCGCGACGCCGGCCGAGCCCGCGACGACGCGCCTCGGCGACGTAGCTACGCGCCACGCAGTCCCCCGAGGTACGCGATCACGTTGTCGGGTGCGGCGACGCGCATCGGCCGAGGCTATCCGGTCGGCTCGAGGATGGCTCCGCGGGCCTGCGACGGGAGCCGCGGTCCTGCGCAGACCCGGTCGAGCGCCGGGCAGCCCGAGCAGGCGTAGGGGCTCGGCGTCGGGCGGAGCTCGCCCTCCGCGATGCGTCGGATGGTCGTGCGGAGCGGGTGCTCGAGGGCCGGGGCGTCCGCTGCGGTGTACGTGCGGCTCACGACGTCCGCAGGGGCCTCGAGGAACTGGTAGACGACCTCCACCTCCTCGGCACCCGCTCGCAGGCAGGCGAGCGCGTAGACCGTGCGCTGCACCTCGTACTCGTCGGCGACGATCGCAGCCGGGGCGCGATCCTCGAGCGCGTTCGTCTTGTAGTCGAGCACGAGCGCGCGCGGCCCCTCGCGCCAGAGGACGTCGAGCCGGCCCCCGAGCAGCACGCCGTCGACCTCGAACGCGAACGGCCGCTCGGGGCGAGCTCCGGCGAGGCCCGCGATGCGCGTGGCGAGCTCAGAGCGGCAGTACGCGGCGACGAGCGTCGCTATCGCCTCGAGCTCCGCGTCGATGACGGACGGGTACCAGAAGCGCACGAGCTCCCGGAGCTCGGCAGGCGGGGCCGGATCCGCGAGATCGACCCGCTCCAGGAGCCGGTGCACGGCGTCGCCGATCTCGGTGGGGTGCAGGCGACCGCCGTCCCCCTCCCCGGCCGACGCCCACGGCGTCGGGCGCATGCCGACCACCCGCTCGACGTAGAAGCGGTAGGGGCAGCGCTCGAAGAGGGAGATCGCCGAGTACGAGAGCCGTGTGACGTTCCCGAGCGATGGCTCGGGCAGGTTCGGGAGCGCGTGGAGGCGCGGTGCCCGCGGCGGCAGCTCCTCGCCGCTCCCGGCGAACAGGGCGAGCTGGCCCGGCTCGGCGTCCTCGGCCTCGTCGGGCTCCCTTGTGCCTCGGACGGCATCCGAGTCGCCGTCGCCGTCGCCTCGAGCGTCCGCCGCACCTCGGTCGAGGTGGATCAGGATCGACGCCTCGCCACGTCGCACCTCGATCGGCCCGTCACCGGCAGCCGCGAGCTCGTCGGCCAGCCCGAGTCGCTCCAGCACCCACCGGATCGGCGTGCTCTCCGGCTTCCCGCCGTCGAGATCGACGGAGCCCGACACGAGCAGGCGGTCCATCGCGCGGGTCATCGCGACGTAGTACAGGCGCAGCCGCTCGGCCTGCTCGGCCCGCTCGTGCGAGTCGCGCACGTCCTGGTACGACGTCGTGCCGACACGCGACCCCGTCGCCGGATGGGCGACCTTGAACCCGAACCGTCCGTCGGACAGGCAGAGGATGTCGTCCGCGCGATGGCGCTCGCGGCCCGCGTCGGCGACGATCACGACCTTGAACTCGAGCCCCTTCGCCGCGTGGATCGTGAGCAGCCGGACGGCGTCGGCGCCCTCCTCCTCGGAGACGGCGTCCAGCTCCCGCGCCCCGACGGCCTGCTGCTCGGCGACGAACCGGACGAAGCCCTCGACGTCGGGACCCCGGAGCTCCTCGTACGCGCGAGCGAGCCTGGCGAGCTTCCTGAGGTTCGCGTACCTGCGGCGTCCGTCCGGAAGCGCCAGCACCGCGAGGTCGTAGTCGTGCTCGGTGAGGATGCGCTCGCAGACCAGCTCGAGCGGCGCATGCGCGGCGAGCTCGACGAGGCGCTCGTAGCGCTGGAGGAACGCGCGCAGCATGCGCCGGTCGTCCTCCGCCAGGCCGCCCGGAAGCGTCCGCTCGATCCCCTTGAACAGCGGCATGCGGGTCGCAGCGGCGCGCACCAGCACGAGCGCGTCGTTCGAGACGCCGACGAACGGCGATGCCAGCACGGTCAGCAGCGCCTCGTCGTCGTAGCGGTTCTGGAGCAGCCGCAGGTACGAGACGAGATCGACGACCTGCTGCTGCCCGAAGTAGCTCTTGCCCGCCGAGCGGATCGTGGGCAGCCCGACCGCCCGGAGCTCCTCCTCGTACCACTCGGCGTCGGTGCCGGCGGCGAACAGGAGCACGATCTCCCCGGGGAGCGCGACGCCGCCGTCGACGAGCTCGCGGACACGGCGCGCGACCGAGCGGGCCTCGCTCCGGCGCCAGCTCACGCCTGCTTCGGCCGCAGCCGCCTTGTCGGTCACGAGCAGCTCGACGGCGCTGCGCAGCGGCTCGTCGAGCGGCCCGTCCACCGCCTCGAGCCGGAGGAAGTCGTCGCCGAACTCCGCGGCGAACAGCTCGTTCACGACCGCGAGCACCTCGGGGCGCGAGCGATAGTTGAGCGTGAGCGGGAGCACGGCCGGCGCCGCCTCGCGGCGCTCGCGGAAGACGGCGACGTCAGCGTGGCGGAACCCGTAGATCGACTGGAACTCGTCGCCGACGAAGAACACGTCCAGCTCGTCGCCCTCGACGAGGTGGTCGATCAGCTCGGTCTGGAGCCGGTTCGTGTCCTGGAACTCGTCCACCATCACCGACCGGAACCGCTGGCGCTCTCGTGCGCGCAGCTCGGCGTCACCGGCGAGCAGGTCGCGCACCCTGAGCTGGAGGTCCTCGAAGTCGAGCGCCGACTCCCTGTCCTTCGCACGCGCGTACGCGTCGCCGAACGCGGCGAGCAGCTCCTCGAGCAGCTCCCGGTCGCGGGCCGCGAGCTCCTCGAGCGCGGCGGCGCGCACCGCCTCCCGCGCCTCGTTGAAGCTCGCGGCGCGCGGCCCGCGGGCCGCGAAGGAGTCGAGCTCGAGCAGCCGCTCGGGCAGTGAGGTGGCCTCGACCAGCGCAAGGGCAGCGGCCGCCGCCCGGCGCTGCAGCTCCGTCGCGCCGCTGTCGGCGACGAGCGCCGCAGCCGCCTCGCGGAGCTCGCGGTGGAGGGCGTCGAGATCGGGTCGCACGGCGGGCTCCAGCACGAGGGGACGCCCGGCTGAGCGCAGGGTGTCGTACACGCCGACGAGCATCGAGCGCAGCCCCTTCGCCCCGTACGTCGCCAGCAGCCGCCAGCGCTCCTCCTCGTCGACCGAGCAGAAGGTGGTCAGCGCGTCGTCGAAGGCCTCCCCTTGGAGCACGCGTGCCTGCGCCTCACCCAGCACGCGGAAGCCGGGATCGACACCGGCCGCGAGGGCGTGGATCGAGAGCAGACGGCGGCAGAACCCGTGGATCGTCGAGATCCAGGCGCCGTCGAGCGCACGGGCCAGGTCTGGCCGTCCGACCTCGAGCAGACGCGCCCTGATGCGCGACCGCAGCTCGCCTGCGGCCCGCTCGGTGTAGGTGATCACGAGCAGCGACTCGACGTCGAGGCCGTCGTCGGTCACCGCCCGCACGAACCGCTCGACGAGAACCGCCGTCTTCCCCGTGCCGGCGCCTGCGGCGACGAACACCCGACCGCGTGCCTCGATCGCCGCCGCCTGCTGCTGGTTCGGCTGCCGGCTCACGCGCGCCTCTTGCGGCAGATGCGCCACAGGTCGCACCACGCGGGGCACTCGCCGTTCGTGGGGTCGTGACGCACGTCGCCCTCGCGGATCCGGCCGACGAGGGCGATCGCCGTGTCCCGCGCCGACGCCAGGGCCCCGTCGAACGCCTCTGGATCGACGTAGTCGCCGGACGCGAACCCCGGAACCGCCTCGTCGCCGCCGCGCAGGATCCCCCGCCGACGTCTCCCCCCACCGACCGAGACGTACACCCCGCCCATCGGCTCGAGCCCGAGCCGGTCACGCAGCACCAGCAGGTACAGCGGCAGCTGCAGCTTGTCGCCGCCGAGGATCTCGCTGGCCGACGATGCGTGGCCTGACTTGTAGTCGACGACGATCCCCCGTGCGCTCATCGGGTCGACGTCGACCCGGTCGATCTTGCCGGTGACGACGACACCGGGCTCGAGCTCGTAGTCGCGGAACGAGACCTCGAGCTTGCGCGGGACGAAGGGCGACGGCTCCACGGCCTCGTCCCGGACGAGCTGCTCGAGGTCGCGTTGCAGCCCCTGCTCGAGCTCGCGCCGGTCGAGGTCGCCGGCGTCGATGCGCATCCCCGACTCGACGGCAGCAGCGACGCACGAGCGCATCAGCGCGACCGCCTCCTCGACGTTGTCCGGCGTGACCCGCTCGGCACCCGGCAGCTCGCGGGGCAGCTGCGCGTAGAAGCGCTGCAGCGCCGCGTGCAGGATCGACCCGCGCATCAGCCGGTCGATCTCCTTGTCGATGGCACCCGGTCGGAGGTGACGCTCCACGAACCAGGCTGCAGAGCAGCCGGCCATCCGCTCGAGGTCGGACACGCCGAACGCCTCCCGCGCGCGGAGCACCTCGAGCGCCGCAGGGCCCGTGAGGCGCGTTGGGCGCTCGAACGCGCGCAGCGCGCGGCGCAACCGCCGCTCCCAGCCGTTGGCGAGCGCGAGCGCGAGCGCGTCCGCGGGCTCGTCCGCCGCGAGTCGGGCCAGCGAGCGGAGCCGCTCGCGCTCGGTCGGCGCCGTCTCGAGCCTCGACGTGAGCGCCGAGAGCGGCCGGCGCTGCGTGTGGCGCCGGACGTCGTCCTCGTCGTAGAGCTCGCGCACCGCGTCCCAGAAGGGGCTCGCCTCACGCGGAGCCCCTTCCTCGCCCACGGCCTGGCGCACGAGCACGAGCCGCCGGGTGGGCCGCGTGCAGGCGGTCAGGAACAGGTAGCGGTCGCGCGCGACGCCGTCCGTCCGCTCGAGGCGCACCCCGCGGCGCTCCGCGAGCGTCCGGCGCTCGTCGTCCCCGAGGAAGGCCGACGGCCGCGCCCGTCGCGGGAGCACCCCCTGCTCGAGCCCGACGACGAAGACGACCGCGAAGCGCCGCGTCCGCGCCCGTGCGAGGTCGAGCACCGCGACTTTGCCCGGCGCCGAAGGGCGGTCACCGCGCACGCTCGTGCGCTCGAGCGCCGCCAGCACGTCGCCGCGGCCGATGTCGAGCCCTCCCGACGCGAGCGCTCCGAGCTCGTCCAGCGTCCGGACGATCGCGTCGAGCGCCCGCAGGTCGGCGCGCGAGCGCGGGGCCGAGCCGGGGTCCGCGAGCCCATGGGCGTTGCGAAGCATGAGCGCCGCTACGTCGCGCACGAGGTCGAGGGGAGACTCGGCGCGGAGGACGAGGTCGAGCGTTGGCAGGCTGCGCCCGCCGCGCACCTCGCTCGTGACCTCGACCGCCCGGTCGCCACGGACGACGCCGCGTCCACGCAGCTTGCCCTCCGCCCAGTCGACGTCGCGCCGCGCGAGCCCCGAGTACGGCGAGCGCAGGTGCGCGTAGAGCTCGGGCCGCTCGCCGCCGAGCCATGCGAAGCGGAGCAGGGAGAGGAGCGAGCCGCCGAAGGGCGTGAGCCTGAGGTCGCAGCGGCCTTCGATCGCCAGCGGCACGTCGAAGGCCGCGAAGGCCGTCTCGATCGGCGCGCGCACGGCGTCGACGGAGGGGCAGAGCACGGCGATCTCGTGCAGCGGCACGCCCTCGCGGCCGAGCTCGAGCACCTCCTGTGCCACGAGCTCGAGCGTCCCGCGGGCCCCCGCTCCCTCGAGGAAGCGGACGCTGTCGTCGAGCGTCGTGCGCTGCGGCGCATCGGAGAAGAGCTGGCGCTCGAGGTGGGCGAGGCCCGACGGCAGATGGGCGGCCGCCCCGGGGGGAAGCTCGACGACCCGGTCGCCTGCGAGGGCCGCGAGGTCGGCGACGGTCCGGGCGAGGGCCTCGTAGGCGGCGCGTCCGGGCTCGTACGGCACCGACACGTGGACGTCCGTCCGCGCGGCGAGCGCCTCGAGCAGCGCCCACTCGGCGCCGGTGAGATCCTCGAAGCCGTAGGCGAGCACGGGGGCGTCGCCCCAGGCGCTCAGGTCGTGTCCGAGGCGCTCGACGGCCCGACGCCGGAGGGCGCCGCGATCCCACGCGCCGATCGCCTCCAGCTCCGCGCGGTAGCCGGCCAGCAGGCCCGCGAGCGGCTCGGCGAGCGCAGCCGGCTCGACGAGCGCCGCGTCGAGCTCCTCGAGGGTGCGGCCGAGCGCGTCCGCATACCCGGGGAACGACGCCGACCCTCCGGCGCCGCCGTGGTCGCGCGCGTGCCGGGCGACGACCCGACGGACGACGACCGCTCGCTCGGCGTCGCCCAGCACTCGCCGCCCGGCGCCATCGCCGTGCGCCAGGTGCTCGAAGAGGGTGTCGAAGGTCCCGATCGTGCCGGCCAGCAGGCCTCCCGCACGGGCTACCAGCTCGCGCTCGGTGCGCTCGACGTCGAGGCGGTTGGGGACGATCAGCCAGGGATCGCGCTCGAGCCGCTCGAGCGTCCGCTCGAGCAGCAGCGCGACCTTGCCCGCATGGGCCGGACCGACGACGATCGAGAGACTCACCGCGCCATGGTAGTCGGGCGCGGTCGGCCCTCCGTCGGATCGGGCGCTACGAGAGCGACTTCGGCTTCCGGCCGCGTCGCGCGACCGCGACGCCCGGCATCGCGCCCGCGCAGCTGTCGCAGAGGTCGGCCTGCTTCGCTCCGCGTCGCGCGTCGTTGAACGTCACCCGCAGGACGGCGCCCTTGCCCTCCTCGACCTCGCTGCCGCAGCTGTCGCAAACGAGAACGGTCTTTCTGGCCATGATTTCTCCTTCGTGAGCTCTTCGTGCCATGATGAATCGGCGACAATGCCGTCGTTCCGTTAGCCGAAACATATCGAACGAGAATACCGACTTCCAGGACGCGCTGCGAGGACCTGGCTGCGCGTCTACAATCGCGCGCCCATGGACTCGCGCACGATCGTCGTCCTGGAGGGGGATCAGACCGGCCAGGAGCTGCTGGAGGCGGCGCTGCGCGTCCTGGCGCCGGACGTGATCGGACTCGAGCTCTCCCTCCCCCGCTTCGACCTGTCCCTCGAGGGCCGCCGTGCGACCGGCAACGGCGTCGTCCACGAGGCAGCCCGGGCGATCCGCGCCCACGGTCTCGGTCTGAAGGCCGCCACGGTCACCCCGGAGCAGCCCGGCGACGTCGGGTCGCCCAATCGGATCCTGCGCGAGGAGATCGGCGGCAAGGTGATCGTTCGCACGGGACGGCGGATCCCCGGGGTCGTCCCGGTCGGTGGCGTCCACTCGCCGATCTCCGTCGTGCGGATGGCGGTCGGGGACGCCTACGGCGCCAAGGAGTGGCGTGAGGGGGCAGGCGACGGGGAGGTCGCGTTCCGGACGGAGCGGATCGAGCGCGGCGTCTGTCGGGCGGTCGCCGAGTTCGCATTCCGTCAGGCAGCGCGCACCGGCGCCAAGGTCTTCGGCGGGCCGAAGTACACCGTCAGCCCCGTCTACGAGGGGATGCTGAAGGAGGAGATGGACGCCGCCGCGGCACGCCATCCGGCCGTGCCGTACGAGCCGCAGCTGATCGATGCGACCTTCGCGCTGCTGATCTCCTCCAGCGGTGCGCCGATGGTGATCCCGGCGCTCAACCGTGACGGTGACATCCTCTCCGACCTCGTGCTGCCGCTGTTCGGGTCGATCGCCGGCTCCGAGTCGCTGCTCGTCGCGTTCGAGGACGCCGGGGACGCCCCGACGGCGCTGATGGCGGAGGCCGCGCACGGCACCGCCCCGTCGCTGCAGGGGAAGGACGTCGCCAACCCGCTGGCCATGATCCTCGCTGCCGCGGCCCTCCTCGCACACGCCGAGGACGAACCGTGTCAGACCGCGGGGCGCGCGATCCGCGAGGCGAGCCTCGAGGCGGTCGCGGAGGGTGTTCGCACCGCAGATCTCGGCGGCGCGCACGGGACGACGGACTACACCGACGAGGTGATCCGCCGCACCCGCACGAAGCTCGAGGTCTGGGCGTCCCTGTAGGGGCGGGGCTTGCCCCGCCCGGCATTCCGCCCGGCATTCCGCCCGGCATTCCGCCCAGCGTTCCGCCCAGCGTTCCGCCCAGCGTTCCGCCCCCGGGGCGTCGCTGAGGCATGACCAGCCCGTTCGACCACTCGCCCGCTCCTCGACTGCCCGGGGCGCACGACCGGGCCGGGCAAGCCCGGCCCCTACGCCGCGGGCCTGAGGGCGACGTCGCCGCACTCCACCGCGTCGACGAGCGCAGCGGCGATCTCGGGGTCGAACTGCGACCCGGCGCAGCGGGACACCTCGGTGAGCGCGTGGTCGAGGGGGAGCGCCGCGCGATAGGGACGCTCGCTCGTCATCGCGTCGAATGCGTCGGCGACGGCCATCAGGCGGCCCTCGATCGGGATCTCGGCCCCCTGCCGGCGGGTCGGATACCCCGCACCGTCCCAGCGCTCGTGGTGGAACAGCACGTACGGGAGCGCGGGTGCGAGCGCCGGCAGCCCCGCCAGCAGCCAGAGGCCCTCGACGGGGTGGGCCCGGATCTCGGCGAGCTCGTCGTCGCTCAGCCGTCCCGGCTTCGTGAGCACCTCGCGACGAACCGTGAGCTTGCCCACGTCGTGCAGCGCCGAGCCGAGCCGGAGGTGCTCGAGCTGCGCGTCACTCCAGCCGAGGCGGACCGCGACGGCCTCCGCATGGCGCCCGACCCGCGCAGCGTGCTCGCCCAGGTCGGGGTCTGCGACGTCCATCGCGGCAGTCAGCGCGGAGAGTCCCGTCACGGTCGGAATGGTTCCCCGGGCGAGCCCCGATCCCTTCCCGTAGATTCCGCCGTGGGATGCGCATCTCGGTGCCTCGGGAGTCGACTGCCGGAGAGAGCCGGGTGGCGCTGACCCCGGAGGCGGTCGCAAAGCTCGCGGCCGGTGGCGCCGAGGTCGCGGTCGAGCGGGGTGCGGGCGTCGCCGCAGGGTTCACCGACGACGACTACGCGGCCGCCGGCGCCACGCTCGGCGGCCGAGCCGAGACGCTCGCCGGCGCTGCGATCGTCGTGTGCGTGCGGCGACCCGACGACGAGGCGCTCGCCGCGCTCTCCCCGGGCACGGCGCTGCTCGGCTTCCTCGCGCCGCTGACGGATCGCGAGGGGATCGAGCGTCTGGACGCGCATGGCGTGATCGGCTTCGCGATGGAGTCGCTGCCACGCATCACGCGGGCGCAGTCGATGGACGCGCTCTCCTCCCAGGCGACGGTCGCGGGGTACAAGGCGGTGCTGATCGCCGCCGATCGCGTGCCGAAGCTGTTCCCGATGATGATGACGGCTGCCGGGACGATCGCCCCGGCCCGGGTGCTCGTGCTCGGGGCGGGCGTCGCCGGGCTGCAGGCGATCGCAACCGCCCGCCGGCTCGGCGCCGTCGTGTCCGCCTTCGACGTGCGCCCGGCCGTCGCAGAGCAGGTGCAGTCGCTCGGCGCGACGTTCCTCGATCTCGGGGTCAAGGGCGAGGAGACCGAGGGTGGCTACGCGAAGGAGCTGACGCCGGAGCAGCAGGCCGCTCAGCAGCGCGCCCTGGAGGAGCGGATCCCCGACTTCGACGTCGTGATCACGACGGCGCTCGTGCCGGGTCGCCCCGCGCCCCGGCTGATCCCGGCGGCGGCGGTCGAGCGGATGCGTCCGGGCAGCTGCGTCGTCGACCTCGCGGCCGAGACCGGCGGCAACTGCGAGCTCACCGTTCCGGGGGAGGAGACCGTCGTGGGAGGCGTGACGATCGTCGGTCACACGAACCTGCCCTCGACGATGGCTGCCGACGCGAGCCGTCTGTACGCGCGCAACGTGCTGGCCCTCCTGGAGCTGCTCGCGCCGCAGGGCGAGCTCGCGCTCGACTGGGAGGACGAGATCGTCGCTGGCGCGTGCGTCACGCAGCGGCCCGAGGCGCCGAGCCCCGAGGCCGCGACCGAGCCGACCGAGGAGGAGGGGGCGCCATGAGCGACATGTCCTTCGTGATCGAGCTGACGATCCTCGTCCTCTCGGTGTTCCTCGGCTTCGAGGTGATCTCGAAGGTGCCCACGATGCTCCACACGCCGCTCATGTCGGGCACGAACTTCATCCACGGCATCGTGGTCGTCGGCGCGATCATCGTGCTCGGCTTCGCCGACGACGGCTTCACAAAGACGGTCGGCTTCCTCGCGATGACGCTCGCCACGGCGAACGTCGTCGGCGGCTGGTTCGTGACCGACCGCATGCTCGAGATGTTCAAGCGCCGGCCCGAGCCGAAGCAGGGGGAGCCGAAGACGTGATCTCCGACCCGGACGTCATCGGGCTGCTCTACCTCGTCGCGATCGTCTGCTTCATCCTCGCGCTGCGCTTCCTCTCCTCGCCGAAGCACGCGCGGCGGGGCAACTGGATCGGCGGGGTCGGGATGATCGTCGCGATCGTCACCACCCTGCTGATCGACGGGATCGGCAACTGGGCGCTGATCGTGATCGGCGCGCTGATCGGCACCGCCGTCGGCCTGGTCGGGGCCCGGACGGTCAAGATGACCGCGATGCCGCAGATGGTGGCCCTGTTCAACGGGGTCGGCGGCGGCGCGGCGGCGCTGATCGCGATGGCCGAGTTCCACGAGGCTGCAGGAGGGCTCTCGACCGACGCGATCGTCTCGACCGTGCTCTCCGCGCTGATCGGCTCGGTCTCGTTCGCAGGCTCGCTCGTCGCGTTCGCGAAGCTGCAGGAGCTCGTCAGTGGCCGCCCGATCGTCTTCCCCGGCCAGAACGTCTTCAACATCGCCGTGCTCGGCGGCGCGGTCGCGCTGGGGATCGCGCTGATCGCGGGGGTCGAGTCCGAGTGGGCGCTGTGGGCCCTGATCGGCCTCGCGCTCCTCTTCGGCGTGCTCTTCGTGCTCCCGATCGGCGGCGCCGACATGCCGGTCGTGATCGCGTTGCTGAACGCGTTCACCGGGCTCGCCGCCTCGGCCACCGGGCTCGTGCTCGACAACACCGTGCTGATCGTCGCCGGGATGCTCGTCGGCGCCTCCGGCACCCTCCTCACGCTGCTGATGGCGAAGGCCATGAACCGCTCGGTCGCCAACGTCCTCTTCGGCGCGTTCGGTCAGGTGCAGACCGGCAGCGGCACCGCCTTCGCCGACGACGGACGCACGGTGCGCGCGACGACCCCCGACGACGTCGCGGTGCAGCTCAGCTTCGCGCGGAAGGTCGTGGTCGTCCCTGGCTACGGGATGGCGGTCGCGCAGTCCCAGCACGACGTGCGCCAGCTCGCCGAGCTGCTCGAGGAGAAGGGAGTCGAGGTCGCCTATGCGATCCACCCGGTCGCCGGTCGCATGCCGGGGCACATGAACGTGCTCCTCGCCGAGGCGAATGTGCCCTACGACCAGCTCAAGGAGATGGACGAGATCAACCCGGAGTTCCCCCAGACCGACGTCGCCCTCGTGATCGGCGCCAACGACGTGGTCAACCCGGCGGCACGGAGCGACCCGGCGAGCCCGATCTACGGCATGCCGATCCTCGACGTGGACAAGGCCGCTTCGGTCGTCGTGATGAAGCGCTCGATGGCCCCGGGGTTCGCGGGCATCGACAACGAGCTCTTCCTCGACCCCAAGACGACGATGCTGTTCGGCAACGCCAAGGACTCCGTCGTCAAGCTGATCGCCGCCGTCAAGGCGACCTAGCGGGCGCGTGCGCGCGCTGAGCATCGAGCCACGTGAGGTGATCGCGGACGTCGCCACGATGCGCGCGGTGATCGGCGAGCCGAACGACGTCGTCCCGACGAAGATCGCACCCGCGCTCAACCGGCACACCCGACGGTTCGTGGAGCTCTCGCCGCTCCACCTGCTCGCGACCTCGCGCGCCGACGGGTCGTGCGACGTGACGCCGCGCGGCGACCCGCCCGGATCGGTACGCATCCTCGACGAGACGATCGACGCAGAGACCTACGACGCCGAGCGCGCCGAGCGCTACGCGAGGCGTGAGGGGTTCTACTAGGCGGGGGAGCGCGTTCAGGCGCGGGCCTGCTCGCGCAGGCGGCCTCCCTTCCGCCAGAGGTGCACGCCACGTGCTTCAGCGTGTAGTATGGGCCGGTGGGCGGCACCAACCCGAACCGCGTCAACGTGACCCTCGATGACGTGCATGCCGAGAAGCTGCGACGGCTGGCGGATCGCACCCATGTGAACGAGGGAACCCTCGCTCGGTCGCTTCTGATGACAGCGCTCGACGATGCCGACCCCGACCCCGCCAACGTCACCGCGCTTCTCGATTCGATCCCCGGCGCCTTCGAGCGCGCCCAGCAGGGACGCGCCGACGTCAAGGCCGGGCGTGGCCGACCACTGACCGACCTCGGTTGAGCCGCGTCCTCGTCGCACCCGGGGCCGTGGCCGACCTCGCGCGCCTCATCGCGACGCACAGCCTTCCCCCGGATACGCCGTCGCGGGTGCGCCGATCGATCGAGCCGTTGGAGCGCTTCCCGCTTCTCGGCGCCTCACTCGAGGGCCGTTGGCGCGACTTCCAGTTCGTCCTCGGGCCCTGGCGCTGGCTGCTCATCGTCTACGCCTACGACGAAGCGGCCGACCTGGTCGCCGTCGTCACGATCCAGGACGGCCGTACGTCGACCGCAGCAACGTCCGGCCGCTGACCGCCGCCGCCGCTCGTCGCGGGTCACGGCACCCGCCTCACCACTCCACGAGCGCGGGCGCGAGCATGCTCGGGCATGCGACCGCCTTCTCACTGATTGCGCGCGTTCAACGGTTCTGCGCAAGACCTGCCGGATGGAGCCTCCCGAGACGCGCTACGTCAAGACGCCAGACGGCGCCCACATCGCCTACCAGGTGTTCGGCGACGGGCCGTTCGACCTGGTGTACGTGCCCGGCTTCGCCTCCAATGTCGAGCACATGTGGCGCGTCGAGCCGTTCGCGCGCGGTTTGCGACGTCTCGGATCGTTCGCACGGGTCGTCGTCTTCGACCGCCGCGGCACCGGCATGTCGGTGCCGAGACGGACTTCGATCGTGTCCTGGCCACGGCCGAGGGCGGCGGAACCTCAAGGGCGTCCCTGGGACATGGGACACGCATTCGGCGTCCGCACCGGGCAACGTCATCACCATCTGACCGCGCGAGAGACCATCCCCGCTCGAATGGCAGTCGGTGGCCGTCGACGTGGTCGGCGATGCCGTGTGCGTCATGATCTCGACGTGAGCGGGCGACGCCATCGTCTGGTCGTGCCCCGGCTAGACACGAGCCGGGCTGAAGCCCGGCACCGGGCCCTCCCGCCCCGCTGGCACGCATCGCCGCGCGACGAGATGAGTGACTACGACCGCGGCTAGCCGGGGCTGGACACGGTGACGGATGCTGTCGCATGGCTAGGGCGTGCGGCGGCGGAGCGTCGCGGCGCCCAGGGCGAGCGCGAGCAACGTCGCACCGATCACGACGACGACGTCGAGCCAGAAGCGCGCGTCCAGGTCGGGCAGCGTGGCGGCTCGGTCGAGCGCGTCGAACGCGTACGTCATCGGGAAGAGGGCAGACAGCGCCTGGAGCCACTCGGCCATGTCCTCGCGCGCCACGAACAGCCCGCAGAGCAGCAGCTGGGGGAACACGAACGCCGGCATGAACTGCACGGCCTGGAACTCGGTCTGGGCGAAGGCGCTCACGAACAGCCCCAACGCCATTCCCAGCACGGCGTTCGCGACCGCCAGCAGCAGGATCACGACACGCGGGTTGGCGCTCTGGAGGTCGAGCAGGCCGAAGCCGACGAGCGAGACGACCGTCCCCTGCACCGCCGCGACGAGGGCGAATGCGACGCCGTAGCCGAGCAGCAGGTCGAGCTTCGCGATCGGCATCGTCAGCAGGCGCTCGAGCGTCCCCGACGTCCGCTCCCGGAGCATCGTGATCGACGTGACCAGGAACATCGAGATCAGGGGGAAGAGCCCGAGCATCGGGACCCCGATCTGCTGGAACACCTCCTCGCGCCCGGCGAACAGCTGGTCGAGCAGGAAGAGCAGCACGCACGGCACGACCAGCAGGAGCGCGAGGGTGCGCGGATCGCGCCGCAGCTGGGAGAGCACGCGGGCCGCCGTCGCCCCGACCGCCGTGAGGCTCACGGCTCCGGCTCCACGAGGCGCAGGAAAGCCGCGTCCAGGCTCTCGACGCCCGTCCGCGCGCGCAGGCTCGCAGGCGTCTCGTGCGCGAGCACCCGGCCGTCGCGAAGCAGCACCAGCGCGTCGCACCGATCCGCCTCGTCCATCACGTGGCTCGAGACCAGCAGCGTCGACCCAGCCGCCGCGAGCTCGCGGAAGAACGACCAGAGGTCGCGGCGCAGGACGGGATCGAGGCCGACGGTCGGCTCGTCGAGGACGAGCAGCTCCGGCTCGCCGAGGAGAGCGGTCGCCAGCGACACGCGGGCACGCTGCCCTCCGGACAGCCGCCCGACGACCTTCCCTCGCTCCGACCCCAGGTCGACGACCCCGAGCACCTCCTCGACCCGGGCTGCCGGAGCCCCGACGATGCGGGCGAAGTACCGCAGGTTCTCGACGACGCTGAGGTCGGGGTAGACGGACGGCGCCTGCGTGACGTACCCGACCCGACGTCGGAGCTCGACCGCGCCGGCCGGCTCTCCGAGCACCGTCACCAACCCGCCGGCGACCTGTTGCACGCCCACGATCGCCCGCATCAGCGTGGACTTGCCGCTGCCGCTCGGACCGAGCAGACCCGTCACCTGCCCCTGTCCGACGACGAGGTCGAGGTCAGGCAGGACCTCGACGCCGCCCCGGACGACTCGCAGATGCGTGACGACGATCGCCGGCCCCATGCGGCGATTCCACCACAGGCACGTCTCGTCCGCAGACCGTAGGCTTGGCGGCGGTGAGCGTCGCGTTCCTCGCAGCGTCCGACGTGCGGCGGGCAGTGTCGCCGCACGAGGCCTACGACGCCGTGCGGGCGGCGTTCGTCGCCCACGCCCGCGGTGAGTGGACGATGCAGCCCAAGGTGTACGTCGCGAGCTACCCGGCCGGGGACTTCCGCGCCATGCCGGCGCTGGGCGACGGCATCGCGATCCTCAAGTGGGTGACGTCGTTCCCCGGGAACCCGGCGCTCGGACTGCCGACGGTGACCGGTCTCGTCCTCGTGTCCGACGCCGCGACGGGACGGCTGCTCGCCCTGCTCGACGCCGCCGCGGTGACGGCGCTCCGCACGGCCGCGGCAGGTGTCCTCGCGGTCGAGACGCTCGCCCGCCGGGGCGCGGAGACGGTCGCCGTCGTGGGCTGCGGGGTGAACGGCGCCGAGACGGCGCGGATGCTCGCCGCGATGGGGCGGCCCGCCGTGGTGCACGACCGAGACTCGAGCCGCGCAGCCGCCGTGGCGGACGCTCTCGGACTGACGGCCGTCGGACTTGACGAGGCGCTCCGCGCAGATGCGGTGATCACCGTCACCCCCGGTGCGGAGGTGCTCTTCCCGGCCGGCGCCCTCGACGACGGACAGCACGTGTCCCTCATGGGCGCCGACGGGCCGGGAAAGGCCGAGATCGCGGTCGAGGAGCTCGCCCGCGCCCACGTCTTCTGCGACGACTGGCAGCAGGCGAGCCACGGTGGCGAGCTCGCCGCCGCCGTCGGCGCGGGGCTCGTCGGCCGCGACGTCGTCACCGAGCTCGGGCAGGTGCTCGCCGGCAACGCGGAAGGACGCCGCAGCGGGCGCGACGTCACCCTGTTCGACTCGACCGGGCTGGCCATCCAGGACCTCGCGATCGCGCGCATCGCGCTCGCGAAGCTCGACGCCCTCGACGTGCCGCGTCTCGAGCTCGACCTGTAGGCGGAGGCTCGCCCCGCCGGCCCCCGGCTGCGATCGTCCCGGTGCCGCGCGTCAGCCGATCAGCCGTGCCGGCTCGAAGTGCGCGAGCAGCGGATCGCGATCGCCGACGATCGCACGGGCCGCGAGGCGACCACACGCGAAGCCCAGCACGTTCCCGTGGCCCGAATAGCCGCCGGCGATCCAGAGCCGGTCGCTCCCGGGAACGCGCCCGACCACCGGCAGGAAGTCGAGCACGAGCCCGAAGATGCCCGCCCACCGGTAGTCGACGCGCAGCGGGCGCCCGAGGAGGTCGTCCACGAAGGCGGACAGCGCGCGCTGCACGGGCTCGGTCAGCTCCTCGTCGGCGGTGAACTCCTCGTCGAGCGCCACGTCCCGGAAACCCCCTGCGACGATCCTGCCGTCCTCCGTCTGGTGCCAGTAGTCGAAGCCGTGTCGGCCGTAGTGCGGCACCTCGAACAGCCGCTCGGGGATCGGCTCGGTGGCGATCACCTGGCCGCGCGTCGGGACGATCAGCCCCTCGAGCTCGCCGAGGAGACCGCTTGGGTAGCCGTCCGTCGCGACGAGCACGGTCGGAGCCTCGAGCTCGTCGAGCGACGTGACGTCGTGGTGCTCCACGATCTCCGCGCCGGCCGCGGCGGCGCGCGCTGCGAGCCGTCGCACCCAGCGCGCGGGCTGCAGCGCCCCGTCGGGCGGATGGCGCAGGGCACCGGTGAAGCGCCCCTCGCGCAGCACGTCCCGGTCCTCGACCCACTCGGCGGCGATCCCGTCCGCCCGCATCGCCTCGAACTCCGCGCGCAGCTCGGTGCGCTCCTCGTCGTCCACGGCGATGCGCAGGCTCGAGACCGGCCTGAACGCGTCCCCGGCGAGCGAGCGCATCACCTCGAGCTCGTCCTCGGTCCAGCGCCAGAGGGCCGCCGCGGCGCCGCGGCCGATGCTCGAGGCGACCACGTCGTACGGCGCGGCCGCGCCGCGAAGGGCGAACCCGCCGTTCCTCCCGCTGGCCCCGCCGGCGACGCGGCGGCGGTCGTGCACCCGCACGCGCAGGCCCGCCTCGGCGAGCGACAGCGCGGCGGCGCAACCGGTGACCCCTGCCCCGACGATCTCGACGTCGGCGCGGCCGTCGAGCGGCAGCGACGCGAGCGGCGCGTCGTCCTCGGCGAGCCAGTACGGGATCATCGCGCGATCGTACTGCGGAACGTCCCCTCGCCCGACGACACCCGCCCGTCGAGCTCGAGCGCGGTGAGCGCCGCTGCGACGACCCCGGCGTCCAGGCCGCTGAGCGCGGTCAGCTCGTCGACCGTCCGTGGGGCCGCCGCGAGCGCGTCGAGCAAGGCCGACGACACCGGATCGAGAGGCGGAGCGACCGGCTCGGCGACGTCGAGACCCAGCGCCTCGAGCACGTCCAGCACGCACGTCACCGGTGCGGCTCCCTGTCGCAGGAGGCCGTTCGTCCCGGCGCTGAGCGCGCTCGTGATCTCACCGGGCACGGCCATCACGTCCCTGCCCTGCTCGAGGGCCATGTCGGCCGTGATGAGCGCTCCCGAGCGCGCGCGAGCCTCGACGACCACGGTCAACCGCGCCAGACCCGCGATGATGCGATTGCGGGCCGGGAAGCGCCACGGTGCGGGCTCGACTCCGGGCTCGTACTCCGACACGACGAGGCCCCCGCCCGCGACGATCCGTCGGGCGAGCTCACCGTGCGCCGCCGGGTAGTCGCGGTCGATCCCACAGCCGAGCACCGCCACCGTCCTCCCCCCGGCGTCGAGCGCGCCCCGGTGGGCCTCGCTGTCGATCCCGCGCGCCAGGCCGGAGAGGACGACGGCTCCGGCGGCGGCGAGCTCGCGCGAGAGCGAGCGCGCGACGGAGCGCCCGTAGGCGGAGCACGACCGCGCACCGACGACCGCGACGCCGAGCTCGCCGAGCACCGTCGCCTCGGCCTCCCCTCGGAGCCAGAGCGACGCGGGCGGATCGTGGATCGCGGCCAGCAGCGCCGGGTACCCGCGCTCGCCGCGGCGGAGGCGCCGGAAGCTCAGCGTCCCACCTCGCGCGGGGGTCGGTACGAGAGCGCCTCGGCGACGTGCTCGGGCAGCACCGCGTCGGAGTCGGCGAGGGCGGCGACGGTTCGTGCGACCCGCGCGACCCGCGCGCGTCCACGACCCGACAGCGGCAGACGCTCGACCGCCCGGTCGAGCAGGTCGGACGCCGCGGGCGTGCGACGGGGCTGGGCCGCTGCGAGCCGCGCCGTGGCTCGCTCGACTCGCGCCCGCACCGCCGCGGAGGGCTCCCCGGGCGGCGCGGCCAGGTCCTCCGCCCGCGGTCGCGGCGTCAGCACGACGAGGTCGATCCGGTCGAGCAGGGCGCGCGAGACGCGATCGCGGTACGCCGCGACCCGTGACGCGCTGCACGAGCAGTCCAGGCGCGGATCGCCGAGCGCGCCGCACGGACAGAGGTTCATGGTGGCGACGAGACGAAACCGAGCGGGGAACGTCGCTCGCCCGCCGACCCGAGCAACCGACACGATGCCGTCCTCCAGCGGCTGCCGCAGCGCCTCCAGGACGCTCCGCGGGAACTCGGGCAGCTCGTCGAGGAGCAGCACTCCGCGGTGGGCGAGGCTCACCTCCCCTGGGCGCGGCGCCGCTCCACCACCGACGATCGCCGGCGACGACGCGCCGTGGTGCGGAGCGCGGAACGGCGGCACGACCACGAGACCGGATCGTCCACCGAGCGTCCCTGCGATCGAGTGGATGCGGGTCACCTCGAGGGCCTCCTCGTGCGCCAGCGCCGGCAGCAGCGAGGGCAGGCGGCGGGCCAGCATCGTCTTGCCGGTTCCCGGTGGGCCCGCCAGCAGCAGGTTGTGCCCTCCCGCCGCCGCGAGCTCGAGCGCCCGACGGCCCCGATCCTGACCACGGACGTCCGCGAGGTCGGGCAGCGCGACGCCGCCGCCCGCTCCCGTGACCGGCTGCGCGGCTGCGATCGCCTCCTCCCCACGCAGGAACGCGACCGCCTGAGCCAGGTGGCGCACCGGGATCGCCTCGATCCGGGCGAGCGCTGCCTCGGGCGCGACCGTGGCTGCGCAGAGCACTCGCTCCAGCCCGGCGCGGGCCGCCCCCTCCGCCGCGGCGAGCGTCCCCGGCACGGATCGGACGCGCCCGTCGAGCGCCAGCTCGCCGACGCAGGCACAGGCCGTGAGCCGCTCCGCGGGAACCTGCCCCGACGCCGCGAGCACCGACAGCGCGATGGCGAGATCGAAGCCCGAGCCCTCCTTGCGCAGCGCCGCGGGCGCGAGGTTGACCGTCGTCGCCTTCCGTGGCCACTCGAGCAGCGAGCAGATGACGCCCGCGCGGACGCGATGCTTGGCCTCCTGGCAGGCACGGTCGCCGAGGCCGACGATCGAGAACGAGGGCAGCTCGGCCGAGGTCAGGTGCGCCTCGACCTCCACGCGCCGCGGCTCCAGCCCGACGACGGCGAAGGTGAAGGCGCGCGCGAGCACGCCAGCGACGCTACGGGCACGACCGTGGCGGGACCGACACGCGTTCGTCACGGGTGCGTGTCGGAGGGAGGACGCGCCTCCCTCCGACACGGGTGCATCGCTCAGCCCACGTAGTCCGGACGTGTGAGCGTTTCGTTCGAGTCGTGTCAGGCGGCTCTGCACACGAGCACGGACTCGTAGTACTCGCCGGCCCGGCGCCCGGTGCGCCGGTTGACGTGGCGCTCCGTCCGCTCGACGAGACGGAGCCCCGCCCGGTCGAGGATCGCCGGGTACAGGTCGCGCCGGTCGTTGACGACGACGCAGACGCGCCCGCCGAGCGAGAGGCGCGAGCGAGCGTTGGCCAGCACCGCCGCCACCCCCTCCACGTACTCCCTGAGCGCGGCACGGCTCGTTCCGCGCGCGGGGCGTCCCAGCTCGCGGTCGCGGTGCTCGTCGAGCCCGAGGAGCTCGTACGCGTACCGGTGCTGCTCGTGGTAGTCGATCAGGCCCGGATACGGCGGCGAGGTGACCACCCCGTCGTACGGGCCCTGGAGCTCGAGCGCCGCCGAGTCGCCGTGCTGCACCTCCGCGAACCGCCCCGGGACGCGGACCGCCGCGAACGCCTCGATCCGCGCCAGCGTGTCGAGCGCGTAGCGCAGCAGGAAGCGGCGGGCGTCCTCGACCGGCCGGCACTCGCGCCGATGCTTGTGGCACCAGTACGGGCCGATCTGGGGCGCCCGCGGGAAGTCGAGGTCGAAGTGGGTCGTGCGCCGTGCGGAGCGGGCGGCCCGGGCGAGCACGACGCGGAGCACGTCGGCCGAGGCCACCTGCTCGACGAGCCCCCGGAAGTGGAGCAGCTCCTCCGCCGCGACGGGCGCGTACCAGGCACGCACGTACGCTGACGCGTCCCGCGGGTACGCGCCGGACGGCACGAACGACTCGACCTGGTCTCGGGCCCAGAGCAGGTCGCTCCGCAGCCGGTCGAGATTGTGCGGCCGCGTCTTGACGCGGGTGAGCAGGACGTTGAAGCCCGCGACGTCCGCCCCGTGGGCGTCGTACCCGGACTCCAGCGCCTGCACGAGCGTCGTGCCGGAGCCGGCGAACGGGTCGAGGACGCGGCCGCCGCGCGGCACGTGGCGCTCGAGCAGGGCCTCGACGAGCTGCGGCACGAACTTCCCGAGGTAGGGGTGGAGCCGATGGACGTGCTTCGTGCGCTCGCGCTCCGGGAGGTCCGCTTCGGACCACGAGAGCGCGAGGTCGAGCTCGCCGTAGAGGGCCTCCTGCGTCGCAGCCACGAGGCTGGGTTCGACGCCGGGATCGCAGGTCCTACGACTCGCGCGGACGCGGCCCGGGGCCGAGGGGCTCCCACGGGCCCGGCGGGTGCGCGCGCCAGATCACTCCCAGCAGCCGAAGGCCAGGCGCTCGACGCGACCGCCCCGCACGGCCGCCACCTCGAGCTCGACGTCGAGGTCGTGCGCCTCGGGATGCGCCTGGAGCCAGGCGGCAGCCGCCCGACGCACGCGCCGACGCTTCTCCCGATGCACCGCCCCGACGGGTCCGCCGAAGCCCTCGGTCGCCCGCTCCTTCACCTCGACGAACACCACGGTGCGCCCCCGCCGGAGGACGAGGTCGAGCTCGTAGCCGCCGGCCCGCACGTTCGCGTCGAGGAGCCGGTAGCCGCGGAGCCGGTAATGGCGCAGGGCGCGTCGTTCGCCGTCGTTCACGCGGCCGCGGAGGAGCCGAGCGCGTAGGCCTTCGCGTTGAACGAGCGCCGGTGCTGGACGCACGGCCCGTGCGCACGCACCGCCGCGGTGTGGGCCGGCGTGATGTACCCCACGTGCGAGGCGAAGCCGTAGCGCGGGTGGAGCGCGTCGAGTCGGCGCATCAGCCGGTCTCGCGTGACCTTCGCCACGATCGACGCGGCCGCGATCGCCGCGCTCTTGGTGTCCCCGTCCACCACGGCACGATGCGCCGGTGCCAGCGGCCCGAGGCGGAACCCGTCGACGAGCCGCGCCTCCGCGCCGGCGAGGTCGGCGAGCACCATCCTCAGACCCCACAGGTTCGAGCGGTGCAACCCGTCCCGGTCGATGGCCGCGGCCGGGATCACGCGCACCGAGACCCCTGCGGCGCAGCCGAGCACCGCGTGGTACAGGCGCTCGCGCTCGGCAGGCTCCACCTGCTTCGAGTCGTTGAGCGCCGCGAGCGGGCGGAGCCGACGCCCACGCAGGGCGTCGTAGTCGAGCAGCACGCCCGCCACCACCAGAGGACCGGCGAGTGACCCACGTCCAGCCTCGTCCGCACCGGCGACGAGCCGTACCCCGAGCTGGCGGTCGAACCGCAGGAGCCGCTGGACCGGGACGGACGCCATGTCGACGAGGATAGCCCCGCACCCCTGACGGATCCGTGCCGAGAGCGTCACGGCTTCGCGCCAGGGGCTACACCGGCAGGATGCAGCCGCCCCGCGTCCGGTCGAGGGTGATCCGGAGCTCGTCCGGCCCCTCGATCGTCGCCTCGAACCAGTCGCAGTCGCCGTCGTCTCGCCGGGCGGCGCAGAGGTAGACCCGCGTCGGTCGCTCGACGAGCCAGGGGCTCGGCGTGCGCGTGCAGTGCGTCCGGCTCGCGTCGTAGCCGTCCAGCCCGGCCACGTGGGCCTCGACCCGCTCGCGAACCGCCCGCTGGGTCGGGTCCTCCGGCGCGCACCCGACGGCCGCGAGGACGAGCAGCGCAGCGGCGAGAGCGACGACGGCGCGCACGGCGGGCGCCCCGAGGCTCAGCCCTGGCGCAGCTCGCGGATCCGCGCCTTCTTGCCGACGCGATCCCGCAGGTAGTACAGCTTCGCCCGGTTGACGTCGCCGATCTGGGCGACCTCGAGCTTCTCGATCTTCGGCGAGTGCAGGGGGAAGGTGCGCTCGACACCCACGTTGTTGGCGACCTTGCGCACCGTGAACGTCTCGCGGACGCCGGAGCCCTGTCGCTTGATGCACGTGCCCTCGAACACCTGCACGCGCTGCCGGTTGCCCTCGATCACCTTGAAGTGCACGCGCAGCGTGTCGCCCGCCTTGAACGCGGGCAGGTCGTCCCGCAGCTGGCGCGCCTCGATGGAGTGGATGACGTTGCTCATGGGAGGGACGGCCCCTCGGGACCGGGTGCGGATGATAGCGAACACCGTCTGCCGACACCGTATGTCGTGCCGCCACTGGGCGTCCTGCGCAGCAGGACGCCTAGTGCAGCGACAGGCGGTTCGGCGGCCAGTACGTCGCGAACACCTTCCCGATCAGGTTCTCGCGCGGCACCGAGCCCCAGACCCGCGAGTCGCAGGACTGGGCGCGGTTGTCGCCCATCATGAAGTAGGCGCCCTCGGGCACCTTCACCGGCCCGAACTCCTCGACCGCGCCGCGGCGCTCCTTCTCCACGTACGGCTCCGAGAGCTTGCGGCCGTTCACGTAGACGTAGCCGTCTCCGCCCTCGAGGCGCACCTCGATCGTCTCGCCGGGCATCCCGATGAGCCGCTTGACGAACGTCCCCCCCGCGCCGCACTTGACCTGCGCCTGCGGCGGCGTCTCGAACACCACGATCTCGCCGCGGCGCGGATCGCGCAGGTGGTAGAGGAAGCGGTTCGCGAGCACCCGGTCGGAGAAGCGGGCCTCGCAGCCGGACGCAGGCTGCGCGCAGTGGAGCGTCGACTCCATCGAGCTCGAGGGGATGCGGTACGGGTTGACGACGAAGGCCTTCACCAGCAGCACGATCGCGATCGCGCCGGCGATCGTCACGACCCAGTCCACCACGATCCGCACCGGATCGGGCAGGCCGCGCGTGAGCCGGTCGACCGGGTTCCGGGAGTGGCGGCGCGAGGGAGGCGCCGGGGCGTGCGGGACGTGGGGCACCGGGGGATGCACGGGCAGCTCGGGGAGGCGATCGCCGGCCGTTCGAGCGGCGTCGGCGCTCCCGCCGGGCGACGACGGCGGCCCCGGCGGCTCGGCTCCGAGCGAGGTCGCCGGCTCGGCGCCCTGCTCGAGCGACCAGCCCTGCGTCGCGTCGCGCGCGGGCATCGCCGGGACGCCCGGCCCGCTCTCGTCGTCGGGCGACCCCGCCGCCGCGGCAGTGGCGTCGTCGGGACGCTGGGGGGAGGGGAGGACGTCGCCGAGCGCGGGCTCGTCGCGCCCCCCGACCGTGTCGCTCGTCGCATCCACGGGGTCGCCGGCGGGCCCCTGCT
>CAZUVW010000011.1:0-23788 GCA_964623875.1 uncultured Gaiellales bacterium
GACAGCCGCTGCGCGCGCGAAGACGGTGCCGGCGTCGTCGTCCGGTCCGATCAGGAACGCCTCCTGCGCGGCGATCGGCCCGGCGTCGAGCGCCACCACCGTCTCGTGGATGGTCACGCCCGTGCGCTCGTCACCGGCGAGGATCGCCCGCTCGACCGGCGCCGCACCCCGCCAGCGCGGCAGGAGGGACGGGTGGACGTTGAGCCACCGCCGCTCTGCGAGCAGCGCCTCCGGGACGAGCAGGCCGTAGGCGCAGACGACAACCGTCTCCGCGTCGAGGTCGAGGCCGGGCTCGGGACGCTCGGGCTGCAGCACGGGCACGCCGAGCTCGACCGCGACGAGCTTCGCCGGCGGCGCTGCGAGCCGTCGGCCCCGCCCCCTGGGGGCGTCGGGGCGCGTGACGAGGCAGGAGACCTCGTGCCGCTCGGCCAGCCGCGCCAGGACGTCCGCGCCGAACGGCGCCGTCGCGGCGACGGCGATCCGCGCCACGGCGTCAGCGCAACGCGAGGCGTGGGCGCAGGCGACGCATGGCCTCGCGCCGCGACTCGCCGTCGGTGCGGTCGACGATCAGCGTCCCGTCGAGGTGGTCGAGCTCGTGCTGGACCACGCGCGCGTGGAGCCCCTCGAGCTCGAGCCGCAGCGGCGCGCCGTCCCGGTCGAGACCCTCCAGCGTCACCTCGACCGGCCGCTCGACCGGGACGCGAACCGGGCCGAGCGAGAGACAGCCTTCGTCGTCGGTCTCCGTCTGCCGGCCGGCCTTCGCGATCACGGGATTGACGACTACGACGTCCTCACCGTCGAGCGAGCAGACGAAGAAGCGGCGCAGGATGCCGACCTGCGTCGCAGCGAGGCCGATCCCGTCGGCGTCGTGCATCAGCGCGAGCATCCGGTCGGCGACCGAGCGCAGCTCGTCGTCCACCTCCGTGACCTCCTGTGCGCGCATCCGCAGCACCGGATCGCCGTACTGGCGCACCTGGGCCAGCGCGATCCGCCGCCGTGCCTCGTGCTCGGCAGCCTCGCGCGCCTCCGCCTCGGTCGGCTCGGGCTCGGCGAGCGCGGCGACCGACGGCGAGCCGTCGTCCGCGTGATCCTGCTCGTGGTCGTCCACGCGGCGAGTGTAGCCGCCTACTGCGGATCGACGTCGACGACCGCGGTCAGCGCGTCACGACGCATCGCGGGCGCGGCGGAGGCCAGGAGCGCCGCGAGGTCACGGGCCACGCGGCGCGGCTCGGAGGTCTTGACGACGAGCTGCGCGCGATGGCGGCCGCGCAGCCGCAGCAGCGGTGCGGGCCCCAGCACGTCGGCGCCGTCGGAGCGCATGCGCCCGCGCAGCTCGCGCAGCGCCCGCAGCGGCGCCTCGTGCTCCGCACCGGCGACGACGACCGTCACGAGGTGCCGGAACGGCGGGTAGCCGAGCGCCTCGCGCCGCTCGAGCTCGCCGGCGAGGAACCCGTGCACGTCGTGTCGCGCGGCGTGCAGCAGCGGTGTCGCATCCGGCTGGAACGTCTGGACGACGACCTTCCCGGGGGCGTCCCGACCGGCGCGGCCTGCGAGCTGCGTGACGAGCTGGAACGTCCGCTCCTCGGCCCGGAAGTCGGGCAGCGCCAGGCCCGTGTCGGCGTCGACGACGGCGGCCAGCGAGACCCCCGGCAGGTGGTGCCCCTTCGCGACCATCTGCGTGCCGACGAGCACCGCGCACGCCGCCGCGCGAAACCGCGCGATCGTGTCGCGGACCGTCCCGGGCTCCCGGGCGGTGTCGGCGTCGAGCCGGAACCGCTCCAGCTCCGGGACGGTTCGCGCGAGCTCCGTCTCCAGGTGCTGCGTGCCTGCGCCGATCCGCGCGATCTCGACCGACCCGCAGTCCGGGCACGCCGTCGGCACGGGCTGGACGAGGCCGCAGTGGTGACAGTGCAGGCGTCCGTCGCCGTGGAGCGTCAGCGCGACGTCGCAGAGGGTGCACCGCCGCGAGCGGCCGCAGGCCCTGCAGTGCAGCGCCGGGGCGACGCCGCGACGGTTGAGCAGCAGGATCGCGCGCTCCCGCCGCTCCGCCACGGCGGCGAGCTCCCGTAGCAGCGGCGCGGAGAGCGGGTAGCCGGCCTCTCGGCGCAGGTCGACGAGCTGCACACGGGGGAGCGAGGCGCCGATCCGGGTCGGGAGCGAGAGCCGCTCGAGTCGCCGCCAGCTCTCGGGCCGCGGGGTCGCGCTCCCGTAGACGGCCACCGCCCCTTCGAGCGCGGCTCGCTTGGCGGCGACCGTGCGCGCGTCGTAGCGCGGATCGGACTCCTGCTTGTAGGCGGCGTCGTGCTCCTCGTCCACGACGATCAGGCCGACGCGCCGCATCGGCGCGAAGACCGCCGAGCGAGCTCCGACGACGATGCGGGCCTCTCCGCGCGCGATGCGGTCGCGCTCGTCGCGTCGCTCGGCGTCGCCGAGCGACGAGTGCAGGATCGCGACGACGTCGCCGAACCGCTCACGGAAGCGCCCCACCGTCTGCGGCGCGAGCGCGATCTCGGGCACGAGCACGATCGTGCCGAGGCCGCGCTCGAGCGCGACCGCGCAGGCCTGGAGGTACACCTCGGTCTTGCCGCTGCCGGTCGGCCCTTCGAGCAGGACGTGCTCGCCGACGCCCTCGTCGAGCGCCGCGACGATGCGACCGACGGCCGAGTGCTGCTCCGACGTCAGCGCGTCGGGCTCCTGCTCGCCGGCGAGGGACTCCCGCAGCGCGGGCGACAGCCGCTCCCCGCGCGGGTCGCGGCGCTGCGGGGCGACCAGCGCCAGCGCTCGGGCCGGCGTCGAGCCGTAGTAGTCCGCCAGCCACAGCGCGAGGTCGACGAGCACGGCCGGCACCTCGTCGAGGAGCCGGCCGACCGGCACCGGCGTCACCCCGGCCGGGGCGGGCACGCCCACGTCGGTCACCACCCCCCGAGCGCGGGCCCCACCGAGCCGGAGCGCCACGACCGCGCCCTTGCCGACGCCCTCGGGCACCTCGTACGTGAACGGGCGCGCCAGCGACCGACTCGAGACGAGCGGGAAGACGTCTGCGAGCGGCATCGACCGAATCTAGACGACGCTCCGGGGGCCGCCTCGAGGCTCGGCGCGCGGGAGCCGACGAGCGCCACGGGGCGCCTGGGTCGCTTGCGCATCCGGTCGCCGACTGTAAGGTTCCCCTTACGTGCACTGTCCGATGATCCGCATCGAGGGCGTCGCCAAGCGATTCGGCCTGGCGGCTGCGGTCGACCGTGCGTCGCTCGTGGTCGGGCGCGGCGAGGTCGTGGCGCTGCTCGGCCCGTCCGGGTGCGGGAAGACGACGCTCCTGCGCCTGATCGCGGGCTTCGAGCGACCCGACGACGGCGTCGTCGAGCTCGACGGGGTCGCGGTCGCGGGCGCCGGCACGGGTGCCTGGCTGCCTCCGGAGCGTCGCGGGGTGGGGATGGTGTTCCAGGACTACGCGCTCTTCCCCCACCTGACGGTCGCCGAGAACGTGGGCTTCGGCGTCCCTCGAGCGAGCCGTCGGGCACGGGTCGACGAGCTGCTCGCGCTCGTCGGCCTGGCAGGCCTCGGGAAGCGGTACCCCCACGAGCTGTCCGGCGGTCAGCAGCAGCGGGTCGCGCTGGCGCGTGCGCTCGCGCCGGCACCGGAGATCGTGCTGCTGGACGAGCCGTGGTCGAACGTCGATCCGCAGCAGCGGGAGTCCCTACGCGCCGAGGTCACGGAGATCGTGCGCGGCCTCGGCGTCACCACGCTACTCGTCACGCACGACCGCGAGGAGGCGTTCGGCGTCGCGGATCGCATCGCGCTGATGCGCGACGGCCGGATCGTGCAGGAGGGAACCGCCGAGGAGCTGTACTTCGCGCCGCGCTCACGCTGGGCTGCGGAGTTCGTCGGCGCCGTCAACGTCCTCCAGGGTCAGGCGGAGGACGGCCTGGTGCACACGGCGCTCGGCGCGTTTCCGAGCGCACCGGGATGCGCTGCGACCGTGGACGTGTTCGTCCGACCCGAGCTGATCGAGCTCGAGCCCGACCCCTCCGGGGCGGCGACGGTGGTCGCGCGCGAGTTCAGGGGACACGACGTCTTCTACCGCGTCGCCCTCGGCGACGTCGAGCTCCTCTCCCACCGACCGTCGACCGAGGTCGTCGCGCTGGGCGAGCGGGTCGCGATCCACGTGCACGGCGGCCCGGTCGCGGTCCTGGACTGACCGCTCCCGGACAATGCTAAGGTGCGCCATGCATCGCATGTCAGGTGCACCTTACATCAGCTCCGGGAGGAACGAACAGATGCAGCCGAGCACGCGAATGGCTCGTCTCACAACGGTCGCGGCGCTCGCGCTCGTCGCGGCGCTCGCGGTCGCGGCGGTCGCGACGTCGGCCCCCACCTCGTCGTCGGCGACCACGCTCACGATCTACTCGGGCCGCGAGGAGCGGTTGATCAAGCCCGTGTTCGACCGCTTCACCGCCGAGACGGGGATCGAGCTCAAGGTGCGGTACGGCACGAGCCTCTCGCTGGCCACGACGCTGATCGAGGAAGGGCGGAACAGCCCTGCCGACGTGTTCTTCGCCACCGAGCCGGGCACGCTCGGGCTCGTCGCGGCGCGCGGGATCCTCAAGCGCCTGCCGGCCACGACGGTCGGCAAGGTGCCCTCGCGGTTCAGCACCCCGAGCAGGCGCTGGGTCGGCACGAGCGCGAGGTCGCGGGTGCTCGTCTACAACACCGAGGCCCTGACACCCGCCCAGCTGCCCGCCTCCACGTGGCAGCTCACCAACCCCCGCTGGAAGGGCAAGGTCGGCGTCGCCCCGACGAACGGCTCGTTCCAGGCGTTCGTCGGCGCGATGCTCCACGTCTACGGCGAGGATCGGACGCGCGACTGGCTGCAGGGGCTGAAGGACAACGGCGTCCGCTTCTTCGCGAACAACACCTCGATCCTCCAGGCGGTCGGTCGCCGCGAGGTCGAGCTCGGGCTGGCGAACCACTACTACCTCACGAACGTGCTCGCCGAGACGCCCGGGCTGCCCGTCAGGAACCACTTCTTCACCGGCCGCGACCCCGGCGCCCTGGTGCTGGCCGCGGGTGCAGGGATCGTCTCGTCCTCGAAGAACGCCGTCGCGGCCCAGCGGTTCTTGGACTTCCTCCTCTCCCGCTGGGCGCAGCGCTTCATCGCTCGTGGACCGGGAGCCGCCGAGTACCCGCTGATCAAGGGCGTGCTGCCCCGGCCGGGGCTCCCGCCGCTGCGCGAGCTGGAGGGACCGAGGTACCCCCTCGGGCGTCTCAGCGCCGACCTTCCCGCAGCCGTCCGCCTGCTCCTGGAGGTCGGCTACATCCGATGAGCACGGGCGCGAGCCCACTCCCGATCCGACTCGGTCGCCGGCCGCCCCTCGCGCTCGTGGCAGGAGCGGCCGTCGTGTGCGGGCTGGCGCTGCTTCCGCTCGCCTACCTCGTCAGGCGGGCGGTCTTCGCCGACGACGGCGCGTTCGACACCATCACGCTCGAAGGGACGGTGTCGTTGGTCGTCGACACCGCCCTGCTCGCGCTCGGCGTCTGCTCGGCGTCGCTGGCGATCGGCGTCCCGTTCGCCTGGCTCGTCGTCCGCACCGATCTCCCGGGGAGGAGGGTCTGGGGGCTGCTCGCCGCTCTGCCACTCGTGATCCCGAGCTTCGTCGCGGCGCTCGCCCTGCTCGGGATGTTCGGGCCGCGCGGCCTGCTCCAGCAGGCGCTCGAGCCGCTCGGCGTCGAGCGCCTGCCCGACATCTACGGCTACTGGGGCTCGCTGCTCGCGCTGACCCTCTCGACCTACCCCTACGCCTTCCTCCTCGTCGCGGCCGCGCTGCGCGCGACCGACGCATCGGCGGAGGAAGCGGCACGGAGCCTCGGCGCGGGTCGGCTCGGCGTCCTCCTGCGCGTCTCGCTCCCCTCGCTGCGCCCGACGATCGTCGCCGCCGGCCTGCTGATCGCCCTGTACGTCCTCTCCGACTTCGGCGCCGTGTCGCTGATGGGCTACTCGACGCTCACCACGAGCATCTACGTCCGGTACGAGGCGCTGCTCGACCGCGACGCGGCCGCGATCCTCGCCCTCGTCCTCGTCGTCCTCGCCGGCGTGCTCGTGCTCCTCGCATCGCACCTGCGGCTGCGAGGAGCCGCGCACCGGACGACGCCGGGAGTCGGACGGACGACGCACGCGGTTCCGCTGGGACGCTGGCGGTGGCTCGCACTGGCGTACTGCGCCGTGGTCACCGGGCTCTTCCTCGTGCTGCCGCTGAGCGTGCTGCTCTGGTGGTCGCTGAGCGCGGCGAGCGCCGACGAGGGCGCCGGTCTCGCCTGGGACGCGGTCGGCAACTCGCTGGGGGTCTCGCTCACGGCGGCCGCCCTCGCCGCGCTCCTCGTCCTGCCGACCGCGATCCTCTCGTGGCGCTTCCCGTCTCGGCTCGCGCGCACGCTCGAGCGCCTCACGCTCGTCCCGACCGCCATCCCGGGGATCGCGGTCGGACTGGCGCTGGTGTACTTCGGCGCACGCGCCGACCTCCTCTACGGCACGGTCGCCCTCCTCGTGCTCGCCTACCTCGTGCGCTTCATGCCGTACTCGCTCGCTGCCTCCCGGGCAGCGCTCGACGGCGTCAGCCCCCGTCTCGAGGAAGCGGCGCGATCGCTCGGGCACGGGACCGCTCGGTCGCTCGTCCGGATCGTGCTGCCACTCGCGCGGCGGGGCGTGCTGGCGGGTGCCGCGCTGGTGTTCCTGAGCACGCTCAAGGAGCTCCCGGCGACGCTCCTGCTCCGCCCGATCGGGTTCGAGACGCTCCCGACCGAGATCTGGAAGGAGACGTCGGTGTCCGCGTACGGCGCCGCCGCGCCGTCTGCGCTCCTCCTCCTGGCCATCGCGGCCCCGCTCGTGTACGTCCTCTCCGGGAGAAGCGCATGGGACCTCGGGGCCCCGGGCTCGTGACGAAGGCACGGCGACCCGGCGGGCGGCTAGACTCGGACCCGTGGCAGGCGCGCACGGGCACTCCGTCGACGACTACCTCGAGGTCATCTACTTCCTCGCGTTCCCGATCGGCGAGTACCGCCCGGCGAGCGGGTCGAGCGCGATTGCCTCACGGGTGGCCGAGATGCTGGGCGTCTCCCGCGCGTCCGCCGGGGAGATGCTGAAGCGCCTCGAGGCCGACGGGCTCGTCGAGCGCGGCGAGCACAAGGAGGCGATCCTCACCCCGACGGGCATCGAGCGCGCGGAGAAGGTGGTGCGCAAGCACCGCATCATCGAGCGCTTCCTCACCGACTTCATGGGCTACAGCGCCTCCGAGTCGCACGTCCAGGCCGACCTGATGGGCGACACCTTCACCGACGAGATGATCGAGCGCATCAACGAGCGTCTCGGGCGACCCGACCGCTGCCCGCACGGGTGGCCGGTCGAGCCGGAGGTGGAGCACCGGGAGAACGCGCAGCTCGTCTCGCTCGCCGAGCTCGCCCCGGGCGAGAGCGGAGAGATCGTGCGCCTCGCCGAGCACGACGGCGACCTGCTGCACTGGTTCTACGACGAGGGGTTCGCGCCGGGATCGCAGGTGACCCTGCGCGAGGCGCAGCCGGCGGCAGGTCAGTTCAAGGTCGAGCTCGACGGGGACGAGCGCGCGATCGCCGAGCGCGCGGCACACGGCCTCTACGTCCGACTCGCCGCGTAGCGCGCGATCGGTCGCGGCGTCGATGGGCCCTGCGGCGCACGGGCTCACCGATTCCTTACGCTCTGCGCACGGCACGCGAACGACGGTCTGGTTCGATGGGGCCGTCCAGGAATCGACCGGAAGGAACCAGCAGTGCGCAAGCTCACCCTCGCCGTCGCGGCGCTCGCCGCGGCGGTCTCGCTCGTCGGGACCGGGGCCGCGCTGGCCGACGACGCGCCAAAGCAGCCGACGCTGATCGATGCCGTCGCCGCGAAGCTCGGGCTCACACCGGCGCAGATGCAGGCGGCGTTCAAGGCGGTGCTCGTCGAGCGGATCGACGCGCGGGTCGCGGCCGGCCAGCTCACGCAGGCACAGGCCGACATGCTCAAGCAGCGGATCGCGAACGCCGACGGGCTCGGCCTCGGGGCGCGCGGCGCGCTCGCGAAGAAGGCCAAGGCCTTCAAGCAGCGACTCGTCGCTCGGTCGAAGGCGCTGGGCCCGGTTGCCTCGCTCCTGAAGACGACCCGCGAGGAGCTCCGCGCGGAGCTGAAGGCCGGCAAGTCGCTCGCCGAGATCGCGGCCGCAAAGGGCGTCTCGCGGGCCGACCTCGTCGCCGCCATGGTGGCGCCTGCGAAGGAGCGGCTCGCCAAGGCCGTGGCCGCGGGCAAGCTCACGCAGACGCGGGCCGACGAGCTGACGAAGCGGCTCACCGAGCGCGTCTCGAAGCTCGTCGACGCCAAGCGGACGCAGACCGCGTAGGCGGGTTCGACGCCGATCCGTCCGACGACGGCGGCCGCGCCTCCAGGGCGCTGGCCGCGTCGTCGGACGGGTCCGCAGCTGCTCGTCCGCCGCTCAGGGACTCGGCTCGAGCACCCGCGCGCCGGGCAGGGTGAGCCGCATGCGCGTGCCGCCGTCGGCAGGGGACTCGACGGCCACCGCGCCTCCGTGCGCCTCTGCGACCTGCTTGACGATCGCGAGCCCGAGCCCCGAGCCCGGCAGGCCGCGGGCCGACGGCGCCCGGTAGAAGCGGTCGAAGACGAAGGGCCTGTCCTCCTCTGCGATCCCGCTGCCGTGGTCGCGGACGGTCATCTCGCGACTGGACAGCTCGATCTCGACCACCCCGCTCGGCGGGCTCCACTTCGCCGCGTTGTCGAGCAGGTTCGCCAGCGCCCGCTCGAGCGACGCCGGAACGCCGTCGACGATCACCTCGTCGGCGCGCAGCTCCCACCGGAGATCGGGCCAGTGGCGCCGCGCTCGCTCGACGGCCGTCGCGAGCAGGAGGTCCAGCCGAACCTCCTCCGGCTCCGACGTCTCGCGGTGGTCGCCGCGGGCGAGCTCGACGAGCTCGGCCACGAGCACCGTCATCTCCTCGAGCTGGGCAGTCACGTCCCCGAGCACCTGCTCGCGCTCGCCCGTCGACATCGCGGTGTCGCGCGCGAGCACCTCGATGTTGGTGCGAATGCTCGTCAGCGGCGTCCGCAGCTCGTGCGAGGCGTCGGAGACGAGCTGGCGCTGCGCCTTCGCCGACTGCTCGAGCGCCTCGAGCATCGCGTTGAACATCCCGGCCAGGCGTGCGAGCTCGTCGCTCCCGGACGCGTCGATGCGCTCCGAGAGGTCGTGGGTCTCGGTCACGTGCTCGGCCGCGCGGGTCAGGCGGCGGATCGGCGCGAGCGCTGCACCCGCGACCACGAGGCCGAGCGCGACGGCGATGCCGACGCCGCCGAGCATCACGGCGGCGAGCCACGCGCGGATCCGCGAGAGCGTGCGATCCACCTCGTCGAGCGGCCGCGCGATCTGGAGCGCGTACCCGTCTCCGAGCGGCACCGTCATCAGCCGGAGGTGCACACCGGACACGGTCGCGTCGGCGAAGTAGGCGTCGCCTCCGCTCGCCGCCACGGCGCGATCGCGATCGGAGACGGGGAGCTCGACCCCACCGCGCACCGGACGGATCGTCTCGCCGGTGGACGTGACGAGCTGCACGACGCCGGCCGCGCCGCCGAACGCCGCCGGAGGGAGGTCGAGGAACCGCCGGCCCGTGCCCGGATCCTCGACGATCGCGAGCCGCCGAGTGGCCGCAGCGCGGTCCTCCAGCGCCGCGTCGATCTCGCCGCGGAGCTGATCCCGGACGACGACGTAGGTGACCGCCGAGGCCGCCGCCACGGCGACGGCGACGGCGATCGCCGCCACGAGCGTGAGGCGCGTGCGGAAGCTCACGACGGCTCGCGGAGCGCGTAGCCCACGCCGCGCACCGTATGGATCAGCCGCGGCCGACCGCCTGCCTCCGTCTTCCGGCGCAGGTAGCCGACGTAGACCTCGATCGTGTTGGAGCCGTAGCCGAAGTCGTAGCCCCACACCCGGTCGTAGATCACCGAGCGGGTGAGCACCTGGCGCGGGTTGAGCAGGAACAGCTCGAGGAGCGAGAACTCCGTGCGCGTCAGCTCGATCGGCTCGCCGTCGCGCCGCACCTCGTGCGTCGCCGGGTCGAGCTCCAGGTCCGCGAACCGGAGGACCTCGCCCGTGGCGACGCCCGAGCGCCGGAGGAGCGCCCGTAGACGCGCCAGCAGCTCCTCGAGGGCGAACGGCTTGACGACGTAGTCGTCCGCACCGGCATCGAGCCCCGCGACCCGGTCATCGACGGTCTCTCGTGCGGTCAGCATCAGGACCGGGATGCGGTCTCCTGCGCGGCGGAGCCGCCGGCACGTCTCCAGGCCGTCGAGGCGCGGCATGGCGACGTCGAGCACCACGGCGTCGGGGACGTGGCCGTCGCCGCCGTTCGCGAGCGCTTCCAGCGCCTCGTCGCCGTCGGAGGCGAGCTCGACCTCGTAGCCCTCCAGCCGCAGCGCCCGCCGCAGCGACTCCCGGACGCCGGGGTCGTCGTCCACGACCAGGATCTTCGAGCTCATCCGACGCATTGTGCTGTACCCGCCAGGTGGGAGGCGGTCGCGGACGCGACCGGGACGCCGTTGGTGGGCCCGTCCGCATCCCACCTCACCACACCGCCCTGAGAGATCGCTGAAGGACGGCTGAGAGGGGCGTGAGAAACGGCCCTCCGGGCGTCGACGAGGCCACTCGTACCGGCCCCGTCGACGCCCTGGGCGCTCAGAGGGAGGCGCCGGTCCCGCTCGTCCCGGACTCCGTCGGGGCCGGCGGTGCGAGACCGAGCCGACCCTGCCCGCGCTGCGGCATTGTCCCGGCGATCAGGTCGTCGAAGCGCTCGGCCGCGCCGGCGAGGATCTCGTCGGCCTGCGCCTGTGTCAGGCGGCCGGCGGCGACGGCCTCCGCGAGCTCCTCCTGCTCGCTCGCGAGGAGCGCCGCCTTCAGACCGGCGACCGACTTCCCCTGCGCCTCTGCGACCTCGCCGAGCGTCTTCCCGTCCTGCAGCTGCGCCACGAGGGACTCGGTGGTGAGACCGAGGAACGCAGCCGCGTCGTCGAGATGCCCTCCCGGCCCGCCGGGGCCCCCGTGAGGGCCGCCGAAGCCGGCGCCCAGGCCGAGTCCCAACCCGTCGCTCGACTCGATGCGCTCCTTCATCGCGTCGGCCTGCTCCTGCGTGATCGTCCCGGCCTGCAGCTGCGCGTCGACCTCGGCCGACGCCGCCGCCTTCGTGGCTGCTGCGAGCTCCTCGCTCGAGATGCCGAGCTTCGCCGCCACGGCGTCGAGGAAGCCGGCGGGTCCAGACCCGCCGCTGCCCGATGCCGCGAGCGCGGTTCCGCTGGCGGCGATCGCGAGCCCCGCGACTGTCGCGGCGACGGTGGTCTTCATGCGTGAGGGTCGCATGTCGTGCTCCTTTCGTCGATTGAGCCCATCGAACCGAGGAGCGCTGAGGAGGCCGTGAGAGCGTCGTGAGAGATCGCGAAGAGCTCACCACGAGCCCCGGACCGGGAACGCCGAAGGCCCGGTCTCCCGGGCCTTCGGTGGGGCGGCGTCAGCCGGAGGGCAGGCTGCGCCGGCGCGTGACGGCAGCCGCTACGCAGGGACGCCGAACGATGCGCCGCCGTGCATCGCCGGCTCGGAGGAGCCGTGACCGAAGCCGGGCATCCCGTTCGTCCGGGCGCCCTCGCCGCCGTGGTGTCCCCACGCTCCACGGGGAGGCAGCGTGCCCGCGATCATGTCGTCGAGGCGCTCCTCCCGGCGTGCGAGGGCCGCGTCCGCCTGGGCCTGCGTGATCGTTCCCGCCGCGACGAGCGCGTCGAGCTCCTCCTTCTCGCTCGCGAGGAGCGCCTGCTTCAGGCCGTCGACCGACTTGCCCTCCGCCTTGGCGACGTCCGCCAGCGACTTCCCGGCGCGGAGCTGCTCGACGAGCTCGGCCTCGGTCACGCCGAGGTACGCGGCAGCGTCCTCCAGGTGCCCGCCGGGCCGGCCCATGCCGGGTCCATGGCCGAGCCCGCCGCGGTGCATTCCGGGCCCGACGAGGAACGGCACGTCGCCCGACCGGATGCGCTCCTTCATCGCGTCGGCCTGGGCCTCGGTGATCGTGCCCGCCTCGAGCTGGGCGTCGACCTGTTCGATCGCGACGGCCTTCGTCGCGTCGAGCAGCTTCTCGCTCGAGATGCCGAGCTTCGCCGCGACCGCGTCGAGGAACGACGTGTCGGAGCCCGATCCGCCGGCCGCGATCGCGGTGCCGGCCCCCGCCACGGTGAGCCCTGCGACGACGGCTGCGACTGCCTTGCGTGAGATGCGCTGCATCGAATGCCTCCTCCTCGGAGTGGAGTCTCGTGCCTCCATTGCAGCGGCGCTGCCTAAGACCCGGATGAGAATCCGGCACCGAGGCGAGGTGAGGGCGGACGGCCGGAGGCCGTCGGGCGGTCAGGCGCCGGCCGAGGCGGCGAGACCCGCGGCAGAGCGGAGGACGTCGGCCTTGTCCGTCCGCTCCCAGGTGAAGTCCCGCTCGTCGCGCCCGAAGTGCCCGTACGCGGCGGTCTGCCGGTAGATCGGCCGCTGCAGGTCGAGGTCGCGGATGATCGCGCCGGGCCGCAGGTCGAAGTGCTCGCTCACGAGCGCCTCGATCCGGGCCAGCGGGATCGTCTCGGTGCCGAAGCAGTCGATCAGCACGCTCATCGGGTGCGCGACGGCGATCGCGTACGCGACCTGCACCTGGCAGCGGTCGGCGAGGCCGGCTGCGACGACGTTCTTCGCGACCCACCGCGCGGCGTAGGCGGCGGAGCGGTCGACCTTGGTCGGGTCCTTGCCCGAGAAGGCGCCGCCGCCGTGCGGGGCGGCGCCCCCGTAGGTGTCGACGATGATCTTGCGGCCCGTGAGGCCGGTGTCGCCCATCGGGCCGCCCAGGACGAACTTGCCGGTCGGGTTGACGTACAGGAAGTCCTTCGCGCCCAGGCGCACGGGGTCGAACAGGTCACGGTAGTCCGTGTGCAGGATCGGCTCGACCACGTGCTCGAGCAGGTCGGGCTTGATCATCACCTCGGGGTCGAGCCCGTCGCGGTGCTGCGTCGAGATCAGCACGCGCTCGATCTCCACCGGGCGCTGGATGCCGTGCTCGTCCACCTCGTAGCGCACCGTCACCTGCGACTTCCCGTCCGGGCGCAGGTACGGCAGCACCTCGGCCTTGCGCACCTCCGACAGCCGCTTGGTGAGCTTGTGCGCGAGCATGATGGGGAGCGGCATCAGCTCGTCGGTCTCGCGCGTGGCGTAGCCGAACATCATCCCCTGGTCGCCCGCGCCGATCCGGTCGAGCGGGTCGTCGTCGCCGTGCTGGGCCTCGAAGGACTCGTCCACGCCCTGCGCGATGTCGGCCGACTGCTCGTCGATCGTGACCATCACGCCGCACGTCTCCGCGTCGAAGCCGTACTTCGCGCGCGTGTAGCCGATCTCGGCGATCGTCTGACGGACGAGCGATCGGACGTCCACGTACGTCTCCGTCGTGATCTCCCCCGCGACGACGACGAGCCCGGTGGTGACGAGCGTCTCGCAGGCGACGCGCCCGACGGGGTCGTCTCGGAGGACGGCGTCGAGCACGACGTCGGAGATCTGGTCCGCGACCTTGTCGGGATGGCCCTCGGTGACGGACTCGGAGGTGAAGTCGAAGCTGCGCACGCCCATGACGCGCCGTACGATAGCCGCCCCGGCCGGATCGACCAGTGGTGGTCTACTCGACGGTGGGCTCGCGGCGCATGAGCTGCCCGACGAGCTCTCCCAGGCTGGTGCCCGCGAGGACGGCGCAGACGCCCTCGGTGATCGGCATCTCGACGTCGAGGTCGTGCGCGAGGTCGCGCAGCACGGGCGCGGTGGTCAGCCCCTCCACGACCTGGCCGATCTCGCGGGCGGCCTCCTCCGGGGTCGCGCCGCGCGCGACGAGCTCGCCGCAGCGACGGTTGCGACCGGACTTCGACCAGCACGTCACGATCAGGTCACCGAGGCCGGCGAGGCCGGCGAAGGTGTCGGGTCGCGCGCCGGCGGCCTCGGCGAAGCGGGCCATCTCCGCGAGCCCCCGCGCGACGAGCGCCGCCTTCGCGTTGTCTCCGAGCCCGAGGCCGTCCGCACCGCCCGCCGCGAGGGCGATCACGTTCTTCGCCGCGGCGCAGTACTCCACGCCCGCCACGTCCTCGTTGACGTAGACGCGAAACGTGGACGAGTTCAGCGCGAGCTGGAGCTGGACGGCGAGCGGCAGGCTCTCGCAGGCCACGACCGCCGCCGCCGGGAGCCCGTGCGCGATCTCGTCGGCGATGTTCGGGCCCGAGAGGACCGCCACGGGTCGGCCCTCGACCAGCTCCGACAGCCGGCGCCCGCTCGCGGGGTCGAGCCCCTTGGTGAGCGACAGGATCGGGCAGGAGCCGGGCAGCGACTCGACCACGCCGCGGAAGGAGGCGCTCGGCACCGCGACGACGACGAGGTTCGCGTGCTCGACCGGCGCGTCGGCGACCACGGTCGCGTCGATCCCCGTCAGATCCACGTCGTGCGCGTAGCGCGGGTTCCGGCCGGTGGCACGGATCGCCGCCGCCTGCTCCGGATCGCGGCAGGCGATCGTGACGGCGTGACCGTTGCCGCGCAGCACGGTGGCGAACACGGTGCCCCACGAGCCGCCACCGACGACCACGACGTCCATCAGCGCGAGATCCCCCGCGAGCGGCCGGCGCGCACCATCAGACCGACTCGACGAAGTCGATGGAGACGGGCACGCCGTCGAGGCCGAAGAGGCGGCGCAGCTCGTTCTCGACCCAGTAGCCGTAGTCGCGCGTCACGAGGCGCGGATCGTTGACGAAGATGCGCAGCCGTGGCGGCCGCACGCCCGTCTGCGTGCCGTAGAGCAGCTTGAGGCGACGTCCGCGCTCGCCGCTCGGCCCGGGACGCGCCTCCTTGAGCGCGGCGAGCGCACGGTTCAGCTCGGGAGTCGGGATGCGCGTGGTGTGGCGGGCGAAGAGCTCCTCGACCCGGTCGAGGAGGCGGGTGAGGCCGCGCCCCGTCGCCGCGGAGACGGCGACCACCGGCGGCCGCTGACGGAGCCGCCGGTTGAGGTGACCGCGCGTCTCGTGCAGGTCGACGACACCGATGTCCCACTTCGAGAGCACCACCAGGGTCGAGCAACCCGCCTTCCGCGCCACGTCCGCCACGGCGAGATCCTGCTCCACGACGCCCTCCGAGGCGTCGACGAGGACGAGGGCGACGTCCGCGCGCTCGGCCGCCTCGAGCGCGCGGAGCTCCGAGTAGTACTCGATCCCCTGGCGCTGGCGCCGCTTGCGTCGCAGGCCGGCGGTGTCGACGAGCAGGAACGTCGTGCCGTCGCGCTCGAGCACGGTGTCGATCGTGTCGCGCGTCGTCCCGGGGACGTCCGACACGATCACCCGCTCCTCGCCGACGAGGGCGTTGAGGAGCGAGGACTTGCCGACGTTGGGTCGGCCGAGGATCGCGATCCGGATCGCGTCGTCCCCCGCCACGGGCTCGTCGCGGCCCGGGAGCCGGGCGACGACGAGGTCGAGCAGGTCGCCGGTGCCGTGGCCGTGGAGCGCGGACAGCGGGAACGGGTCGCCGAGGCCGAGGCGGTGGAGCTCCAGCGCCTCCAGGTCACGCCGCGGGTCGTCGATCTTGTTCGCGACGACGATCACCGGCGTGTCCGCCTGGCGCAGCAGCTCGGCGAGCTCCTCGTCCCCCGGCGTGATCCCGCCCTTGGCGTCGACGACGAACAGGACGAGGTCGGCCTCCTCGATCGCGAGCCGGGCCTGTGCGGCGACCTGCTGCCCGAACGGCCCCTCGTCGAGCCGGTCGACACCGCCCGTGTCGATCAGCCGGAACCAGGTCCCGCCCCACTCGCACAACAGCTCCTTGCGGTCGCGGGTCACGCCTGCGGTCTCGTGCACGACCGCGGCTCGGCTCTCGCTCAGCCGGTTGACGAGCGTGGACTTGCCGACGTTCGGGAAGCCGACGATCGCCACCGTCCCGGCGCTGCGCACGGGCTCGGACGCGGGCGGCCCGGGCGGCGTCCTGCGTCTCATGCGCGGGGCGTGCCGGCAGGCGGAGTCCCGTCGGGCCGGCCGCGCTCGTGGACGACGACGAGCCACTCCCACAGACGGCGGATCTCCGCCTGGAGGAGCGCCGATGCCTCCTTGTACCCCTTGCCGCCGCGGGGCAGGCCGTCGAAGAGCATCGGCGTGCCCCAGGCGAGCGAGACGGGACGGAAGGTGCCCGGCCGCCAGGTCTGCGAGCCGTGGATCGCAGCCGGCACGATCGGCACGCCCTCCTGGATCGCGACCATCGCCGCACCAGGCTGCACCTGGCCCGGCTCGCCGGAGAGCTGCCGCGTGCCCTCCGCGAACAGCCCCAGCGCGTGGCCCTCCGCGACGATCCTCCGCATCGTCCGCACCGCCTCCCGATCGGACTCGCCGCGGCGCACCGGGAACGCGCCGAACGAGCGGATCAGCGACCCGAGCCCCGGCACCCGATGCGCCTCGACCTTGGCCATGAAGTAGACGACCCGTGGCGACGCGGCGCCGAGCACCGGCGGGTCGATCCAGGAGAAGTGGTTGCAGGCGAGGACGCAGCCGCCCGTGCGCGGCACCCGCTCCGCCCCGTAGACCTTGAGCCGGGTGGCGATCGTGGTCGCGGGCTGGATCGTCAGGCGTCCGATCGCCCAGCTGACGTCCACGACGCTCATGCCCGGCCCCTCGCCAGCGACGCGATCCGCTCGACGACCTCGTCGAGCGTGAGGTTCGTCGTGTCCACCTCGACCGCGTCGTCCGCCCGGTGGGTGTTGGCCGCGTCGCGCTCGTCGCGGCGGCGCAGCTCGTCGGCGAGCTCGCTCGCGTCGATCCCCTCACGCTCCGCGTGACGGCGCTTGGCCCGCACGTCGGGGTCCGCGGTCAGCCAGATCTTGAGCTCCGCCTCGGGCACCACGACGACGCCGATGTCGCGCCCCTCGATCACGACGTCGGCCCGGTGCCCCAGCTCGCGCTGTCGCCGACGCATCACCTCGCGCACCTCGGGATGGCGCGCGACGACCGGCACGGACGCGTCGATCTCGGGTCGGCGGATCGCGTCGGTCACGTCACGTCCGGCGATCGCGACCGACTGCCCTTCGCCGAAGTCGACCGGCTGCTCGACCGCGAGCGTCGCCAGCGCCTCGCCGTCGTCGAGCGGCGTCCCCTCGTGCAGGGCCAGCCAGGTCAGCGCACGGTACATCGCCCCCGTGTCGAGGTAGCGGTAGCCGAGCCGTTGCGCGACCGCACGGGCGACCGAGCTCTTCCCGGCTCCCGCCGGGCCGTCGATGGCGACGATCATGGCCGTGAGCCTAGATGGTCGATCATCTCGTCCCTACCTGCGCTCGGGCGCCTCGACGGCGGCCTGGCGGCGCAGCGCGGCGACGACGTCGAAGAAGCCGGGGAAGCTGACGCCCACCGCCGCCGCGTCCGCGACGCGCACGCCCTCTCGCGACGCGAGGCCCGCGACGGCGCCGAGCATCGCGATCCGGTGATCCCCCCTGCTGTCGATGCGACCGCCGCGCACGCGTCCCGGCACGCCGGTGACGACGAAGCCGTCGTCGGTGCCGTGGATGCGCACGCCGAGCGCGCGGAGCGCGTCCACGGTCGCCTCGATCCGATCCGACTCCTTCGCGCGCAGCTCCGCGGCGTCCCGCAGCACGCTGCGCCCGCGCGCGCACGCCGCGGCCAGCGCGAAGAGCGGGAGCTCGTCGATCGCCAGCGGCACCTCGGCCGCTCCGACCGTCGTCCCCACGAGCGGTGCCGACCTGACCTCGAGGTCGCCGCCCGGCTCTCCGCCGATCTCGCGGCGGTTGTAGACGGTCACCTTCGCCCCCATGCGCCCGAGCACGGCGAGCAGCCCCGTCCGGCGCGGGTTGAGGTTGACCCCGTGGACGTGGAGCTCGGAGCCGGGCACGAGCGTGGCGGCGAGCACGAACGGCGCAGCGGAGCTGACGTCGCCCGGCACCTCGACCTCGCCGAGCTCGAGACGGTGCGCGGGCTGCACGGTCACGCTCGTCGGTCGCACCGTCAGGGTCGCGCCGGCACGCGCCAGCATCCGCTCCGTGTGGTCTCGGGTGGGCACGGGCTCGACGACCGTCGTCGGGCCGTCGGCGAACAGCCCGGCGAGCAGGACGGCCGACTTGACCTGCGCGCTCGCGACCGGCAAGGCGTAGTCGATCGGCCGCGGCCGCGTGCCGTGCACGGTGAGCGGGAGGTGGCCGTCGGTCGTCTCGACGGCGATGCCCATCCGGCCGAGCGGCTCGGCGATCCGCCCCATCGGTCGCCGGGAGAGCGACGCGTCGCCGGCGAGCGTGAAGCTCCCGCCCTCCTGCCCCCCCAGGATGCCGGCCAGGAGTCGCACGAGCGTGCCCGCGTTGCGGCAGTCGATCGGCGTCGCCGGCGCGACGAGACCCCGGAGGCCCCTGCCGAACACCCGGACGACGTCGTGCCCGTGCTCGTACACCTCGACGCCGAGAGCGCGCACCGCGTCGATCGTCGCCTCGGTGTCGGCCGAGCGCCCGAAGCCTCCGATCCGCGTCTCGCCCTCGCAGAGCGCGCCGATCAGCACCGCCCGGTGCGAGATCGACTTGTCGCCGGGCACCTCGAGGTGCCCGACGACGCGCGCCAGCGGCTCGACGTGCAGGTCCTCGCCGCTGCTCACGACCCAGCCCTTCCACGGCACCGGCCGCACACCGGTGCCGCCGCCGCAGCCGCCGCCGGGGACACCGCCGGGGACACCAGGAGCCTCAAGTGACAACGTGTCACTTGCCGTCCTCCCCGCCGTCGGGTCGAGCGCAGCGGTCGGGGGTCACTCGTCGATCACCGGCGAGCAGACGACGCCGTAGCCCTGCGCCTCCAGCAGCTCGGTCGCGCGGGTGGCCTCGACCTCGCCTGCGACGAGGATCTCCAGCGTCCCGCCCCGCTCGTGGGAGAGGTGCTGCATCTCGAAGTCCGCGACGTTGATCCGCTCGGCCCCGAGGGCCTGGAAGATGCCGGCGAGCACGCCGGGCCGGTCGGGCAGGTGCACGCGCAGCCGGTGGAGCGCCCCTGGATCCTCGAACGCGGTCGCGAGCAGGCGGCGCCGGTTGCCCGCCGCCTCGCCGATCCAGCGCGCGAGCGCGCCGGCGTCGCCCTCGGCGAGCGCGGCCTCGAGCTGCTCGACCCGGCGCCGGTGCTCGCCGAGGGCGCCGAGCAGCGCGTCGCGGTTGTCGAGGAAGATGTCCACCCAGATCCGCGGGTTCGCGCCTGCGATCCGGCTCATGTCGCGCAGCGACCCGCCGGCCGCCTGCAGTGGATCGTGCCCGTCCACGCGGCTCGCCCCCGCTTGGTTCAGCAGCAGGTTCGCGAGCGCGTGCGGGAGATGGCTCGTGACCGCCACGAGGCGGTCGTGCGCCGCCGGGTCGATCGCCACCGGTCGCGCGCCGAGGGCCGCGACGAACGCGTGCAGGACACGGAAGCGCGCCGGCGGCGTCGCCGCGCCCGGCGTCAGGAACCACGTCGCGCCGGTGAAGAGGTCGGCTGACGCGCGACCCGGGCCGCGCGTCTCCGCCCCGCAGATCGGATGACCGCCGACGAAGCGCGCATCTGCGCCCGCCGCTGCGACGACCGCTCCCTTCGTCGAGCCGACGTCGGTCACGACGCAGTCCGCGGGCGCGGCGGCGAGCACCTCCCGCACGAGTCCCGGCAGCTCTGCCACGGGTGCCGCCACGAGCGCGAGCTGGGCCTGCCCGACCGCCTCCTCGAGGCTCGCCGCAGGCTCGACCGCGCCCCGCTCGGCGGCGATCGCGAGCGCCTGCGGGTCGGGATCGAAGCCGCGAGCGCTCTCGACGCCGGCCGCCCGTGCGGCGAGCCCGGCGGAGGCGCCGATCAAGCCGGTGCCGACCACCGCGAGACGGGAGACGATCGCGCTCATGCTCTCTCAATCGACGTTCGTGGCGCCCCTCGGGCGTCAGGAACCCCGCATCAGCTCGGCCAGGCGGAAGGCGAGGTCGAGCGACTGGCGCGCGTTCAGCCTCGGATCGCACAGCGTCTCGTAGCGGTGGTCGAGCTGCTCCTCGCTGACCGCCTCGGCCCCCCCGAGGCACTCGGTCACGTCCTCGCCGGTGATCTCGACGTGCACCCCGCCCGGCCAGGTGCCGACGCTGCGGTGCGCGGCGAAGAACCCCTCGAGCTCGCGCATCACGTCGTCGAAGCGGCGCGTCTAGTGGCCCGACGGCGTGACGAAGGTGTTGGCGTGCATCGGGTCGCACGCCCAGAGCACGGGCACCCCGCTCTCGCGCACGGCCACGAGCAGCGGCGGCAGCAGCTCCTCGACGTGATCGGCTCCGAGTCGGGCGATGAGCGTGAGGCGGCCGGGGATCCGGTGGGGGTTGAGCCGCTCCGCGAGCGCGACGACCTCGTCGGGCGTCGCGGCGGGGCCGACCTTCGCCCCGATCGGGTTGCCGACGCCTTCGAGGAACGCCACGTGGGCCCCGTCGAGGCCCCGTGTCCGCTCGCCGACCCACAGGAAGTGCGCCGAGCACGCGTACCACTCGCCGGTCGTGGAGTCACGCCGGGCGAGCGGCTCCTCGTAGTCGAGCAGCAGCGCCTCGTGGCTCGTCCAGACGTCGACCGAGTGGATCGACCGCTCGTCGGAGAGGTCGATCCCGATCGCCTGCATGAAGCGCAGCGCCCGGCCGATCTCGTTCGCGATCACCTCGTAGCGACGGCCCTCCAACGAGGAGGCGACGAACTCCTGGTTCCATGTGTGGACGTGCGTGAGGTCGGCGAAGCCGCCCTTGGTGAAGGCACGCAGCAGGTTGAGCGTCGACACCGCCTGGTAGTAGGCGTCCACCAGGCGCTGCGGGTTCGGCGTGCGCGCGGCGACGGTCGGCTCGTCGGAGTGGACCGCGTGTCCGCGGAAGGACGGGAGCTCGACGCCGCCGACGCGCTCGACGGGGGACGAGCGCGGCTTCGCGAACTGCCCCGCCAGCCGGCCGACCTTCACGACGGGCAGCGTGGCGCCGTACGTGAGCACCGCCGACATCTGCAGCAGCACCTTCAGGCGCTCCCGGATGACCACCGCGGAGATGTCGTTGAACGACTCGGCGCAGTCCCCCGCCTGGAGGAGGAACGCGCGTCCCTCCGCAGCCTCCCCGAGCGCGCGCTGGAGGGCGCGGGCCTCGCCGGCGAACACGAGCGGGGGAAGGCGTCCGAGCCGCTCCCTCGCCGTCTCGAGCGCAGCGGCGTCGGGCCACTCGGGCTGCTGGAGCGCAGGATGCGAGCGCCAGGAGGCCGGGGTCCAGGTCGTGTCGCCGACGGTCATGGGAGCAGTCTAGTTGTGGGATTTTGACGCCCGGCCGCGAAACCGGTAGACACAGGTGTCCCGTGTCCCGCGCGCACCGCCACGGCCCCGTCTGGCCCTCCGGCACGATCCGGTGAGCGACGGCCGCCGGCCGCGAGCGCGAATGGACGGGACATGAGGATCTTCTCGGGCATCCAGCCGACGGGCGACAAGCACCTCGGCAACTACATCGGCGGGTTCCGCCAGTACGCGGCGACGCAGGAGCAGGGCGAGGGCTTCTTCTGCATCGTCGACCTGCACTCGATCACGGTCGACTACGACCCGCAGGACCTGCACGACCGCACGCTCGACCTGTTCGCGATGCTGATCGCGACCGGCCTCGACCCCGACCGCTCCGTCGTGTTCGCGCAGAGCCACGTCACGGCGCACGCCGAGGCCAGCTGGCTGCTGTCGGCCGTGGCGAGCTACGGCCAGCTCGGCCGGATGACGCAGTTCAAGGACAAGTCCGAGCGGCGCGACTTCGTCTCGGCGGGCCTGTTCACGTACCCCGTGCTGATGGCCGGCGACATCCTCCTCTACCAGACCGACATCGTCCCGATCGGCGACGACCAGCGCCAGCACCTCGAGCTCGCCCGCGACATCGCGGAGCGCTTCAACGCGCGCTTCGGCGAGACGTTCGTCGTGCCCCGCGGCGTGTACCCCGAGGTCGGGGCGCGCATCATGGACCTCCAGGAGCCGACGCGGAAGATGTCTACCACCGGCGGCACCGAGCAGGGAACCGTCCGGCTGCTCGACGAGCCCGACGTGATCCGCAAGAAGGTGCGCTCGGCGGTGACCGACTCGGGACGCGAGGTGCGCCGTGGCGACGACAAGCCCGGCATCACGAACCTGATCGACATCCTGTCGGTCGCCACGGGCCGGACGCCGGGCGAGATCGAGGTCGCCTACGAGCACACGGGCTACGGGCCGTTCAAGACCGACGTCGCCGAGGCCGTGGTCGAGATGGTCGCGCCGGTCCGGTCGCGCTACCTCGAGCTCCGAGCGGACGAGGCCGAGCTGACGCGCCTGCTCGCGGCGGGGGCCGAGCGGGCGCGCGCGGCGGCGGCGCCGACGCTGCGCGCGATGTACGAGCGGATGGGCTTCGTCACGCCGTGAGCAGGACGGTCGTCGGCATCGTGCTGGCGTTCGTCGTGGCCGGCGTCCTCGGGGTGCTCCACTACACGACCGACTCGTACGTCGCCCAGTTCCTCGTGGGGATCGTGGCGCTGTCGGGCCTCGCCTGGACGGTCGGCGTCGGGACGGAGTCGGTCGGCGCGCGCTTCGGCCCCGCCACGACCGGCGTGCTCCAGTCCACGCTCGGCAATCTGCCGGAGCTGTTCATCGTGATCTTCGCGCTCCGCGCGGGCGAGGTGCTCGTCGCGCAGACGTCGATCATCGGCTCGCTGCTCGCGAACGCACTGCTGGTGCTGGGGCTCGCGATCATGGCCGGCTCGTGGCGCTCCGGCGACGGGATCATGCGCTTCACGAGGCGCCTGCCGAACGACACGGCCACGTTGCTGCTGCTGACGGTGTTCATCATCGCGCTCCTCGCGACGTCGGTCACGCTCGAGGACGAGGCCGCCGACAACGCGGTCGAGATCTCCGTCGTCGGCGCGGTGCTGCTGCTCGCGGTGTACGCCGCCTGGATCGTCTCCTACCTGCGCGCCGGCGGCGGCCAGGAGCCGGCGCTGGAGCACGAGCAGGGGCCGCCGCTCGCCTTCGCACCCGGAGTCGTCGTGCTGGCGCTCGCGGGCGTCGCCGCCGCGTTCACGTCGGAGTGGTTCGTGGCGGCGATCGACCCCGCGGTGGAGGAGCTGGGGATCTCGAAGGCGTTCACCGGCCTCGTGATCGTGGCGATCGCCGGGAACGCGGTCGAGAACGTCGTGGGGATCCAGCTCGCGCTGAAGAACCAGGCCGAGCTCGCGATCTCGGTCGTCAAGAACTCCGTCGCCCAGATCGCCGCGTTCCTCTACCCCGCCCTCGTCCTGATCTCGCTCCTGTTCGAGAACCGCCTCACCTTCGCCGCTCCGTCGCTGGTGCTCGTCGTGGCCCTCGGGCTCGCGGCGATCGCGATCTGGCAGATCACCGGTGACGGCGAGGCGGCCGGGTACGAGGGCTTCGCGCTCGTCGCGCTCTACGCGACGCTCGCCACCGTCTACTGGTTCGAGTGATCCGAGCGCGGGGCGCGAATCCCTGCGGGATTCGCGCCTAGGAGAGACCCACGAGACGGCGGAGCGCCGCGACCTCGTCACGGGTCAGCGCGCGCGACTCGCCTGCGCGGAGCCGCCCGACGCCGAGCCCTGCGTACCCGGTGCGCCGCAGGCGCCGTACCGGGTGGCCGACCGCCTCCAGCATCCGGCGAACCTGGCGGTTGCGTCCCTCGTGCAGGACGAGCTCGA
>CAZUVW010000011.1:23798-28705 GCA_964623875.1 uncultured Gaiellales bacterium
GTCGGGCCGTCCTCGAGCGCGACGCCCGAGGCGAGCACGGCCAGCACCTCGTCGTCGGGCTGGCCCTCGACGTCGGCGAGGTACGTCTTCGGCACGCCGTAGCGCGGATGCGCGAGCCGATGCGCGAGCGTGCCGTCGTTCGTGAGCAGGAGCACGCCGCTCGTGTCGGCGTCGAGACGCCCGACCGGGACGACCCGGGGCTCGGCGGGGACGAGCTCCACCACCGTCCGCCGCCCTTCCGGGTCGCGCGCGGTCGTCACGACGCCGCGCGGCTTGTGCAGCAGCACGTACGCGAGCCGCTGCTTCCCGACGAGCTCCCCGTCGACCGTCACCCGGTCGCGCGGGCCGACGAACGTGTTCAGCTGGCCGGGCGCGCCGTTGACGACCACCCGGCCTGCCTTGATCAGCTCGTCGGCCCGGCGACGCGAGGCGACTCCTGCACGGGCGAGGTAGGCGTTCAGGCGCACGGAGCCATTGTGACGCCGGTACCCTGCCCGATCGTGCTCGACCACGCAGCCCTCACCCGCCGCCTGGCCGAGCTCGTCGTCGGCTACGGCGCGAACGTCCAGCCCGGCCAGATCGTCGGCGTCACGACCTACACCGGCAAGGAGGAGCTCACGCGTGAGGTCGTGCGGGCGTCCTACGCGCGTGGGGCCCGCTGGGTCGACGTGCTCACGTTCGACCCGTGGGTGAAGCGGTCGAGGCTCGAGCTCGGCGATCCGGCGACGCTCGACTACGTCCCGCCGTGGCTCGTCGAGCGCCTCGAGTGGCTGTCGGACGAGCACGCGGCGCGGGTCACGCTCAACGGCCCGGTCGCGCCCGAGGCGCTCCAGGGGATCGACCCTGCGCGTGCGGCCCGCGACCTCCTGCCGTACCTCCCGAACGTCGGCGACGTCGTCAACCGCGCGACGACCAACTGGTGCGTCGCGCCCGCGCCGACGCGCGGCTGGGCGCGTCTCGTCCACCCGGAGCTGCCCGAGGACGAGGCGTACGACCGCCTGTGGCAGGAGATCGCCCACGTCTGCCGCCTGGACGAGGACGACGCGGAGGCCGCCTGGCGCCGACGCGCCGAGACGCTGGCCGGCGTCGCCGCGCGGCTGACGGCAGGCCGATACGACGCGATCCGCCTGCGCGGGCCCGGAACCGATCTCACCGTCGGCCTGCTCCCGTCCTCCGTCTGGCACGCGGCCGACTTCCGCACGATCGACGGGCTGCGCCACTTCCCGAACGTCCCGAGCGAGGAGGTCTTCACCACTCCCGACCCGCTCCGGGTGGACGGGCACGTGACCGCGACCCGGCCGCTCGAGGTGTACGGCGCGCTCCTCGACGGCATCCGCGTCACGTTCGAGGCCGGTCGGGCGACGCGGATCGACGCCAGCACCGGGGCCGACACGCTGCGCGGGATCGCCGCGCGCGACGAGGGGGCGGCGTTCCTCGGCGAGCTGGCGCTCGTCGACGGCGAGGGTCGGATCGGGCCGCTCGGGACGGTGTTCTACGACACGCTGCTGGACGAGAACGCGGCCAGCCACATCGCGCTCGGGAGCGCCTACGCGCTCGGCGTCCGCGACGAGGCCGACCTCGCGCGGATCAACAAGAGCGCAGTCCACGTGGACTTCATGGTCGGCTCGCCCGAGCTCGACGTCGACGGGATCGACGGCGCGGGGGACGTGGTGCCGCTGCTCCGCGGCGGCGCCTGGCAGATCTGAGCCGCGGCCGTGCGGTCTCCGGCTACGAGGCCCGCGCCGAGGCGACCGCGAGCAGCCGCTCCCGGATCGCCTCCGGCTCGCCGCCGAGATCGTCCACCCGCGGCAGGGCAGCGAGCGACTCGAGCCCGAAGACCCGCTCGAACAGCGACGTGACCCGGTAGCGAACGGCTCCTCCGGGCCCGCTCTCGCGCCCCGCCTCCGCGATCAGCCCGCGCTCGACCAGCGAGGCGACCGTCGAGTCGGCTGCCACGCCGCGGATGCGGGCCACCTCTGGCCGCGAGACGGGACCGAGGTACGCGACGATCGCGAGCGTCTCGAGCGCCGCCTGCGACAGCCCTCGCTCGACGGGGCGCTCGAACAGCCGACCGCACGCGGCCGCGGCCTCACGCGAAGCCCGGAAGGCCCATCCTCCGGCCACGTGCTCGAGCACGATCCCGCTGCGGCCCTCGCGGTAGCGCTCGCCGAGCAGGCCGAGCGCGAGCTCGACCCGGTCGGGGTCGTCCTGCGTCGCGTCGGCGAGCTCCGCGACCGTGAGCGGCTGCGACGCGACCACGAGCAGCGCCTCGACCGTCCGGGCGAGCGCGTCGACGGGGTTGGCGGCGATCAGGCGGAGCGGGCGGTCCACTGGGCTGTCCTTTCGGTGTCGAGTCTCGCCACGCGGATGGGGGCGAAGGGGCGGGCCTGCGTGAGGGCGACCTCACCGGACTTGCGGAGCTCGAGCAGGGCGAGGAAGGCGACGGCCTGCTCGACCCGGGTGAGACCCGTCACCTCCGCGTCGAAGTCGAAGAGCCGGCGGCGACGCAGCACCGCGCGGAAGCGCTCGACGAACTGGACGACGGGTGGGAAGCGCAGCGCCATGTGCGAGAGCGACACCTTCGGCGGCTCGACCGCCAACCCTCTGAGCGCCACGACCAGCGCCTGCGGCTCCTGGGGCGCCAGCGCGCGCTCCGGCCTCGGAGCGAGCGGGGCCGGGCCCAGCCGGAAGAAGCGGTCGCTCTCGCCGCTCAACCGCTCGCGCAGCCAGGTCGCCGCCTCCTTCATCCGCCGGTACTCGGCGAGGCGCCGGGCGAGCTCGGCCGCCGCCTCCTCCGGCTCGAGGTCGGCCAGCTCCGCTTGCTCGTCGGGGAAGAGTTGGCGCGCCTTGATCTCGAGGAGCGCAGCGATGAGGACGAGGAACTCGCCGCACGCCTCCAGGTCGACCTGGTCGCGCGCCGTGAGATGCTCGACGAACGCCACCACGATCGCGGCGATGTCGATGTCCGCGGGCTGGAGCTGATCCTTGAGCACCAGCGTGAGGAGCAGGTCGAACGGGCCCTCGAACGCGTCGAGGTCCAGCTCCAGATCGCGCACGCCGGTCGCCACGGCGCCGACCCTAGCCGCCGGATCGGACGCGGCTCTTCGGCACCGCCATCGTGGGCGGTGCGGGACGGCGCGGGGTGGGCCGCTTCCGGCCGCGACGCTGGGAGAGGACGAACCACACGACGCCCGCAACGAGACCGAGCAGCGAGACCCACGCGTTGACCCGCAGGCCGAGGATCTCGTGGGCCTGGTCGACCCGCAGCAGCTCGACCCAGAGCCGTCCGGCGCAGTAGAGCGCGATGTACGCGGCGAAGAGGCCTGGCGGACGCGGCCGGAACCGGCGCTCGATCACGAGCACGAGCACGGCAGCCGCTGCGACGTTCCAGAGCGCCTCGTACAGGAAGGTCGGGTGGAAGGTCGAGCTGTCGAGGTACGCGATCGGCCGGTTCACGGGGTCGATCTCCAGCCCCCACGGCAGGTCGGTCGGACGCCCGAAGAGCTCCTGGTTCCACCAGTTCCCCAGACGGCCGACCGCCTGCGCGAGCAGCAGCCCCGGGGCGAGACAGTCGGCCAGCAGCCAGACGTCGGCACCGGCTCGCCGGGCGACGATCCCCCCGGCGACGCAGCCGGCCGCGATCCCGCCCCAGACGCCGAGCCCGCCCTTCCAGATCGCGAGCGGGCCCCACCACTCGTCCGGGACCTCGCTCCAGCTCGTCAGCAGGTGGTAGAGCCGCGCGCCGACGATGCCCGCGGCGACACCCCACACGGCACAGCGGAAGATGAGATCCCAGTCCCCCCCACGCGCGACCCACCGCCGCCCCGTCACGTAGGTGGCGACGGCGATCGCCGCGAGCAGCGTCAGCCCGTAGAGGTGGATCGTGAAGGGTCCGAGATCCAGCGTGCCCGAGCCGGGCGAGGGGATCGACGCGAGCAGCGACACGGTCGCGCCATTGTGCCCACGTCGGCGGCCGGCGCGCGCCCGACCGCCGAGACGGGTCTCACCCCTGCGCGTGGAGGCGCTCGCCGAGCACCGCCAGCACCTTCACCGCGATCGAGGGCGTCTCGCGGATCACCGTCTCGAACGACCGGTCCGAGAGCACGAGCAGACGCACCGGCGAGTCGGCGACCACCGTCGCGGTGCGCGGCACGTTCGCGACGAGCGCGATCTCACCCGCGAAGTCGCCCGGGCCGAGCGTCGCGATCAGCTGCCCGCCGCGCTCGACCCGGGCGGAGCCCTCCACGAGCACGACGAACTCCCGTCCCCGCTCGCCCTCGCGCATCAGCACCGTCCCGGCGCCGAGCGAGAGCTCGTCTGCGACGGCCGCAACCTTGCCGAGCTCGCCCTTCGAGCACTCGGCGAACAGCGGCACGCGGCCGATCAGGTCGACCTTCGTCGTCTTGCGCAGGCGCACCGCGCGATCGTACTCGGCGCCCGCTCCGTGCGCAGCGTGCCGGGCTCGGTGGCCCGCGCCGCGAAACGTTCACAGGATCGTGACCTGCCGACAACACCTCCGCGGCAGCCGTCGCCTACAAAGGGTCCGTCCCCTGGAAAGGGGAGATCCGATTCCGCTCCGCGACCGAATAACCTGTCGAGATCCGACGTTAGAGAGCAGAGACGATGTCAACGGCCAACATCACCGTCCAGGAACCGGAGATCGAGCTCGTCGAGCAGTGGCGCCTCGCCTCGCTCGAACGCGCGGGCTACGACTCCGAGTCGGCGGCCGTGCTCGCGGCATCGCACGACGTCGACCTGCACCTCGCGGTCGCCCTGCTCGAGCGCGGCTGCCCGCCGGAGCTCGCGCTGCAGATCCTGCTGTAGTCCCGCAGGCAGGAATCCACCGAGTGGATTCCTGCGCGGGGATCCCTCATGCCTGGCTGCGCCAGGCGTGAGGGCAGATCCCT
>CAZUVW010000012.1:0-8639 GCA_964623875.1 uncultured Gaiellales bacterium
GGCGAGCGCCGCTCTCCTGATCTTCACCACGGCGCGGAAGAGTAGCCGAGGCCAGGGCGCCCGGTGGCGTGGCCCCTATGATCCCCGCGTGGACTCGCGGCCGATCGGCGTGTTCGACTCCGGGGTCGGTGGGCTCACCGTCCTGCACGAGCTGCTCGTGACGCTGCCGCACGAGGACGTCGTCTACCTCGGCGACAACGCGCGGCTGCCGTACGGGCCCCGGCCGCTGGACGAGATCCGCCGCTTCGCGCTCGAGCTCGGGCGCTACCTCGAGCGACGCGACGTCAAGCTCGTGGTCGTCGCCTGCAACTCCGCCACCGCGGCTGCGCTGCCCGACCTCCAGCGGGCGCTGTCCGTGCCCGTCGTCGGGGTGCTCCAGCCCGAGGCGCGCGCCGCTGCGCTCGCGACGCGCAACCGCCGCGTGGGGCTGCTCGCGACGGAGGCGACCGTCGCGAGCGGCCGCTACCCGGCTCTCGTCGCGACCGTGGACGCGGGCGTCGAGGTGCTCTCGGTCGCCTGCCCGCGGCTCGTGCCGCTGATCGAAGGGGAAGAGCCCTTCGGCGAGGAGACGACCGCGGCGGTGCGCGAGGTCGCGGCGCCGCTCAAGGAGGCAGGCGTCGACACCGTCATCCTCGGCTGCACGCACTATCCGTTGCTGCGTCCGATCCTCCAGCGCGTGTTCGGCCGCGGCGTCACGCTCGTCTTCTCCGCGGAGGAGACCGCGCGCGAGGTCGCGGAGACGCTCGCCCGCAAGGGGATCGAGCACGACCCCGCTCGCGAGGGCTCGTACGCCTTCCTCACCACCGGCGACCCCGACGCCTTCCGCGCGATGGGCCGGCGCTTCCTCCAGCTTCCCATCACCGACGTCGAGCGGGTGACCCTCGCCGAGCTCGAGCGGGTCGCCGCATGAGCAGGCACGACGGCCGCCGCGTCGACCAGCTGCGCGAGCTCGACCTGCAGGTGGACTTTCTCGAGCAGCCGCACGGCTCGATCCTCTACGCGCAGGGTCGCACGGTCGTCCTCTGCACCGCGACCCTCGAGGAGGCGGTGCCGCGGTGGCTGAAGGGCAAGGGGAAGGGGTGGATGACCGCCGAGTACGCGATGCTCCCGGCGGCGACCGGCGAGCGCACGCAGCGCGGCGTCACCCGCGGGCGCCCGGACGGGAGGACGGTCGAGATCCAGCGCCTGATCGGGCGGTCGCTGCGGGCGGTCTGCGACTTCCGCGCGCTCGGGGAGCGCACGCTCTGGCTCGACTGCGACGTCCTCCAGGCCGACGGCGGCACACGTTGCGCCTCGATCACCGGCGCGTACGTCGCCGCCTACCGCGCGCTCGACCGCGTCGGTCTCTCGAAGGCCCTCTCGGGCTCGGTCGCCGCGGTCTCGGTCGGGGTGGTCGGCGGAACGCCGGTGCTCGACCTCGACTACGTCGAGGACTCCCAGGCCGAGACCGACATGAACGTCGTCATGACCGGGGACGGACGCCTCGTCGAGGTGCAGGCGACCGCCGAGCAGGATCCCTTCACGCGTGAGCTCCTCGACCGGCTGATCGACCTGGCAGGCAGCGGGATCGCGGAGCTCCAGGACGCCCAGCGCGAGGCCTGCGAGGCGCCGCGCCTGCCGGCGTAGGCCGGTGAGGGTCGTCCTCGTCACCGGCAACGCGCACAAGGTCGCGGAGCTGGGACACGCGCTGCCGGGCTGGCAGGTCGAGGGCCTGCAGCTGACCGACGAGCCGCCGGAGACGGGGGCGACCTACGTGGACAACGCCCGCATCAAGGCCCGCGCAGGACGCTCCGTCTCGCCGGCCGACGCCTGGGTCGTGGGCGAGGACTCCGGGATCGAGGTGGCGGCGCTCGGCGGGGCGCCGGGCGTGCGGTCGGCCCGCTGGGCGGGTGGCCACCCCGTCGAGCGCCTGCTGGACGCGCTCGACGGGCACGCGGATCGCCGCGCGCGCTACGTGTGCTCGATCGTGGCGCTCGGGCCGAGTGGGGAGGAGCTCGCGGTCGAGGGGACGCTCGAGGGATCGATCGCGCTCGAGGCGCGCGGTAGCGAGGGCTTCGGGTTCGATCCGGTCTTCGTGCCGCGTGGCGAGGAGCGGACGGTCGCCGAGCTGGGCGCGGCGTGGAAGGCGGAGCGCTCCCACCGCGCGCGCGCGGCCGCGGCGCTGGCCGTCGCGCTCGCGCGCGCCTGACGGACGAGCCTCGCGCTACGGCGGCGGCGGCGTCGCCGGGGCCGATCCAGCCTCAACGGAGGACGGCGGCGCAGACTCCGAGACCGGCGGCGTCTCGTCGTGGCGCGGCAGCACCGGTGCGCCGGTGCGACCGTGGCTGAGCTGCCAGTTGAGCACCGAGCCGAAGACGATCATGTTGGCCATCACGTACAGCCACACGAGCAACAGGAAGGTCGTGCCGAGCGCCTGCAGGGCGACGAGACCCGACGAGAGGCGGAGGAAGAGCGGCAGCCCCTGGAGGGTGACGACGATCGCGACCGCCGCGACGGCTGCGCCGGGCAGGGCATCGCGGCGGCGAATCGCGGCGTTCGTGAGCCGGTAGTACGCGGAGCCGAGGAAGACGAGCAGGACGATCGCCGACACGAGGGTGGTGAGCCCGACCGCGATCCAGTCGTTGCCGATCACGTCCGGCGCGTACCGGCTGAGCAGATCCGTGCCGAGCGTCCCGATCCCGAGCCCCGCGAGCATCGCCACGAGCCAGACGGTCATGTAGGAGGCAGCGAGCGCCTTGCCGCGCAGGAACGACCGGTTCGGGCGCTCGTAGACGATGTTGAAGGCGGACTCGAGCGCGCTGAACAGCGACAGCGAGCTCCACAGCAGCGCGATCGCGCCGACGATCCCCAGCGTGCGGGCGTTGTCCTGCACCGTGGCGACGGCCCGGACGATCTGGTCGACGGAGCGGCCGGGCAGCACGTCCTCGAGGTACGAGACGAGCGCCGTGGACTCGTCCACGCGTCCGAACAGGCCGAGCGTCGCGAGCGCGAGGAACACGAGCGGCACGAAGGACGCCAGCGCGAAGTACGCGACCATCGCCGCGAGGTGCGTTCCGCGCATCGCGAAGAACCGACCGAAGGCTGAGCTGATCTGGCGCACGACCACCAGTTTGCTAGGTTCGGGCGCCGACATGGACGCCGACCGCTCACTCGCAGAGCTCCTGCGCCACTCGACCCAGGTCGTGGAGGCGGTCGTGTCGGGCCCGTCGGGGATCGAGGCGGCGACGGTCGCCGACCCGGACCGCGCCCGGGCTCTCTCGACCGCGGGCGCCGAGCTGCTCGCCGCCACGGCCGGCATCCGACCCGGCGAGGCGGTCGCGCACGTCGCGGTCTCCCTCGCCGACGGCACGGTGGTGGTCGTGCCCGAGGGCGTGCGCACGCTGACCGCGACCACCGTCCCCGATCCCGCCGCGAGCCTCGTCGTCCACGACCTGCGACGCGCGCTCCAGCGGCTCGACGGGGCCTCGACGGCGACCGGGAGCGCGTCCCGCTGATGATCCGTCTGCTCGGGCTGGTGCTGATCGCCCTCGTCGCCTGGCGCCTGCTGCGTCGGCGGGGCGGTGGCGAGACGGTCGTCGTCGCCTGGGCGGACGGCTCGAGCATGACGGTGGAGGCCGGGGCCCCCGAGCACGAGAGGCTCGTCGCGGCGGCACGCTCGGTGGTCGGGCGGTGACCGTGGACGCCCTCGGAGCGCAGCTGGTGGAGGCGGCCCTGCTCGAGGGCGACTTCGTGCTGCGCTCGGGGCGACGCTCCCGCTGGTACCTCGACAAGTACCGCTTCGAGACGCGTCCCGACCTGCTCCGGGCGCTCGGCGAGCGGATCGACGAGGCAGTCCGCGAGCATGAGCCCGAGGCCGTCCGGCTCGCTGCCCCCGCGCTGGGAGCGGTCGCCCTGGCCGCAGCGGCGTCCATGGCGTCCGGACTGCCCTTCATCATCGTCCGCGGTGAAACCAAGGAATACGGCACGACGAACCGCATCGAAGGCCCGTTCGGGGCCGGCGAGCTCGTGTGCCTCGTCGAGGACGTCGTCACCTCGGGTGGCGCGCTCCTCGAGGCGGTGGAGGCCGTTCGCGCGGCGGGGCTCGTCGTCCGCCATGCGGTCTGCATCGTCGATCGGGAGGAAGGGGGAGCGGACGCGCTCGCGCGCGTCGGTGTGCGCCTCGCCCCGCTCTACCGGGCGAGCGAGCTGCTCGCGACGCGCGAGCCGGCCGTGGAGCCGGATGGTTGAGCCCAGCCCGGCGGCCGTCACCCGGCCGTGCCGGGCATCCGTGGAAATCGACGACCAGGAGGAGACCAGGTGACCAAGCAGGAGTTCGTGGAGGCCGTTGCCAACGAGGCCGGCCTCACCAAGAAGGACGCGGGCGCGGCGATCGACGCAGCGCTCGACGTGATCACCTCGACGCTCAAGGCCGGCGACTCGGTGACCTTCACCGGGTTCGGCAAGTTCCACGCCACGCGTCGCGCCGCCCGCCAGGGCGTGAACCCGCGGACCGGCGAGCCCGTGCAGATCGCCGCTGCGAACGTGCCGAAGTTCTCCGCCGGCTCGCAGCTCAAGAAGGCGCTGAACTAGTCCTGTCCCGCAAGGCGGGATCCCCGGATGGGGATCCCGCCGCGGGGGATCCCCGGGTCCCGCTTCGCGGGACGCGGGGCACATCCCTAGAGGTTCGTGGGGCGGGGGTGCGCTGGTCGGCGCTCGGCGGCTGCGCCGCCTTCGTCTTCTTTCCGGCAGACGGGAGTCCACCGAGTGGATTCCGGCGCGGGGATCCCTCATGCCTGCGATGCGACCGGCGGACGCAGGAGCGAGCGCGGCCTGCTGAACCGGGCGGCTCGAGCCACCCCCTGCCGTCGCACTCCTGGCACGAGTCCGCGCAGCGGAGTCGTGCCCACGCGCAGCGGGTTCGCACCCCGCCAGGCTGCACCCACTTGCAATCGAACACACGTTCGATGTAGACATACCCTCGTGCAGCTCTCGCTCGATGCCGCCGACCGCCTCGTCGACCTGATCCACGCCCGACGCGAGCCGGTCGGCGCGGACGTCGCGGCACGCGAGCTGTTCGCGCTCGCGAGCGCGCCCGTGGCGCTCGCCCGCTCGCTGCTCGACGACGTCGTCCAGGCCGACGCGCGGCTCGCGTGGCGCGGCGAGCTCGTCGGGCTCGCCGACCCTCCCGGCGCGACGACGCTGCTCGAGCATGCGCACTTCGTCGTGCTCGACCTGGAGACGACCGGGCTCTCGCCGCGCACCGCGCGCATCTGCGAGATCGGGGCCCAGCGCGTCCGCGCGCTCCAGCTCGCGGACGCGTTCGAGACGCTCGTCGACCCGGGCGTGCCGATCCCTGCGCCCGTCTCGGCGCTGACGGGGATCCGTCCGGCGACGCTGCGGGGTGCCCCCCGCGCCGAGCTGGCGGTGCGGCGGTTCCTCGACTTCACGGGGGACGCCGCGCTCGTCGCGCACAACGCCCGGTTCGACCTCGCGTTCCTCGACCACGAGGTCGAGCGGCTGACGGGCAGGCGGGTCGCCGCACCCGTGGTCGACACCGTCTGGCTCGCCCGTCGGCTGCTCGGCGACCGCGTGCGGCGGGTGTCGCTCGCCGCGCTGGCGCACTTCCTCGGCGTCCCGACCGAGCCGTGCCACCGGGCGCTCCCCGACGCCCGCGCGACGGCGGAGATCCTCGTCCAGCTGCTCGGGCTCGCCCAGGAGCGCGGCGCGCGGACGGTGGCGGACGTCGTCGAGCTCGCCGCCCCGCGCGCCCGGCGGCTCCACGGCAAGCGCTCGCTCGTCGCGGGCGCGCCGACGACGCCCGGCACGTACGTCTTCCGCGGCGCGGAGGGGCTCCCGCTCTACGTCGGGCGCGCCCGCGACCTCCGCGCACGGCTGCGCTCCTACTTCGCGGGCGGACGGCAGCGGCCGGCCGTCGAGGCCGCGCTCGCGGCGCTCGAGGCGGTCGAGTGGCACGAGACCGGGTCCGAGCTCGAGGCGGCGCTCGACGAGGTGCGCCTGCTCCGCGAGCTGCGGCCGCCTGCCAACGCGCGCGGCCTGCGACCCGACCGGCATCTCTACCTGCGCCGGCGGGGCGACCGCTGGAGCGCCGTGAGCGAGCCGACGCCGCTGGGGCCGCTCCGCGGGCGCCGTCTGGCGCAGGCCGCCGCCAGGGCGCTCGACGGGCATGCCTCCGATGACGTCGGGGCGGTGCTTCCCGTGCTGCGCGGGCGGCTCGGTGCGCTCTCGCGCGCCCAGCGCTTCGAGGACGCCGCGCGGCTGCGCGACCGCCTGCGCGCGCTCGAGGCGGCCCTGGAGTCGCTCGACGCGCTCGCCCGGGCGCGCTCGCTCGCGGTGTGCCTCCTCGTGCCCGACCGTGATCCTCGCTTCGTCCGCGCGGTCGCCGTCGTGGGCGGGCGGGTCGCCGCCCGCCGCTCGATCCCACGCGGTGCCGGCGCCCTCCCCGAGGCGGCCGCGCTCGTCGCCGACGCGCTGCACCGCGACGATCCGCTGCTGCCACAGGACGCCGACGAGCTGCTGCTCGTGGACGGCTTCCTGCGTCGGCCTCCTCCCGAGCTCGTGGTGGTCGGGCTCGAGGTCGACGCCATCGTCGCAGGCGCCGGGATAGCCTTGGCCGCGTGACGAGCGCGCCGACCGCCCCGACGCCGCCCTTTGCGGATCGCGTGGCGGAGGCCGTGGAGCGCAAGCGGACGCAGCTGGTCGTCGGCCTCGACCCCGTCGTCGAGCTGCTGCCGGTGGAGCTGCGCGGCGATGCGACCCGCGGGCGCGCGGCGGCGGCCGCGGCGGTCGAGCGGTTCTGCGTCGGGATCGTCGACGCCGTCGCCCCCTACGTCGTCGCGGTCAAGCCACAGGTGGCGTTCTTCGAGGCGCTCGGCGCAGACGGCTGGGCGGCCCTCGAGCACGTCTGCCGCCACGCCCGCGACGCCGGTCTGCTCGTGATCGCCGACGCCAAGCGGGGCGACATCGGCTCGACGGCGCGCGCGTACGCCGCGGCGTTCCTCGAGCCGCTCGGCGCTACCTCCCCGCTCGCGGACGCGCTCACCGTCAACCCGTACCTCGGTCGCGACTCCCTCGACCCCTTCCTCGCCGCCTGCCGGCGCGACGGCGCCGGGCTCTTCGTGCTCGTCCGCACCTCGAACGCGGGCGCGGCCGACCTCCAGGACGCGACCCTCTCGGACGGACGTCCGCTGTGGCGGCTCGTCGCGGAGCTCGTGGACGCATGGGGGGAGGACGTCGTGGGGCAGCGGGGTCTGTCGAGCGTCGGCGCGGTCGTCGGGGCGACCGCGCCGTTCGCGATCGGCGAGGCGCGGCGGGCGATGCCGCGCGCGATCATCCTTCTCCCCGGCGTCGGTGCGCAGGGGGCGACTCCGGCCGACGTCGCGCGAGCGTTCACGAGCGGGCCTGCCAGCGGCCTCGTGAACGCCTCGCGCTCGGTGATCTACGCGTACCGCGATCTGCCAGACGGCGACTGGCGCTCCGCGGCCGGTGCCGAGGCGGCCCGGCTGGCGTCCGCGATCTGGGCCGCGGCCGGGTGGTGACCGACGGCCGGGCCGAGGCGCTCGAGCGTGCGGCGTCCGCTACATTCCGCGACGGTGCGTAGGGGCCTTCCCGACCTCGGAGCGCTGGCCGCGGCCGTCGGGGCGGTGCTCGTCGGAACGGTGCTCGTCGGCAGCGCGAGCGCCGGCGCGCCTCCCGTGCAGGCCGATGCGTACGTCCTCACGAGCTCCGTCGACGGGACGACGCTCGCGGCGCGCGCGGCGGACAGCCCGCGTGCCGTGGCCAGCATCACGAAGCTGATGACCGCGCTCGTCGCCCGCCGCTCCGTCTCGCTCGACGAGGTCGTCACCGTGTCGGCCGACGCGGCGCGCGTCGGGGAGTCGAGCATGGCGCTCCGCGTCGGGCAGCGCCTCCCGGCCCGTGACCTGCTGATCGGCACGCTGGTGCCGAGCGCCAACGACGCGGCGACCGCACTCGCGGCGCACGTCGGTGGCGGCTCCGTCGAGCGCTTCGTCGCGCGGATGAACGCCACCGCGCGCAGCCTGGGCCTGACCGGGACGACGTACCGCAACCCGCACGGCCTCGACCAGCCCGGCCACGTGTCCACGGCCCGCGACAGCCTGAGGCTCCTCCGCGCTGCGCTCCGCGACCCCTTCATCCGTCGGTACGCGTCCGCGGCGACCGCCACCCTCTCGGACGGTCGCGTGGTCGAGTCCACCGACAACCTGATCGGGGTCGTGCCGGGCTTCCGGGGCGGCAAGACCGGCCACACCGACGACGCCGGGTGGTCGCAGACGGCGGTCGTCTCCCGCCGGGGGGTCACGATCGGCGCGACGGTGCTCGGTGCCCCGACGGAGGCCAGCCGGGACGCCGACCTCGCCGCGCTGCTCCGCTACGGGCTCGCGTCGTACCGTCCGTCACGCGTCGTGGACACGGGACGGACGTACGCAGCGGTGGACGTCGGCTGGGGTCTGCGGCCGCTGGCGCTGCGAGCGCCGCGTGCCGTGATCCGGCCGACCGCGACCCGTCGTCCCCTCGTCGAGCGCGTCGTCGCCCCCCTCGTCGCCCGGCTGCCGGTCGTCCAGGGGCAGCGCCTCGGCACCGTCGTCGTCTACGACGGGCAGCGGATCGTGGCCCGGTCGCCG
>CAZUVW010000012.1:8649-27859 GCA_964623875.1 uncultured Gaiellales bacterium
TCGCCACCCGGTCGGTCGAGCGACCCGGAGCGCTGGCCCGAACGCGGTTCGTGGTCACGCGCGCCGTCGAGCGCCTCACGGGGTGGCTGCCCGGATGATCCTCACGGTCACGCTCAACGCCGCGCTCGACCGGTCGGTGACGGTGCCGGTCTTCCACCTCGGCCACCGCCACCGAGCGAGCGACGTCACGACCCTCGCGGGTGGGAAGGGGATCAACGTCGCGCGGGCGCTGAAGACGCTCGACGTGCCCGTCGTCGCCACGGGCCTCGCCGGCGGTCGCACGGGGACGCGCATCGTCGAAGAGCTGACCGCCGAGGCGATCCTGAACGACTTCGTGCGCATCCGCGACGAGTCCCGCACGTCGACGCTCGTCGTCGACCCCACCTCCGGCACCCACACCGAGATCAACGAGTGGGGGCCGAAGGTCACGCCGTCGGAGCTGGAGACGCTGATGGAGAAGCTCCGCTACCTCGCGCAGGCAGCCGAGGCCGTCGTGTTCGCGGGCTCGCTTCCCCGGGGGGTGGACGAGGGCTTCTACGCGGCCGCCGCGCGCGAGGTGGCGAAGCGGGGCGTGAGGGTCGTGCTCGACACCGACGGCGAGCCGCTGCGGCTCGGCCTGGAGTCCGAGCCGTGGCTCGTCTCGCCGAACCAGCACGAGGCCGAGCAGCTGGTCGGCCAGGAGCTCGTGGACGACGACGACTTCCTGATGGCGCTCGACACCATCTCCGAGCAGGGCGCGCGGAACGTCCACATCACGACCGAGTCGGGCTGCTTCGCGCTGATCCGCGAGGAGCGGCAGGTGCGGCGCTTCCGCGTGGACGCGCCACAGCTCGAGGCGGTCTCGGTGGTCGGGGCGGGTGACACGCTGCTCGCGCAGTTCCTCGCCTCGCACCTCGCCGAGGCTTCGCCGGACGACGCGCTGCGCCAGGCGGTCGCCGCGGGAGCGGCCTCCGTGCTCGTCGTCGGCGCCGGGCGCTTCGAGCCCGCCGAGGCGCGGCGGCTCGCCTCGCTCGTCGAGGTGCACGAGCTCGAGCCCGTCGCCTGACCATCAGGCCCCGCTGCCCGACGCACTGCCTGCCCGGCCGGCCCGCCGCACGGGTTGGTACGCTCGGGCCCAGGTGACGGTCGGGGGAGAGGACAAGTTCGCGAAGGAGGGGCTCACCTTCGACGACGTCCTGCTGCTCCCGGCAGAGTCGGCCGTCCTCCCCAACGACGTCGTCACCACCACTCGCCTGACCCGGACGATCGCGCTCGAGGTGCCGATCGTGTCCGCCGCGATGGACACCGTCACCGAGGCGCGGATGGCGATCGCGCTCGCGCGCGTCGGCGGGATCGGGGTCGTCCACCGGAACCTCTCGATCGCAGATCAGGTCGGGGAGGTCGACAAGGTGAAGCGCTCCGAGGCGGGGATGATCGTCGAGCCCGTCACGCTGCCGCCCGACGCGCTCGTCGGCGACGCGCTCTCGCTGATGGAGCGCTACCGCGTGTCCGGCGTGCCGATCACCGAGCCCGGCGGCCGGCTGGTCGGGATCCTCACGAATCGCGACCTCCGCTTCGGCGTCGACCCGTCGCTGCGGGTCGCCGAGGTGATGACCGCCGAGGGGCTGGTGACCGCTCCCGTCGGCACGACCCTCGAGGAGGCGCGCGCGATCCTCGGCCGCCACCGGATCGAGAAGCTCCCGATCGTCGACCTGGAGGGCCGGCTGAAGGGGTTGATCACCGTCAAGGACATCCAGAAGCGCGAGGCCTACCCGCTCGCCACGAAGGACGAGCGCGGCAGGCTGCGGGTCGCCGCGGCCGTCGGCGTGGGGCCCGACGCGCTCGAGCGGGCGACCGCGCTCGTCGACGCCGGCGTCGACGTGCTCGTCGTCGACACCGCCCACGGCCACTCGGCGGGCGTGCTCGACGTCGTGCGCCGCATCAAGGGCGCGCTCGCGGTCGAGGTCGTCGCGGGCAACATCGCCACCGCCGAGGCGGCCGAGGCGCTGATCGACGCCGGAGCGGATTGCCTGAAGTCAGGGATTGGCCCCGGGTCGATCTGCACCACGCGCGTGGTCGCGGGGGTCGGCGTCCCCCAGGTGACGGCCGTGTTCGACATCGCCTCGGTCGCGGCCGACCACGACATCCCGGTGATCGCCGACGGCGGGATCACGTCGTCGGGCGACGTCGCGAAGGCGATCGGCGCGGGGGCGGACACCGTGATGCTCGGATCGATGCTGGCCGGCACCGACGAGGCTCCCGGCGACGTGATCGTCGTGCAGGGCGAGCGCTTCAAGGAGTACCGCGGCATGGGCTCGCTCGGAGCGATGAAGGCGCGCTCGTTCTCGAAGGACCGCTATTTCCAAGGCGACGTCGAGGACGTGGACAAGCTCGTCCCCGAGGGGATCGAGGGCCGAGTCGCGTACAAGGGCCCGCTCGCGCCGATCGTGCACCAGCTCGTCGGCGGCCTGCGCCAGGCGATGGGCTACGTCGGCGCCCCGACGATCGAGGCGCTGAAGCAGGCGCGCTTCGTGCGGATCACGGGCGCCGGTCTGCGCGAGAGCCACCCCCACGACGTGACGATCACCAAGGACGCGCCGAACTACCGCCGTGGGTAGCGAGCAGGCCGAGGTGATCGCCTTCCCGGGAGAGGCGCGCCGCGAGCCGCACCCCGAGGAGCGGCCGGTGCTCGTGCTGGACTTCGGCGGGCAGTACAGCCAGCTGATCGCCCGTCGCGTGCGCGAGGCGCACGTCTACTCGGAGCTCGTCTCCCACCGGCTCACGGCGGAGGAGGTGCGCGCGCGGAACCCGCTCGCGATCGTCCTCTCGGGCGGCCCGGCCTCGGTGTACGCGGAGGGCGCGCCGCAGATGGACCCCGCGGTGCTCGAGGTGGGCGTCCCGACGCTCGGCATCTGCTACGGCATGCAGCTCATGGCCCGTGAGCTCGGCGGCACGGTGGAGTCGAACGACGTCTCTGAGTACGGCAAGACCGAGCTGGTGGCCGGCGAGTCGCCGCTCTTCCGCGAGCTCCCGGCCGAGCAGGTCGTGTGGATGAGCCATCGCGACTCGGTGACCTCTCCGCCGCCCGGAGCGCGGGTCGTCGCCTCGTCGGCGGCGACGCCCGTCGCCGCCTTCGAGGACGCCGAGCGGGGGCACTACGCGGTGCAGTTCCACCCCGAGGTCGTCCACACGCCGCACGGGCAGGCCGTCCTCGAGAACTTCCTCTACGACGTCGCGGGCGCGCCGCCCGCGTGGACGCCGGCGACGGTGATCGAGGAGCAGGTCGAGCGGATCCGCGCGCAGGTCGGCTCCGAGCGGGTCATCTGCGGTCTGTCGGGCGGGGTCGACTCCGCCGTCGCGGCGCTGCTCGTGCACAAGGCGGTCGGCGACCAGCTCACCTGCGTGTTCGTCGATCACGGCCTGCTGCGCGAGAACGAGGGCGAGCAGGTGGTGGAGACGTTCGGCGGCCACTTCCACGTCCCGCTCGTCCACGTCGACGCGCGTGAGCGGTTCCTCTCCCGCCTCGCGGGCGTGACGGAGCCCGAGGAGAAGCGCGCGATCATCGGCGAGGAGTTCATCCGCGTGTTCGAGGAGGAGGCCAGCGGCCTCGGGGACGTCCGCTTCCTCGTCCAGGGGACGCTCTACTCCGACGTGATCGAGTCGGGCGGCGACGTGGGCGTCGCGGCGAAGATCAAGTCGCACCACAACGTCGGCGGCCTGCCGGCCGACATGCGGATGGAGCTCGTCGAGCCCCTGCGGCTCCTCTTCAAGGACGAGGTTCGCCGCGTCGGCGAGGAGCTCGGCCTGCCGAAGCGGATGGTCTGGCGGCACCCGTTCCCAGGCCCGGGGCTCGCGATCCGCATCATCGGGGACGTCACCGAGGAGCGGCTCGAGATCCTGCGGCACGCGGACGCCGTCCTGCTCGAGGAGATCCGGCGCGCCGGCCTCTACGAGGAGCTGTGGCAGTGCTTCGCCGTGCTGCCGGCCGTGCGCTCGGTGGGCGTGCAGGGCGACGAGCGCACCTACGCCTACCCGATCGTGATCCGCGCGGTCACCTCGGAGGACGCGATGACCGCCGACTGGGCGCGGATCCCCTACGAGGTGCTCGAGACGATCAGCTCGCGGATCATCAACGAGGTGCGCGGCGTCAACCGGGTCGCCCTCGACCTGTCGTCGAAGCCCCCCGCCACGATCGAGTGGGAATAGGCACGATCGCTCCGCGATCGTGCCAGAGCCCGGATCACGTCCGCACGGTGAACCCGACGAGCCCCTGTGGCGGCTCGTCGCGCACGTCGACCCGGTCGACCCGGGCGTGCGGCGGTCCCTCGCTGCACCAGGCGACGACCTGATCGACGTCCACCGGGTGACCCTCGAACAGCGCCTCGACCGTCCCGTCCGGGCGGTTGCGCACCCATCCCGCCACCTCGTGCTGCTCCGCGACGCGACGCGTCGACTCGCGGAACCAGACGCCCTGGACGCGCCCGTGGACGACCACCCGTCGACCGATCACGCACCCGTCCCCCGCGCGGGCAGCCTCGTCGTCCCGGCCGGGTCGATCTCGACGCGGACCCTGTCGCCGGGTGCGGGCGCCGAGAGCGCCGTCGTCGCCGCCTCGAGAAGCGTCCCGTCCGGTCGCCGTACCGTCAGCACCACGGTGGGACCGCGTCGCTCCCGTCTAACGACCTCGTCGGAGCCACCAGGTACGAGCCGCACGGCCTCGGGCCGCACGAGCAGCAGTCCGACGGCGCCGTCGGGGACGACGTTTCGCATCCCGAGGAAGCTGGCCACGGCAGCGTCCGCGGGACTCCGCCAGAGCTCCTCCGGCGTGGCGACCTGAGCGACGACGCCGTTGCGCAGGAGCGCGACGCGGTCGCCGAGCGCGAACGCCTCGGCGACGTCGTGGGTCACGTGGACGACCGTGAGCGCGCTCGAGGCGAACAGCCGCGCGAGGTCGTCCTGGAGTCGATCGCGGAGCGGCCCGTCGAGCGCGCCGAGAGGCTCGTCGAGGAGGAGCATCCGGGGCGCCGGCGCCAGCGCCCGGGCCAGCGCCACCCGTTGCGCCTCGCCCCCCGAGAGCGTCCCGACCGACCGCCGCTCGTAGCCCGGCAGCCCGACGAGCTCGAGCAGCTCGGCGACCCGCCGTGCGACCTCCTCCTCCGGTCGCCCTCTCAGCCCGAACGCGACGTTGCCGCCGACGTCCCGGTGCGGGAAGAGCACCGCGTGCTGGAAGACGAGGCCGATCCCGCGTCGATGCGCGGGCACGTCGGTGACGTCCGCCCCGTCGACGAGCACGCGGCCGCTCGTGGGGCGCAGCAGCCCTGCGAGCACCCGCAGGAGGGTCGTCTTCCCCGACCCGCTCGGCCCGAGCAGCGCGAGCGTCTCACCATGTGCGACCTCGAGGTCGACGCCGCGCAGCACGTCGGAGTCGTCGAGGCGGACGCGTACCCTGTCCACCCGGATCACCGCGACCACCCCCGCGGCACGGCCCGTCCGATCGCAAGGGCGACCGCGATCGTCAGGCCCATGAGGACGACGCTCAGCGCCATCGCCTGCCCGACGTTCTCCGCGCCGGGCCGGCCGAGGAACCGGAAGATCGCCACGGGCAGCGTCGGCCAGTCCGCGCGCGCGAGGAACAGCGCGGCCCCGAACTCGCCCAGCGAGACGGCGAAGGCGAGCGCCGCCGCCGCCGCGGTCGCCCGCGCGGCGAGCGGCAGCACGATCTCTCGGCGCACGCGGGCCGGCGCGGCGCCGAGCACGGCGGCGGCCTCGCGCAGGTCGACGTCGATCGCCCGCAGTCGCGGCGCGACCGTGCGCACCACGAACGGGATCGCGACGAGCGCCTGCGCGACGGGGACGATCCACGGGGACGACCGCAGCGCGAGCGGTGGAGAGTCGAAGGCGAGCAGGAACCCGAAGCCGAGCATCGCAGCCGACGCGCCGAGGGGCAGCATCGCGAGCGCGCCGACCAGCTGCTGCCCTCTCGCCACGAGGACGGCGGCGGGGAGGCCGACCGCGAGGGCGATCGTCGTCGCGACGGCGGCGAAGAGCACCGAGTTCGCGATCGCGTGCCAGGGTGCGACGAGCAGCGCAGGCGTCTCCTCCGCCAGCGCGCGGAAGCTGTCGAGACCGCGTCCGCCGTCGACGGTCAGCGATCGGTCGACGAGCGCGACCAGCGGGATCGCGAGGAGGGCGAGCGTCCCGCCGACGGCGCCAGTCACGAGCGCGCGCTGGCGTCCCTGTGGTCGCGGTGCTGCCTCGCCGCGCTCGCGCAGCCCCATGCCGAGCCGTCGCTCCAGCTGACCGGTCGCCACGAGCGCAGCTGCGATCGCGACGAGCTGGACGAGCGCCAGCACCGCAGCGGTGCGGAGGTCGAAGAAGCGGGCCGCCTGGTTGTAGATCTCGACCTCGAGCGTCGCGAACCGCGGCCCGCCGAGCACGATCACGACGCCGAAGGACGTGAAGCAGAAGAGGAACACGATCGCGCCGGCGGCCGCGAGCGCAGGCGCGAGCACCGGCAGGGTGACTGCGACGAGTCTCCGTCCCAGTCCCGCTCCGAGCGCCGCCGCGGCGTCCCAGAGGCGGTCGTCCAGCGCGCGCCAGAACGTGCCCACGACGAGCACCACGACCGCGACGTTGAAGAAGACGTGCGCGATCAGGATCGCCCAGACCGTCTGCTCGAGCTGCGCGGGGAGCACCGCGAGCATCGCCGTGGCGACGACGATCGTGGGGAGCACGAACGGCACGAGCACGAGCGCCTCCACCAGCCGACGCCCCCGGAAGGAGAAGCGGGCCAGCGCCCAGGTGAGCGGCAGCGCGGCGGCCACGGTCAGCGCCGTCGAGACGACCGCCTGCCACGCGGTGAACCACAGCACCTCGACCGTGCGCCGCTCGCCGAGGACGTCGAGGGGGAGGTCGAGGCGACCGTCCACGACGAGGCTCCGCTCGAGGATCGCGGCGAGCGGCCAGAGGAAGAAGACGGCGAGGAAGCCGAGTGGGACGGCTGCCGTCGCCGCGCGCCCGAGCCGCGCCCTCAGCGAAGCACGATCTGCGTCCACTCGTCGATCCAGCGGTCGCGGCCGGCGTCGATCTCCTCCGGCGGGAGCGTGAGCGGCGCCGCCGGTTGGATCGCGTGCTCGGTGAACGCGGCCGGGAGCGGGACGTCGTCCCTGACCGGGTACACGAACATCGAGCCGGGCACGTCGGCCTGGAAGCGCTCCGAGAGCATGAAGTCGATCAGCGCCCGCGCGCCCTCCTCGTTCGCCGTCCCGCGCAGCACTCCCGCGTACTCGACCTGGCGGAAGCACCCGTCCTCGATCGCTGCCGTCGGCGACTCGTCGAGCGGCGTCGCGGCGAAGATCACCTCGGCCGCGGGGCTCGTGGCATACGAGACGACGATCGGCCGCGTGCCGGGGCTGCCCGCTGCGCCGGAGAACTGCTGCGTGTAGGCCTCCTCCCAGCCGTCCACGACCCGCACGCCGTTCGCGACGAGCCCACGCCAGAAGCCCTGCCAGCCCGGCACGCCGTCCGTCTCCTCGCCGAAGGTCGCCACCGTCGCGAGCAGGAAGGCGAGGCCGGGGCTCGAGGTGGCCGGGTTCTGCACGACGAGCAGGTCGCGGTAGCGTGCGCGGGTGAGGTCGCCGAGGCGCTGCGGCGGCGCGATCCCCCGCTCGCGGAACCAGCCCCGGTCGACGTTCAGGCAGACCTCGCCGTGGTCGATCGGCGTCACCCGCTCGTCGGGCGGCGCGAAGTCGGGCTCGACGGCCGCGAGCTCGGGCGACTCGTACGCCTCGAGCAGATCGCCGTCGAGCGCCCGCGAGAGGAGGCTGTCGTCGAGCCCGAAGACGACGTCCCCCTGCGGGTCTCCCGCCGTGAGCAGCGCGCGGTTGAGCACTTCCCCCGCGTCACCGCTCTGCAGGATCCGCAGCGTCAGCCCGCTCTCGGCCTCGAACGCCTCGCGCACCTCCTTCGACACGGCGAAGGAGTCGTGCGTCACGAGCACCACCTCGGTCGGCGTCGCCTCGTCGGATCCGCCGCACCCGGCCGCGACCCCCGCTATCACCCCCGCCATCACCGACACTGCCACCGTCAGCCCCACCGTCCGGCCCACCGTCCGCCGCAACCGCCGAGTGGGCAAGTGACAAATTGTCACTTGGGATCGCTGCCCGGTCACGGCTCGCCTCCGGGGAGGATCGCGAGCAGCGCGCCACGGTCGACCGAGATCGTCGCATGGCCGTCGACGAGGGTGTTGGAGACGCCGCGGCTCGAGCCCGGCTCGAGCGTCTCGCCGCGCAGCGGGTACTCGAGCCCCGCGGTCGTGACGCCCTCCGCAGGGCCGCCGAGCGCGAGCAGCGTCACGAGCTCGCCGGGGTCACCCTGCAGCCCCCGCTCTCCGCGCACGACGTGGACGAGAGCCTCGCCGACGAGCGCATCCACCTCGACGCCCGCGTAGCGCTCCGAGGCGAGGAGCAGGAGCGAGGCGAGGAGGTGGTCGAGCCGTCCTTCGGCGCTCGCCACGACCAGAATGCGGTCGGCTCCCCGGTGGAGCGCCTCGTCGAGGGCGAGCTCCAGGTCGGTGGCGTCCTTGCGGCTGGGATGCCGCAGCAGCTCGGCGCCGTCGCGCTCGGCGGCGGCGAGCGTCTCGGTGGCGACGGAGTCGAAGTCGCCCACGACGACCGAGGCGTGGAGCCCGAGCTCGCGGCACCGCTCGAGCCCCCCGTCCGCCGCGATCACGGCTGCGCCGGCCGGCAGTCCGGCAAGACGGGTCGGCCCGGCTCCGGCTGCGACGACGACGATCGGGTCTCGCTCCTGCACGCATCCCTCCGCTGGCATTACCCAGGTCAGGTTCGCGGGTCGGCGGCGCGTCGACCGCCCTCTCAGCCCGGCTGCCCGAGCTCCCCGTGACGTTCGGCACAGTCTAGCGCGGCCGCGGGCGTCGCTCAGCCGCCGAGCGCGTCGAGCAGCTCGCGCGCCCACCGGACGGCGGGACGATCGCCCTTCGCCTCGTAGAGCGCAAGCGTCGTCGCCGCGGCCTCGCGCGCCTCGAGCGGCTTGCCGACGAGCGCGAGGGTTCGGGCGAGCCACTCGTGCGTACGCGCCTTGTGCTCGTACATGTCGGTCGGGCCGGCGACCTCGGCCGCCCGACGGGCGAGGCGCTCGCCCTCGCCATGGTCGCCCGCCGACGCTGCCAGGAACCCATCGAGCGAGTCGACGAACATCACGTCCACGAGGTCGTCAGCCGCCAGTAGGGCGCGCGCATCGGCGCAGAGCTGGCGTGCCTCGTCGAGCTCGCCGCGCCTCGCGAGCACCTCGGCGTGCATGAGCGCGGTCGTCGTGTGGAAGACCCACGCCTCGAGCTGTCGGAGCTCGGCGACGCCGTCGCGAAGGACGCGCTCCGCCCGCTCGAGGTCTCCGGCCCGGACCTCGACGAACGCGATCAGCTGGGCGCCGGCCGCGGCGTCGATGAGCAGGCCGGCCTCGCGAATCGCCGCGTTGCCCTCGTACACGTGCTCGCGCGCGAGGTCGAGCTCGCCGAGCATCGCGAGGGGCCTGGCCAGTCGCCGCCGAGCGATGCCGCGGTCGACCGCCCCCTCGGCCTCCGCGAGCATCGTCTGGCACGCCCGCAGCGCCTCGTCCACCGGTGCCAGGCCGTATCCGATCATGGTGAGCGCGCGCCGCCTGAGGTCCTTGGCGATGATCAGATCGCCGGCAGCACGCGCATGCACCTCGCCGCGAGCCGCTGCCTCTCCCGCCTCCCCCGTACGACAGGCGATCCAGCTCCGGTACCACGCGTCGCGCTCGATCCACGTCAGGCCCAGCTCGTCGCCGAGCTGGCGGAACGTCGCCTCCGCCTCACGCACGCGCGGAGCGACGCGCTCGACCACGTACGTGCCTGCATAGGCGTCTTTCAGCACCTCGACCATCAGTCCTAGGCCTGGAGGCGAGCCTCGCCGGATGCCACGAGCGCGGCCGCGATCGCTCCGGCCCGGTCGGTTCGCACACCCGTCTTCCAGGGGTCGGCGAGCTCGATCAACAGCTCGAGGCGGCGCTCGTCGCCGACCGGCAGCAGCGCCGTCGCCCGCTCGAGCAGTCCCGCGACGGCGGCGAAGTCGCCGCGTGCCTTCGCGCCCTCTGCCGCGGTCGCGAGCCGCGCGGCGGCCCGGCGGGCGAGACCGTCCAGCCGAGGGTCGCCGCTGTCGAGCTCGGCGCGGTTGCGGTGCGCCTGCTCCAGGTGGTAGCCGACGATCTCGTCCTGCTCGACAAGCGACGCGTGCTGGTCGAGCCAGGTCGCGAACCGCTCGTGGAGCTGTGCCCGCGTCTCCTTCGGCAGCGCGTCGTACGCCGCGTCCCGGATCAGGAGGTGCCGGAACCGGAAGGCGTCGTCGTCCGCGAAGGTCGGCCGCTCTGGCCTGATGACGTCCTTGCGCACGAGCGAGAGCAGGTGTGCGGGGACGTCGTCCCGCCCCGTGTCGGCGAGCTCCTCCACGACAGCGCGATGGAACACCTGGCCCTCCACGGCCCCGCGGCCGATGACGTCGCGCTCCTCCGAGCCGAGTCCGTCCAGGCGCGCCTGCAGGAGGGCGTGGATCGTGGCCGGGACGACGATCTCCTCCAGCGCGCCGCTCTCGACGATCATCGAGACCATCTCCTCCAGGAACAGCGGGTTGCCGTCCGCCGCGGCGAGGATGCGCCCCCGCGCCTCCGCCGGCAGGTCGAGGTCGGCGGCGAGCTCGTCGAGCAGCTCCTCGCAGTCCTCTGGGGGGAGCGGCTCCAGCAGGACGGTGGTCGCGTTCAGCTTGCCGCCCCCCCAGCTCGGCCGCTCCTCGAGCAGCTCGGGGCGCGCGACGCAGAGCAGCAGAATCGGCGCGTCGCGCGACCAGTCGGCGACGTGCTCGATCAGGTCGAGGAAGACCGGCTCCGCCCACTGGATGTCGTCGAGGACGACGACCTGCGGCCGGTCGGCGGCCCGGCGCTCGAGCAGGCGACGGAAGGCGAGCTGGGTGTCGGCCGGAGAGCTGCCGATCACCTCGCCCGGCTCGGCGCCCATCGCGAGCAGGATCTCGACGAGCGGCCAGTAGGTGATGTCCTCGCCGTAGTGGAGGCATCGGCTGCGGAGCACGTCGGCGCTCTCGCCTGCGACGGCGAGCAGCGCCTCGGCCAGCCTCGACTTCCCGACCCCCGCCGGACCGAGCAGCGTGAACAGGTGGCAGACACGATCCGTGACGACGTCCTCGAACGCGGCTCGCAGCCGTTGGTGCTCGCGGACGCGCCCGACGAGCGGAGCGTCGAGATGCCGCGCGAACGCCTCCGCGGCCGCGTCCACCGTCACGAGCCGGAACGCCGGCACCGGGTCGCGCTTGCCCTTCAGCTCGAGCGGCTCGACCGGCTCCACCGTGACGGCGTCGCGCACGAGCGCCAGCGTCTCGGAGCCGATCAGGATCTCACCCGTCGGTGCCGCCTGCTCGAGCCGCGCCGCCACGTTGACGGCGTCGCCCGTGACCAGCGTCTCGCCCTCGCCGGCCACGACCTCGCCGGTGTTCACGCCGGTTCGGAACGACAGCGCCACCGAGAGCTCCTCGCCGAGCGCCGCCAGCCGCTCGCGGATCTCCGCCACCGCCCGCACGGCCCGCAGCGCGTCGTCCTCGTGGGCCAGAGGGATCCCGAACACGGCCATCACCGCGTCCCCGATGAACTTCTCCACCGTGCCGCCGTGCCGCTCGACGATCAGGCGGATCTCCTCGAAGTACCGGCCCATCGTGCGGCGCATCGCCTCGGGGTCGAGCCGCTCGCCGAGCGCCGTCGACCCCGTGACGTCGCAGAAGACGACCGTCACCGTCTTCCGCACCTCGCGCGGGGTGGCGGCGGGAGCGAGCTCGGCCCCGCACGCTCCGCAGAAGCGGAACCCGTCGGGGCTCTCCCGCCCGCAGGCCTGGCACGTCGGCACGCGTTCGAGCGTATCCCAGCACCCGCCGGATGGACACCCGGACGCGGGTGCCCGATGATCGCGACGGATGGACCACCCGCTCGTCGCCGAGCTCGCACGAGCCCGCATCGGATCGACGTTCAACCAGTACGCAGAGGGCGACCGCGCGGCACTCCTGCGGGCGCGGCTGTCCCACTACCTCGCGTCGCGCGCCGACGCACGGCTCGTGCTCGTCGGCGAGGCGCCCGGCTATCGCGGGGCGCGCGTCTCGGGCATCCCGTTCACCTCGGAGCGCCAGCTGACCGGGGCAGGGCCTGCCGAGGCGACGGCCACGGTCGTCCAGCGCATGCTCCGCGAGCTCGGGCTCGCGCAGGACGTGCTGCTCTGGAACGTCGTCCCCACCCATCCCGGCACGGCGAGCTCGAACCGACCACCGACGTCGGCCGAGGTTGCCTCCGGTCGGCACTTCGCCGAGGCGCTCGCCGACGGGCGTCTGCTGGTCGCGGTCGGAAGGGTGGCCGCCGGAGCGCTCGCCGCCCCGTACGTGCGGCATCCCTCGCACGGGGGCGCTGCTGCCTTCCGCCGCGGGCTCGCCGAGATCGCCCGCGACGTCCATGCCGGCGTCGCGCCGGGGGTCTCGCCGTGTCCGCCCCCTCCGGGCTCGCGTCGGGGAGGGGGTCGGGCATCCGCGTCGTACTCGGGCCACAGCCCGTCGATCGACCGTCAGCGACCCGAGTAGGAGCATTCGATGACCCAGGTGATCCCCACCAGCGCCCAGCGGCTCGCCGCCGAGTTCCTCGGCACCTTCGTGCTCGTCTTCGGCGGGTGCGGATCGGCCGTCCTGGCCGCCACCTTCCTGACCAGCGACGACGTCCAGCTCGGCATCGGCCTCGTCGGCATCTCGCTCGCCTTCGGGCTGACCGTGGTGGTCATGGCCTACGCGGTGGGTCACGTCTCCGGTGGCCACTTCAACCCGGCAGTGACCGTCGGCCTCGCCGCGGGGCGGCGGTTCCCCTGGAAGGACTCGGTCGGGTACATCGTCACCCAGGTCGTCGCCGCGATCGCGGCAGCTGCCGTGCTGTACCTCGTCGCGACGGGTCGCGACGGCTTCTCGGCGTCCGAGTCCGGCTTCGCCACGAACGGCTACGGCGACCGCTCGCCGGCGGGGTACTCGCTGCTCTCGGGTCTCGTGATCGAGATCGTCCTGACCGCCGTGTTCCTGTTCGTCATCCTCGGGGTGACCGACCGCCGCGCACCGAAGGGGTTCGCGCCGCTCGCGATCGGCCTCGCGCTGACGCTGATCCACCTCGTGTCGATCCCCGTCACGGGGACGTCGGTGAACCCGGCCCGCTCGATCGGCCCGGCGCTCTTCGTCGGCTCCGACGCGATCGAGCAGCTCTGGCTCTTCATCCTCGCCCCGGTCGCAGGGGCGCTCATCGCAGGGCTTGCCCACGCCGTGCTCGTCGGCGAGGGCGACGAGGCTCCCGCCGGCTGAGCGTGGTGCGCGGCACGGGCGTCGGACGCACTGCCCGGCGCCCGCGGCGCTCCCCGGCGCCCGCGGCGCTCCCCGGCGCCCGGGACGCTGCTATCATCCGCCGCCGGCGGTCTCCCGACCGCTCCTTTCCTGACGCGATGACCACCTACACCGCAAAGCCGGGCGAGATCCAGCGCGACTGGTACGTCGTCGACGCCGAGGGGCAGACCCTCGGGCGGCTCTCGACGCGCATCGCCGACACGCTCCGCGGCAAGAACAAGCCCCAGTACACGCCGCACGTCGACACGGGCGACTTCGTGATCGTGGTCAACGCGGAGAAGATCCGCGTGACCGGCAAGAAGCTCGACGAGAAGATGGTGCGCTGGCACTCGGGCTACCCGGGCGGGCTGAAGGAGCGCACGCTGCGCGAGCAGCTCCAGCGTCGGCCGACCGAGGTCATCCGCAAGTCCGTCAAGGGGATGCTTCCCAAGAATCGGCTCGCTGCGCAGCAGATCACCAAGCTCAAGGTGTACGCCGGCCCGGAGCACCCGCACGCCGCCCAGCAGCCGAAGCAGCTCGAGCTCTAGGAGCACACGTGACCCAGATCGCCCAGTACCTCGGCACCGGCAAGCGCAAGACCTCGGTCGCACGCGTGATCCTCCGTCCCGGAGACGGCACGACCTGGATCAACGGGCGCACGCTCGAGGACTACTTCCCGCGCGCCACCCACCGCGCCCTGGCGCTCGCGCCGCTCGACGTCGCCGAGGCCAGGGGCACCTACGACCTGCGGGTGCGCGTGCACGGCGGCGGCGTCAGCGGCCAGGCCGGAGCAGTTCGCCACGGCATCGCCCGCGCGCTCGTCGAGGCCGATCCCGAGCTCCGCGTGCCGCTCAAGCGACAGGGCTTCCTCACGCGCGACGCCAGGCAGGTCGAGCGCAAGAAGGCCGGCCTCCACAAGGCCCGGAAAGCGCCGCAGTTCTCGAAGCGCTAGGCACGTTCCCTCCGGGAACGTGCCAGTGAGAGGCACCGTGGCAGGGACGCAGCGCGCGTACTTCGGCACCGACGGGGTGCGCGGCGTCGTGGGGGAGACGCTGACCGAGGAGCTCGTCGAGCGCCTCGGGAAAGCGGTCACGCTGTGGTCGGGTCTCGGTCGTGCGCTGATCGGGCGCGACACCCGCGCCTCCGGTCCGGCGCTCGAGGCGGCGCTCGCCCGCGGGATCGTCGCGGCGGGGGGGACGGCGGTGCTCGGCGGCGTCCTGCCGACCCCGGCGGTGGCGCTGCTCGCGCAGGACCTCGGGCTCGTCGTCTCCGCCTCGCACAACCCCGCCGAGTACAACGGCCTCAAGGTGTTCGACCTGCACGGGAGGAAGCTCACCGACGAGCAGGAGCTCGAGATCGAGGCGCTGCTCGACGTCCCCACGAGCGGCGGTGGGAGCGTCGAGTCCGCCGAGGACGCGATCGACGGGTACCTCACCCACGTCGTCGGGCACTTCGGCTCCGACCTGGGCGGCCTGCGGGTCGCGGTGGACTGCGCGAACGGGGCGTTCTCGGGCATCGCGCCGGGCGTCTTCGAGCAGCTCGGCGCCGAGGTGACCGCCGTCGGGAACGCGCCGGACGGGACGAACATCAACGCCGGCTGCGGTGCCACCGACCTCTCGCTCCTCGCGGACACCGTGCGGGCGGGCGGCCACGACCTCGGAGTGGCGTTCGACGGCGACGGCGACCGCATGCTCGCGGTGGACGCCACGGGCGAGCCGGTCGACGGCGACCAGATCGTCGCGATCTGCGCGCTCGCGCTCGGCGTCGATCTCGTCGCGGTGACGTCGATGTCGAACCTCGGCTTCCACCGACTGATGGCGGAGCACGGGATCCGGGTGATCACCACGGACGTCGGCGATCGCTACGTGCTCGACGCCCTGCGCCGGGAAGGCGGCGTGCTCGGGGGCGAGCAGTCGGGCCACGTGATCGCGCTCGACGGGCACGTCACCGGCGACGGCCTCGCCGCCGCGCTGCTGCTCTGCCGCTCCCTCGACGGTCGGCCGCTGGCCGAGGCGGCCGGTGTGATGACGCGCTTCCCGCAGGTCACGGAGAACGTCCGCGTCGCCGTGCGCGTCGTTCCCGACGCGGTCACGGACGAGGTCGCGCGCCTCAACGGCGAGCTGGCGGGCAGGGGGCGGATCCTCGTGCGCCCGTCGGGCACGGAGCCGCTGGTGCGCGTGCTGGCGGAGGCAGAGGACGCGGAGGAGGCCGCCGACCTCTGTGCTAGGGTGGCGCATCTCGTCCGGCGCGAGTTGAATGACGTCTAGCTAGACGATTTCCCTGCAGGAGAGGGCCTTTCGCGCCCCGAGCGCCGATCGACCAAGGAGACACGCGATGTGCGGGATCATCGGATACGTCGGGCCGCGGGAGTGCAAGCAGCTCCTGCTCCACGGGCTCAAGCGGCTCGAGTACCGGGGCTACGACTCCGCCGGGATCGCGCTTCTCGAAGGTGACGGCCTCACGTACACCCGCGCGGTCGGCCCGCTCGAGAACCTCGAGCGCGCGGCCGACGGGCTGGGCCACTCGTCTGCGACCACGGGGCTCGGGCACACGCGCTGGGCCACCCACGGCGGCGTCACCGAGCTCAACGCCCACCCGCTCGCGAGCGAGGACTCCTCGAAGCTGGCGGTGGTGCTCAACGGGATCGTCGAGAACTACCGCGAGCTGCGCGAGCGGCTGGCGGCGGCGGGACACGTGTTCGCCTCCGAGACCGACGCCGAGACCGTGACCCATCTCATCGAGGAGGCCTACGACGGCGACCTCGTCGAGGCCGTGCGTCGTGCCTACCTCGAGCTGGAGGGCCACTTCGCCTTCGTCGCGATCCACCGCGACCACCCCGGCCAGCTCGTCGGCGCGCGCCTGCAGGTGCCGATGGTGGTCGGCGTCCGGGAGGACGAGATGTTCGTCGCGTCGAACGCCGCGGCGTTCCTCCGCGAGACCCGGGTCGTCCAGTTCCCCGACGACGGCGAGGTGATCGAGATCACCCCCGGCGGCGCCCGCTTCGTGTGCGCGGCCGACGGCACCGACGTCGCCCACGACACGGTCGTGCTCGACTGGGACGACGAGGGCGCGGAGAAGGCCGGCTTCGAGACGTTCATGCTGAAGGAGATCCACGAGCAGCCGGAGGCCGTCGCCGAGACGATCGGCGACCGCCTGCGCCACGGCCGCCTGCAGCTCGAGGGTCTCGGGATGGACGACGAGGAGCTGAAGCACCTCAGCCGCATCGTCATCCTCTCTGCCGGGACCTCGTACCACGCTGCGGTCGCTGCGCGCTACGCGATCGAGGAGTGGGGTCGGGTGCCGGTCGAGCACGACATCGCCTCGGAGTGGATCTACCGCAACCCCGTGCTCGACCACGACACGCTCGTGATCGGCATCTCGCAGTCGGGCGAGACACGGGACACGATCTCCGCGATGCAGCTGGCGCGCGAGATGGGCGCGCACACGGTCGCGATCACCAACATGATGGGCTCGCAGATCACCCGCGAGGTCGACTCGGTGCTCTACACGCGCGCCGGGCTCGAGGTCAGCGTGGCCGCCTCGAAGACGTTCACGGCGCAGCTCAGCCTGCTCTTCCTCGTCGCGCTCAAGCTCGCGCAGGTGCGCGAGACCCTGCCCAAGGGGGAGCTGGAGTACATCGTGAACGCGGTCTACGACCTGCCCCGCAAGATCCAGACGTTCCTCGACGGCGACCACCCGATCGACGAGATCGCCCGGAAGTTCCACGACCGGCCGTTCTTCCTCTACCTGGGCCGCAACATCGGGCTCCCCGTGGCGCTCGAGGGCGCGCTCAAGCTGAAGGAGATCTCCTACATCCCGACCGAGGCGTACTCGGCGGGCGAGATGAAGCACGGGCCGATCGCCCTGCTCGACGAGAACACGCCGGTCGTGGTGGTCGCGACGCGCATGGAGCGCGTCTACGACAAGCTCGTCTCGAACATCCAGGAGGTGCGGGCGCGCGGTGCGCACGTGATCGCGATCGCCTCCGACGGCAACGAGGACATCCAGCACCACGCCGACGACGTGATCTACGTGCCGAAGGCGCCGGCCTACCTCTCGGCGGTGCTCGCGGTCGTTCCGCTCCAGCTGCTCGCCTACCGCATCGCCCGGCTGCGCGGCCTCAACGTCGACCAGCCGCGCAACCTCGCGAAGACCGTCACCGTCGAGTAGGCGGGGCTCGAAGGCCCCCCAAAACGAACCGAGGGGCTGCCCGCCCGCCGTCGTCACGGCCCGGGCCGGGCTCGCCCGGCCCCTACGCGTCGCGCTCCAGGGCGACTGGCTCCGGCGCGGCCACGGCCGGCTCGCGCGTCTCGCCGTCGTGCGGCGGCTCGATCGTGAGGTTCGGCAGCAGCCGGTCGAGCCAGCCGGGGATGTACCACGACCTCTCGCCCATCAGCGTCAGGAACGCGGGGACGAGCGTCATCCGCACGACGAGCGCGTCGGTCAGGATCGCGACCGCGAGCAGCAGACCGAACTCCTTCGGCACGCGGTCGGCGCTGAGGATGAACGCTGCGAAGACCGTCCCCATGATCAGCGCGGCGGCGACGATCACCCGGCCGATCGCGGCGATCCCGTGCTCGACGGCGTCGCGGGTGTGGAGCCCGTGGACGTGCTCCTCTCGGACACGGCTCATCAGGAAGACCATGTAGTCCATCGACAGCCCGAACAGGATCGCGAAGGCGATCGGTGGCACGAAGGTCTCGATCGGACCAGTGCGGTCGAGCCCGGTCAACCCGAGGAGGTACCCCTCCTGCACCACGAGCGTGAGCACGCCGAAGCCGACGAACGCGGAGAGGATCGTCGTCACGGCCGCCGTCAGGGAGATCACGATCGAGCGGAACGCCATCGCGAGCACGAGGAACGTGACGCCGACGATGTAGAGGAGGAACAGCGGCAACCGCTCGAAGATGCGGTCGCCGATGTCCTTGAAGGCAGCCGTCAGGCCTGCGACGTAGGCGACCGCATCGCCTTCGGCGACAGCGGTCGGGACGACGTCGCTCCGCAGTCGCTCGACCAGCTTCGCGGTCGCCTCGTCCTGGGGCGCTGAGTCCGGTGTGACGAAGACGATCGCCACGGTCTTCTCGTCGTTCAGCTGCGGCTCGCCCACCGACGCGACACCGGCGAGCCCCTGGACGCCCTCGTAGAGCCGCTGCGGAGCACCCGGGTCGCCGTTCACGTCCACGACGATCGGGATCGGGCCGTTGAAGCCGGGCCCGAAGCCCTCGGCGAGGAGGTCGTAGGCCCTGCGGCTGGTCTGCTCGATCGGCTGCGTCCCCTGGTCGGCGGCGCCGAGGCGGACGAGGGCGGAGCTCCCCGCGAGGACGACGCCGGCGGTCAGCAAGATCCAGAAGACCGGCTTGGCATGGGCGGTCACGAAGCGCCCCCAGCGGGCGATGGGCGTCCGCTCGCGCGCCGCCTCCGAGTCGTCGATCGGCGGCAGGAACGGCACCTTCAAGCGGTCGATCTTGTGCCCCAGGAGCCGGAGCACGGAGAGGAGCAGCGAGTTGGCGATCAGCACGGTCGTGAGCACGCCGAGCGCGCTGCCGATGCCGAGCTTCGTCACGAAGTCGAGGCCGAAGAAGGCGAGCCCGCTCACGGAGATGGCCACCGTCACGCCGGCGAAGATCACCGCCCGCCCGGCGGAGGCACCGGCCTCCGCCGCGGCGTCTCTCGGCGAGAGCCCTTCGTGCAGAAGCTGCCGGAAACGCGTGACGATGAACAGCGAATAGTCGATGCCGACGCCCAGGCCGATCATCGAGACGAGGATCGGCGTGATCGTGTTGATGGACATGAAGCCG
>CAZUVW010000013.1:0-27792 GCA_964623875.1 uncultured Gaiellales bacterium
GAGCCGCGCCAGCGTGACCTCGTTCCGGATGGAGATCCGCTCGCGCACGAGCGCGGACATAGTCTTGCCGGTGACGGCGGTGGCGACCTCGCCGAGGATGATGTAGTTCGTGTTGATATACGTGGCGCTGGGCGCGCCCGCAGCCGTCACCGGGCCCGACTTGAACGCGAAGTCGATCAGCTGGTTCGGGCTCCAGACCTTGTCGGGTGTCCACCCCCGGGCCGGGGCGATGCCGACGAGTGCATCCGTGTACTCCGGTAGCCCGCTGCGCATCGACAGGAGCTGGCGAAGCGAACGCTTTCCGACCTCGGGATGCCGCTTTGCGAGCTTCGGCGCGTACGCGCTCACTGTCGCGTCGAGCCTGAGCTTCCCTTCCGCGACCAACTGCAGGATCAAGGTTGCGGTGAACGTCTTCGTCACGCTGCCTGCCCTGAAGGCGTCGGCCACGACCGGCGCTCGGCCGCTCACGGTGTCCGCTACCCCGAATGCGCCCTTGTAGACGCCCTTCTGCGGATCCCACACGCCGAGCAGCAGGCCGGGCATGTCGACGCCGCCCAGGATCATCGCGAGCTCCGCGCGTTCCTCGACGAAGGCCGCGTCCTCTGCGCTCATCGGCTTGGTCGGCCGCGTGATCTTCGGCGGCGCGGAGGCAGCGAGCGAGGTGGCGACGACGGCCAGCGCGGTGACGACCATCAGCACGGCCACCCCGGCGAATCGCGACCGCGACCCTTCGAGGAACCCTCGCGACTCGGCACGGTGCCGGTTCTGCCCTTGGCTCTGCGTGGTCATCCTGAGAGTCCCTTCCTTCGACGAGATGAGCGTTGCGGGGGTCCGTCCGGCATGCAACGGGGCGGCGGGGGCTCGGGGCTGACGTGCTCGCGGCTGTCTAGCATCGTGCGCCGAGCGCGTCGAGGAGCCTGTGCGAGGCTCGCTTGCCGCGTCCCCAGTCCGTGACCGCGAAGGTCTCGCCGGTCTTGATCGAGAGCCGCGTCTCCGAGTCCGAGACGGCCTCGAACCCGATCGTGAGCTGGGATCCCCACGACCACAGCTTGGCGCCCTTCTTGAAGACGAGCGTGTTCGGGCCACCGCCCCCTTCAGCCAGTGCGTAGCCCTGGGTGGCCGCGACACGGCGGGTAGCCTCCATCGCCTTGTCGAGCGGCTGGTCGAGCGTTCCGGTCACTGTTCCCACAACCTCACATCCCTTCCTCTTCGTCGTGGAGGCGCGCTCACGCGGCCGCGATGAGCCTGCGCAGCTCCTGCACCTTCGCCTGCTCCTCGGCGGCGCTCTTGCTGCCGACCCCCTCCTCGGCGACCGACTGCACGTAGCGCAGCTGGGCGTACTGGAGGTGCTTCTGCAGGCGCCCCGCCTTGCGACCCTTGGCCTGGGCGACCGCCTTGCGGGCCGCGCGGCGTCCCTTGCGGTCGAGCAGGGCGGTCGCCTCCGCGTCGCTCACGATCGACCGGTCAATCGTGCCGTCGACGAACGTCGACCAGACGGCGCGCTCGTGGTTTCGGCCGATGCGGACGATGACCAGCAGGGTGACAAGCGCCGGCACGCCCTTGATCAGGAAGACGGCCACCTTCGACAGGAGGCTGTCGCCGATCCAGTCGTTCAGGAGCGGGATGTCCCAGACGAAGTGGAAGAACCAGGCGACCGCGAAGAGGCCGACGGCGACCCCGATCCGCGTCCCCCAGGGACGATCGCGCCGCGAGACGAGATACCCCACGCCGGCGCCGGCGATGCCCGTGTAGATGGCGTGGCTCCACAGCCCGCCGAGGAACCCGCGGGTGAAGAGGAACAGGACGGCGTCGAGGTTGCTCGACGACTGGGTGACCGTGTAGGTGTAGTCCTCGACGAGCTGGAACCCGAGCCCGATCATCGCGCCGTAGAACCAGCCGTCGAGCATGCTGCGCACGCCGACGAGCGGGAGCAGGACGAGCGCGACGAGACCGAGCAGCTTGAGCGACTCCTCGTTCGTCGCCGCGGCGATCGCTGTGCCCCAGTTGTCGTTGAAGTCGAGCGCGAACCAGTGGTTGAAGATGTCCTGCAGCGCCGAGTTCGCCTGCGCCGCAAACCAGAGAGCGGCAAAGCCACCCCACAGGAACGCGGCGAGGGTGATCAGCGGCGAGCGGCGCACGAACAGCTGGTGCACGTAGACGATCGCGAGGAACGCCGCGCCGTAGAGCGCCCAGAGGACGAGCGCGAGCCAGCCGATCCCGGGCTGCACGCTCATGATGGGCGCGCTCGTGATCGCGGAGTAGGTGTGGATGAACCCGTAGCCGACGACGACGACGAAGACCCAGAAGACGAACGACTGCAGGTCGATGAACGACGGTCGTCCGGTGGGCTGCCCCGAGAACGCGGAGGACGGAGGTGTTTCGGCGCTCACGAGCCCGCCCCCGCGGCCGCTTCGGTGATCACGATCGACCTCGCCATCGCGTCGAGCTCGCCCTGCACGCTCGCGAGGTTGGCGGCGCTGCCGTCGGCTCGCATCTGCGCGACGGTGCTGCCCTGGGCGACGTCCCACTCCTGGGCTGCCTGGGTCGGCCCGTGCGAAGACCACGTGACGCCGTTCGCGCCGCTCGTGGTGGTGAACGACTCGAGCTCCCCGACCTGGGTGAAGCCGTCCGACTGTTCGTCTCCGTCGCGGAACACCTTGGCGAGATCCTCGACCGACTGGTCGGGCGCGAGCGTGAGGGCGCCGCTCACCTTGACCGTCCAGCCGTTCTTGCTCGCGGTCACCACGAGTCCCTTGGTCGTCCCCTCGGGCTCGATCACCCAGCCCTCTGCCGGCGTGAACGAGACCGTGTCGGAGACCTGGTAGGGGTTCCCCTTCTCGAAGCCGCTCGCCTTGCGCACGGCGTCGTCGAGGGCGGGGAGGGCGAACGCGAAGACGGAGAGCACCCCGATCACGACGAGCGCACCGACCACCGAGCGCGCGCCGAAGAGGTCGCGGAAGCGACGCTCCGCCGGCTCGGCGGGAGGCGTGGGCACGGGCGCGACTCCGGTGGGCTCGGTTGCCGTATCAGACATGTCGAGGGATCAGCGCACGAAGAGGGAGTAGATGTCGTTCAGGCCGGAGGCGCGGACGCCGTTCGGCTGGTTGCCGGGATCGGGACGGCCGCCCCACGCCACCTTGATGCCGGTGGCCTTGTAGCCGAGGGCGAGCGGGTTGTCGCACGTGAGACCGAGCCCCTCGACCCAGCTCGCGGCGGGCGCGTCGAAGTACCTGCCGTCCGGGTCGTTCCACTCGGCGACCGTGACCTGCTGGAAGAGCCCGGTCGTGCCGTCGGCGCGAGGGAGCAGCTTGCAGACGCCGACGTGCGTGATGCCGGGAGCTGCGGTGGCAACGCATGCACCGAGGGCGACGGTGTTCGTGGTGTACCCGGCCTCCATGCTCGTCGGGGTCGGCCTGTACAGCCACCCCGGAGCGGTGGTGTCCCAGCCGAAGTAGAAGGTTCCTCCGGTCTGAGCAATCCAGTAGGTTGCACCTGGCTCGTCGAAGGCCGCGCTCGTGCTGCCGTGATTGACGCTGGAGGCGGTGACGGTCGCGGGCAGCGTCGTCGAGACGCCGTTCAGACAGTAGACGGTGTCCGGAGCCGCGGACGACGGCGCGGCGAGCGCCGCCGCGCTGACGAGCATCGCAAGACTTGCGAGGAGCCCCAACCTGAGCGAACGAGTCTTCATCGCGATCATCTCCTATGCACAGCGCCCGGTGACGGTGAACGGCCCCTTGGAGCCGGCGGTGGTGAAGCGGCCCTTGATCGTGATGGCACCGGAGTCCCCGACCACGATCGACGTCAGCTTGCCGTCGAGGTTGATGTCACCGCGGATCGTGAGCGTGCCGGAGCGGTAGTTGCCGACGATCCGCAGGCGCAGAGGCACGTCTCCGCCTGCCGCTCTGCCGGTCAGGCTGATGTCCGTCTCGCCCGTGTTCTTGCAGGTGACGACCTTGAAGGCCTTCGAGTAGGTCGGACCCTTGACCCTGACGGTGGCGCCTGCAGCGGTCACGGCAGGTGGCGCCACCGCGAGTGCGGTCACGGCAGCGGCGATCGCTGCGAGCATCAGGCCAGGTCGTCGACGACGGTGCATGCGCATCCTTTCGTGGAAGGTAGGCTCGTCGAGACCCTAGGAGTGGTGCGTGAATCGACCGTGACAGCAGCCCCCGGAAAAGGGGGGCTGCTCCACCCGCGAGGCGTGTGACCGGTTTTCGCCGGAATTCACGCCGACCGGGCTCAAATGCGTCCTGCTCGTCTCGTTCACGACCGCGGACACCTCACCCGCCATCTCGATCGACACCCCCGCCTGCCCATGAGCTGCCACTCCCGCCCGCCCGCCCGTTGCCGCGCCATCGTGCTCGGGCTCGCCATCGCCTCGGCCGCTCTCGTCGCGGGCGCCCTCGAGCCTGCGCGTGCCGCCGGCGGGACGACGGTCAAGGTCTGGTTCCTCCAGGGCGAGCAGGTCGTCTCCGTGAGCCGTCCCGGAACGACCGCGGAGGATGCGATTCGACAGCTCCTCGCGGGCCCGACGCCGGCAGAGGCGAAGCGCGGCATCCGCACGTACGTGCCGGCAGGCACGCCGCTGCGCGGCGTGAAGGTCGAGAACGGGATCGCCACGGTCGACCTCGGCGTCAGGTTCGTGGACGGACGCGCTGCGGACCGCCTCCTCGCTCGCCTCTCGCAGGTGGTTCACACCGCGACGGGGCCGGAGGGCGCCACGAAGGTGCGTCTGAGGATCAAAGGCGGCACCCCCCTGGGGCTCTTCCCTGGGGTCGTGACTGCGGTGCCGCTGACGGTGGAGTACCTCGAGACGCCGAACGTGACCACCCCCAGGACACCGAGCGTTGGCGACCTGCCTGTGCTCGAGACGGTGCGTCAGGCACAGCAGCGGCTGGTCGAGCTCGGGTACCTCCTGCCTCGGGACGTCGACGGACAGGCCGGACCCGCCACGCAGAGCGCCGTGCTCGCCTTCCAGAAGTGGGAAGGGCTCCAGCGGGACGGCGTGCTCGGGCCGCAGACGCTCAGGCGGCTTCAGATCGCCGAGCGTCCAAAGCCCGTGACGCGCGGAGGGAGCGGCAAGCGTGCGGAGGTGCTGCTCGACCGACAGGTCGCGCTCGCGATCGAGGACAACCGCCTTGTCCGAGTGATCCACGTGTCGACCGGCAAGTCGTCGACGCCGACGCCGCCGGGCGACTTCAAGGTGTACGCCAAGATCGCGCGCTGGTGGTCGGTGCCGTTCCGGGAGTGGCTCCTGTGGGCGGTGCCGTTCAACGGCGGGATCGCCTTCCACGAGTTCCCGGAGGTACCGGCATACGCCGCCTCGCACGGTTGCGTGCGCAACACGAACGCGACCTCGAAGTGGATGTACGACTTCTCGGAGGTTGGCATGCCGGTGAAGGTGGTGACGAGCTCGCGATGAGAGCCACGCTCGTAGCCGTCGCGCTCGTGGCGCTTGTCGCCGGCACGGTCGCGGGCGCCGCCACCGCTCCGCCGACCCGTGTGCCTGGCCAGCTCACGGTCGGCGTCGATCTGCCGAGCGAGGGCTTCCAGGTCGGCGTCGTCCGGGGCAGCGACGTGCTCTACGCGCAGGGGCTCGAGATCGACCTGGCCCGCGCGCTGGCGGCGCGACTCGGACTGCAGCGCACCGTGTTCGTGCAGAGCTCGTTCGAGCGCCTCTACTCCGCGGGCGCCAAGCCGTGGGACGTGGCCGTGGCGGAGATCACGATCACGCCCGAGCGGCAGGGGACGACGGCGTTCTCGAGGCCGTACATGAGCGTCGACCAGGGCGTGCTGGCGGCGCAGACGCTCCGGCGCGTGCCGAGGACGATCGCCGGTCTGCGCGGGCTCCAGCTGTGCGCGCTTCGCAAGTCCACCGGCGCCGTCGTCGCGCAGCAGACGATCGCTCCAACGAAGCCCGTGCTGCTCGTCGGCAACGTCCCCACGCTGATGCTCGATCTCCAGACCGGCAGGTGCCAGGCAGTCGTGTACGACGCGCCCGCCCTGGGCACGCTCAGGGCGCGCGCACCGCTGCGCTACGGGCCGTTCGTCGGCGTGATCCAGACGCGCGAGGACTACGGGATCGCGCTGCCGAAGGGCAGCCCGCTGCTCGGGCCTGTCAATCGGGCGCTCGGCACGCTGATCGCCGACGGCACCGTCGAGCGGTTGCAGCGCAAGTGGATCACCGTCCACCTCGAAGACTTGCCGGTACTGCGTTGAGGGAGCGAGATCGACGCCGCCTCTCCGCAGTCCTCCGGGGGATCACGAGCGACCGCATGCTTTGGAAGACTCCACGAAGGCAGTGATCCCTGAGCCGCGGGATCTCGCAACCCCCAACGAGCAGGAGGTGTGGTGACATGAGCACGACAGCAGCACCCGGGCGGCCGGTGAGCACGACGATCGTGGCGGTGATCGCCTTCATCCAGAGCATCATCTCGACGCTCGTCGGAATCGGTCTGATCGTCGAGCGGAACAACGACTCGCTCATCGAGCACATCGGCCAGTCGACCGGCCAGATCCAGGCCTACGGCTGGGCCGCGGTCATCTGGGGCGTCCTCGCGCTCCTCGTGGGCTGGGGGCTCTGGACGGGCGGCAACTGGGCGCGGGCCCTCGTGGCGATCCTGCAGGTGCTGCACATCGGCGGTGGCATCTACCTGCTGTTCGCCTGGGACGGCCATCACCTGTGGCAGGGCATCTGGCAGATCGCCGTCGGCGCCTTCGTCCTCTGGCTCCTGTTCAACCCCCGCTCCGAGGCGTTCTTCGCGGGTCGGTAGCTCGTCGTGTCGCGGGGAGGCTCGGATCGATGAAGGTGCACGCGTCACCGATCCGGGCCTCCCGCGCGGCACGCCGCGCGTGGTTCGACGGACGCCGCGTGGCTGGCCTCGTCGCGGTCGCGGTCGTCGCCGCGTCGGGCGCGGGAGTCGCGGCGGCCGGCCCTGACGCGTCGGGCACGAGTGCTGGGGCGATCGTCGCCGCGGACTACGACCTCGGCGTCCGGCAGTTCCGGCAGCCTGGTCTGACCGGGCGTTTCGCGCGGATGCCGATTCGGTTGTGGGGCACGATCGCCGCTCCGGCGGAGGCCGGGCCGCACCCGGTGGTGCTCGTCGCGCACGGGTCGCACCCCGACAACTGCCCGGGCGAGTTCGGGACGTGGCCCTGCTTCGGCCGCGAGCAGCGCAACGACCTCGGGCTCCGCTACCTCGTCCGGGCGCTCGCGCGCAGCGGGTTCGTCGCCTTCGCGCCCGACCTGAACGCGGCGCACACGGGCGGCTGGGGCGAGGTCGCCAACGGGGAGAGCCTGCGCTTCGGCCAGGTCGTCGACGCGACGCTTGCGGAGATCGCTCGTGCCGGTACTGGAGCGCCGACGCGGCTCGGCATTCCGTTGGACGGAAAGCCCGACCTGACGCGCCTGGCGCTTCTCGGCCACTCACGCGGTGGCATGAACGTGCTCGCCTGGGGTCGCGGCAAGCGCACAGTGCGATCCGTGTTCCTGCTGGCGCCGATCCACGATCCGAAGCAGAGGATCGCCGACGTCCCGGCGACGGTGCTGCTCGGCCTCTGCGACGGCGACACGGGGCTCACCGGCGCGAGGTACGTCACTGCCGCGGCGCGGGACACCGCTCGGGAAGCGCCGGTCTACCAGCTGACGCTCGCTGGCGCGAACCACAACTACTACAACCAGACGCTGGCACGCCTGCGCGCCGACGACGCGCCCACCGGCCGGGCCTCGTGCAGCCCGGCGAGGCGCCTCACGGCCTCCGCCCAGCAGGCGTTCCTCGCTCGCGTCGCGGTCGACCACTTCACGGTCGCGATGCTCGACGCCCCGGCGGTCGCGTGGATGACGGGCCCCGTCCGCGGGCAGCTCTACGGCCGGAAGGTGGCCGTGAAGCGCGTTGGGGGCTGACGCGTTGCCGCAAGGATCGGAGGAGCGCCTCGTCGGGATCCGACCGCGCACGGTCGTGATGGTCGTCGGGATCGTGCTGGCCGTGGTGGTCGGCCTGTGGATCCTCTGGCTCACACGGGGAGTGCTCGTGTGGCTCCTGGTCGCGCTCTTCCTCGCGATCGCGCTGAACTCCGGCCGTGGACTGGCTGATGGCCCACGGAGTGAGGAGGCGTGGACTTGCCGTCGGGCTCGTCGTCCTGGCGACGGTGGCGGGGGTCGTCGCAGTGGCTGCGACGTTCGTCCCGCAGGTCGTCAGCGATGTCAGCGACTTCGCGAAGGCGGTTCCCGCCTGCGCGAGTGGCGGGATCTCCGTCGCAACCCGACCCCGGTGGCCGCCCCAGCCGTGGCCGCGCGAAGGGTCGACTAGCGTGCGGATCCTCTACGGGGCAGTCGGAGAAGGGCTCGGGCACGCGACGCGCTCCGGCGTGGTCGCCGAGCACCTGATCGCCCAGGGCCACCACGTGAAGATGGTGGCGTCCGGTCGGGCGTTTCCGTATCTCGCGGAGCGTCTGCCGGACGTGGAGGAGATCTGGGGCTTCTCGTTCGCGCTGCAGGACGGCCAGGTCGACACGTGGCAGACGATCTTGAAGAACGTCCGCGGCGCGCGGTCGGGGGTTCCCGAGAACTGGAAGCAAGGGTCGGCGATCGCCGAGGCGTTCGACCCGGAGATGGTGATCACCGATTTCGACGGCTTCGCGTACCTCGTCGCCCGCCTGCGCCGGATCCCGGCGATCAGCCTGGGCAACATCCAGATGGTCGCGCGCTGCGCCCACGACGACGCGATCACCGCCGGGGTGCGCACGAGCTACCTCCAGGCGAGGGCCTTCGTGACGTCGAAGCTGCCGCGCGCGCAGCGATATCTGATCCTGACCTTCTTCCACCCCGAGGTGCGCGCGAAGCGCACGGCGCTCGTGCCACCGATCCTGCGTGACGAGATCGTCGCTGCGCGACCCGAGGCCGGGGAGCACCTGCTCGCGTACGGGCGCATGGCCCAGGCGTCGGTCGACGCGCTCGCGGCGACCGGCGTGCCGACGTTGGTCTACGGCGCCCGGGACGGGCTGAGAGAGGACGTCCGAGAAGGGTCGCTCACGTACCGACCGTTCTCGAACGACGGCTTCGTCGAGGACCTGCGCACGTGCCGTGGCGTGGTCGCGTCGGCCGGCTTCTCGCTGATGTGCGAGGCGGTCTACCTGCGCAAGCCGATGCTCGCCGTGCCGCTCGCCGGGCAGTTCGAGCAGGTGATGAACGCGCGCTACCTGGAGCGGCTCGGGTACGGGCTCGCGGCGGAGCAGGTGGACGCGCAGGCGCTCGAGCGGTTCTTCGCGCGGGAGGACGAGCACGTCGAGGCGCTGTCCGCCTACGCTCAGGACGGCAACCGCGAGACGCTCGAGACGGTCGAGCGCACCGTCGGCGAGCTGCGAGGCGGGAGGCGGCGGTGATCGACGACCTCGAGCTGGGGCGCACGCTGCTGCTCTTCGCCTGGGCGTTCTGCCTAGCCGGGATCGAGATCGAGATCGAGGGCGGCTACGGCTGGGCCGAGCGCCTGCCGACCTGGTTCCTGAAGCGGGGGGTGCCGGGACGCGTCTACGGCGCGCTGATGGGGCATCGGCCGCTGACGGGGTACCACGTGTTCGCGTTCTCGATCCCCGTGATCGTCCTGCACTTCCCGTACGTCTTCGGCGTCGACTGGACGCTCGCGGCGGAGCTCACGACCCTCGCCGTCTTCTTCGTGATCGCGGTCGTGTGGGACTACCTCTGGTTCGTCCTCAACCCCGCATACACGGTTCGCCGCTTCCGGCGCGGTGCAGTGTGGTGGTTCGAGGTGCCGTGGCTCTGGCGGTTCCCGCTCGACTACTTCTCCGGGGTCGCGCTCTCGATCGCGCTCGCGGCGCTGGCGACGTGGTCGGCGGGCGACAGCCGCCCGCTCGTGACGCACCTGTGGATGCTCGCCGGCCTCGCCGTGCTCGTCGCGGCGACCGTCGCAGTCGCGCCCCTGTACCACCGCTGGTACCGACACATGCGCCGCGACGGCGCCGACGACCGTGACGTGACAAGGATGTACCCGCCGCCCGTTCCCGAGGCCGTCTGGAGCGGGGGGGAGCCCGACCTGAGCCCGCTCGGGAACGAGTCCGAAGAGAGGAGCGATCGATGAAGGCATGGCCACTGCTCGCCGGGACTGCCGCCGGCGCCGCCGGCTGGGCCGGCTACAACGCGATCGCGCCGAAGGCACAGGGGTTCGGCCGAACGTTCGTCGGCACGCCGGGGCGGGGCGACCTGCTCGCGCTCACCTACGACGACGGGCCGAACACCGCCTGGACGCCCGCGCTGCTCGACCTGCTCGACCGGCACGAGGTGAGGGCGACCTTCTTCTCCGTCGGGCGCTACGCACGCGAGCAGCCCGATCTCCTGCGCGAGGTCGCCGCGCGGGGGCACGCCGTCGGCAACCACACCTACACCCACGTGACGATGCCGCTGCACTCCGACGAGGCAATCCGTCGAGAGCTCCGCCTCACCACCGAGGCGATCGAGTCCGCGGGCGTCGAGATGACCCGTGTGGGCGGTCGGCGGCTGATGCGACCGCCGTACGGCCGTCGCCGGCCGGGGACGTTGCGGGTGCTGCGCGAGGAGGGCTACCTGCCGGTCCTGTGGTCGGTGACGCTCTGGGACTGGAACAAGGGCGTCACCGCCGACAAGATCCTGCGCAAGGCCGACCGGCAGATCCGCGGCGGCGACGTGATCCTCCTCCACGACGGCAGCGACGTGCGCATGGGCTTCGACCGCAGCGCGTCGGTCGAGGCGACCGATCGCATCCTCACCCGCTGGAAGGCGGAGGGGATGCGCTTCGTGACGATCCCCGAGATGATCGACGACTCCGGCTTCGTGGTCGAGCCGTTCGGTGCCGCGGCCACACGCGAGGCCGCGTGATGCGGATCTTCGCCTGGCACGGCTACCTGCTCGCGGGCACCGGCTCGAACATCTACGCGCGTCAGCTCTCGCGCGAGTGGAGCCGCGAGGGGCACGAGGTCACCGTGTTCTCCCAGGATCCGACGCCCGAGCGCTGGGACCTGGGAGGCGCCGCGACGGTGCGACCAGACGTCGGCGGTCTGCTGCCCGTGTTCGTGATCGACCACTACGAGGGCTATCGCGTTCAGCGCGTGCAGGACTGCACGCGGGCGGAGCTCGACGCCTGGGTCGAGGCCAACGCTGCCTCGCTCCGCGCAGCGGGCAGCGCCGACATGGTGTTCGTCAACCACGTGCTGCTCGGTGGCCCCGTCGGCGCCGCAAGCGGGAGCCCGTACGTCGTCAAGGCGCACGGCTCGGAGCTCGAGTACTCGATGCGCGGAAACGCCGATCTCTCCACCTGGGGCGCCGAGGCACTGGCAGGCGCGGCCGCGACCGTCGTCGGGTCTGGCCACATCCGCGAGGTCGTGCGTGACGTGTGCGGCGTCGTCGACCGCGTGCACGAGATCCCGCCTGGCGTAGACGTCGAGCTGTGGCGACCGGCGGCGCGGGGGAGCGCCCTCGCCGAGCTCGTGCAGCAGGCACGTCTCGACCCGCCCAACCCGGGCAACGCGAACGAGCGCCTGCCCGACCAGGGCAACGCCGACCGCCTCGCGACCTTCCTCGCCGGCGATCGTCCGACGGTCGTCTACTTCGGGAAGCTGATCGAGAACAAGGGCGTCCACGTCCTCTTCGAGGCCCTGCCCGGCCTCGACGCCCGCACCGTGGTCGTCGGCTTCGGCGACTGGCGCGACGAGCTCGAGCGGCGGGCCGAGGGGCTCGACGTCCTCTTCACGGGGCCGCTCGAGCACCGCCACCTCGTCCACCTGCTCGCCCTCGCGGACGCGGCGGTGGTGCCCTCGATCTTCCCCGAGGCGTTCGGGATGGTCGCGGCCGAGGCCGCCGCCGCAGGCTGCCCGCCGATCGTCGCCCGCCACTCCGGGCTCGCGGATATCGCCCAGGGGCTCGAGGAGGACTACCCAGCGGGGCTCGGCGCGCTCGCGAGCTTCCCCAACGGGGACGCGGCCGCTCTCCGCGAGCGCCTCGAGGCGACGCTCGGCCTTCGCGGAGCCGACCGCGAGGCGGTGCGCGCCGCCGCCCGGCGGGCCGCGGTCGAGCGCTGGAGCTGGTCGAGCGTCGCCGAGCGCATCCTCCACCTCGTCGCGTGATCCGACGATCGCATCGGCGCCCGGGCGGAGAGCGGTCCTCCCCGGCGCGCGGAGTGGCGTACCCTTGGCACGCGTCATGACCGTCTCCTCCCCCGATGGTTGCGGCGCCGCCGCTGACCGCGAGGCGCTGGCATGAGTCCGAGGCTGCGCAACGCGCTCGCCGTGGTGCTAGTCGTGCTGGGCGGCGTGGCGACGCTCGCCGCCGCGACCGCCGGCTACGCCACCCACGTCCTCGTCGATCGCGACGGGTTCGCGAACAGGGTGACCGCCGCGGTCAAGCAGCCCGCCGTCAGCCAGGAGCTCGCCGACCGCCTCGCGGTCGCGATCGTCGACGCCAAGCCGGATGCGGTCGCCGGCCAGCGGTTGATCGAGGACACGGGGCAGTCGATCATCGCGAGCGGCTCGCTCGACGCCATCGTGCACCGTGCCGCGCTGTTCATGCACGACCAGGCGTTCACGCAGGACGGCGAGAACCTCGTGCTCGACATCGCCGACGGCGTCCAGCTGCTCGGCTCGGTCGCCGGAGCGCAGCTGCCCGAGCTTCGCCAGCAGCTCGACGCAGCCGTCGAGGCGAAGGTGGTCGAGCTGAAGCACACCGGCTGGCTCGCACGTCTGACCTCGGTGAGCGAGACTCTCGCGGCGGCTGCCGTCGCGCTGCCGTTCGTCGCGCTGCTCCTGCTCGCCGGCGCGGTTGCTGTCGCGCCCCGTCACGGTCGAGCGGTCGCCTGGGTCGGCTTCGCCATCGTCGGAGCGGCGATCGGGCTGCTGGTGCTGGACGCCGTCGCCCGCGTCGTCGTCGGTCGCCAGCGCTTCGCGGCAGCCGATGCCGCAGAGGAGGCGCTCGGAGTTTTCCTGGCCGGCCTCATCCCCCTGGCGCTCGTGCTCGGAATCAGCGGCGCCGTGATCGCCGCCGCGGGTTCGGGCCGGTTCGCGACCGACACCGCGGATCGCGCGCTCGCGCGTGCGTGGCGCTTCGTTCGCACTCCGCCTGAGACCGTCGGGCGCCGAGTGGGTCGCGCTCTCGCGCTGCTGGCGATCGGCTCGCTGCTCCTCAGCGAGCCACTCCCCACCTTCAAGGCGGTGCTGCTCGTGATCGGCTTCTTCGTGGTGGTGGAGGGGCTCACCGAGGTGATCGTGCTGCTCGGAGGCACCGCGCGCGAGGACGCCTCGGCGCCCGCCGTCGCCGGCCGGCGCGGCCGGCTCGTCGCCGTGGCGGTCGGTTCGCTCGGTCTGGCCGTGATCGTCGGGCTCGTCACCTTCGGCCTGGTGCGCACCCCGTCCGACAACGCCGCCGCGACGCAGGCCTGCAACGGGTCCGTGGAGCTCTGCGATAGACCGCTCGATCGCGTCGCCTTCGCGACCGCTCACAACGCGATGTCGTCGGCCGAGGACGGCTTCGTCGACCCGAACCACCGTCGCTCGCTCGTGAAGCAGCTCGACGCCGGGATCCGCGGGCTGCTGATCGACAGCCTGATGGCCCGTCCGACCGACAGGCGCTCGAGCGCGCTGACGGTGCTCGACGGCGAGGTGCGCGAGGTTGCTCGCCGTGAGGTCGGCGAGGCGGGCACCGACGCGCTGCAGGACTTCCTCTCACGGCGCCTGGCCAGGCCCACCGGGCCGCCTCAGCCGTTCCTCTGCCACATCGTCTGCGAGCTCGGCGCGCTGCCGATGGAGGAGGAGCTCGAGAAGATCCGCGCCTGGCTCGACCGGAACCCGAACGAGGTGCTCGTGATCGTGATCCAGGACCTCGTCTCCCCGGAGGGGACGGAGAAGGTCTTCCGCTCCAGCGGGCTCTACGACCGCGTCTGGTCGTGGAATCCCGCCGAGCCCGCCCCGACGCTGCGCGCCATGGTCGAAGCGAACCGCCGCGTGCTCGTGATGGCGGAGAAGGACGGGTCTGCCGACGACTGGTACCAGTCCGGTTACGAGCGGCTCCTGAAGGAGACGCCCTACGACAACCCTACGCTCGACGCGCTGCGCAGCGACTCCAGCTGCCGGCCGAACCGCGGACGGGAGGCGAACCCCCTGTTCCTCGTGAACCACTGGGTCGCGGTCTACCCACCGCGTCCGTCCGAGGCGCAGAGGGCGAACGCGCGGGACTTCCTGCGTGACCGCGTCGAGCGATGCCGCGCCATCAGGAATGCGTTCCCGAACCTGATCGCGGTCGACTTCGCCGGGATCGGTGACGTCGTCGGGGTCGCGGCCGAGGTCAACTCCGCGGGGTCATCGTGAACCTCTTCCGCTTCATCCCGGGGTACGAGACGGGGGTCTACGAGGCCGGCCGCGAGCCGGCCCTCGTGATGCTGGTCTCCTTCCTGGTCACCTTCGCGCTGACGCGCGCCTACACGCGCATCGCCCGCGTGCGGGGCTGGGGAAGCACCCACGTGGGCGCCGTGCACATGCACCATCTCGTCGTCGGGCTGGTGCTCGCGCTCGGCGCAGGGGCGCTCCAGCTCGCGTTCCTCCCCGACGAGGGCTTCTTCCAGCTGCTGCTCGCCGCGGCGTTCGGCTCGGGTTCGGCGCTCGTGCTCGACGAGTTCGCGCTCGTCTTCCACCTCCAGGACGTCTACTGGGAGCGCGAGGGGCGCAAGTCCGTCGACGCGGTCGTGATCGCCGTCGCGCTCGGAGCGGTGTTCCTGCTGCACACTGCTCCGCTCGGCACCGGCGGAGCACAGGACTCGCGCATCGCGCTCACCATCCTCGTCGCGACGAATCTCGCGCTCGTGGTGATCACGGCGCTGAAGGGGAAGCTCTTCCTGGCGACGTTCGGCGTGTTCGTGCCGATCCTCGCCCTCGTGGGCGCGATCCGGCTCGCGGAGCCGGGGTCGATCTGGGCGCGCCGCCGGTACCGGCCCGGCTCGAAGAAGCACGAGCGCGCCGAGGAGCGCTACGCGCGCTACGAGACCCGCTGGCGGCCGCGCAAGGAGAAGGCCTGGGACGTGATCGGCGGCGAGACCGGCCGGCCCGGGCGCGACGCCTGAGCGGCGGCGCTGCGGCTGCCTGCGGCGGTCACGGACGGCTGCGGGGCGCGTCGCGGGACGTCTTCGAGCGGTGGGCGCGAAGACGCCGACTCCACAGGGCGCGCTGGACGACGAGAGTGACGACTCCGGCCGCGGCGATGCAGGCCACGTTGACGACCAGCTGCAGGAGCGAGCCGCCCAGCGCGCTCCAGTCCCGATAGGCGACCGACAGTCCCGCGTGCGCGGCCGCCGGGATGGTGGTCACGGAGACGAGCACGCCCACGAGCGCGCCGGACGTCTGCGTCGCCACCGTCAGCATCCCCGCCGCGCCGGCAGCGAGAGCGATCACGACCGACCAGCGGTTCGGATGCGAGACGAACGTCGTCAGAACCGGTTCGTCGAACGTCTCCGCGGCCAGCCCGGTCTGGACGGCGATCTCCGTCGCCACCCAGGCCGTGAGCGCGACGGTGGCGAGCCCGACGCCCAGCGCCCCGAGCGCGCTCAGGGCGTCCCGCGCGCGCCGATCGGCGAGGGCGAAGCACAGCCCGACGAGCGGCCCGAAGTCGGGCCCCACGATCATCGCTCCGATCAGCAGCACGACGGACCCGGTCAGCAGGCCGACCGTCGCGATCACGGCCGAGAGGGCCATGAAGGTGAGGTACGGGCCGTCGAGGGCCGACGACTCACGCGCGCGTTGGGCCAGGGCCTCCCAGACGATCGAGCCGCCGGTCGGGTCTGCCGCGGCCTCGTTGGCGCGTCGGGCTCCCTCGGACTCGGCGACCTCGACCGGGATCAGCGTCACCGCCGCGTCTCGGGAGAGGTCGAGCTCGGACAAGTCGGTCAGGATCAGGCTCGCGGCGTCGTTCGCGACGTCGGCGGTGACGAGGTCTCCGTGCGGCTGGACGGCGACGCCGGCGAGGTGGACGACGTTGGTCGCCCCGCTCGCTCGCTCGAGCAGCTCGACCACTGCCGAGGAGCGCTCGGCTGCCACGATCACCCTGAGGTGCAGCACGCGCCGGCTCCCGGTCTACAAGTCGCAGTCAGGCACGGATCGACCCCGCGAGGACGCGAGCCACACCCGTCGGGCAAGCCGTGGGTGATCGCGAACCGGCCGCAGCACGGACAGCGGCGATCCGTCGACGACGCAACCCCGGCAGGGCCGGCGCTCGGCGTGCCAGCGCCTCGGGATCGCGCCTTCCGGGACTCACGTCGGCGTGGAGTTTCGGCGGCGTCTGTGAATCGGTCGTGAACGGCGGGCAGCTTCCGGGGCGAGCGCCAACATTGGGGGCCTGGCGTGCTACGGCCGACTCGGCGCGCTCGCGGCCGGCGGCAGCTCCATCGAGGCGCGGAGGGTGACGAGCGGGGTGTCGGGCACCTTGATGATGCCGCGTGTCGGGCGGTCGAGGTCGAAGGTGACGAACAGGAGCACCGCCACGAAGCCCGACGCTGCGAGCGCTGTGATCATGCCGCGTCCGAGCAGGCCGAGGGTCAGGGACACGATCCCGAGCGCGATCGCTGCGCCGAGTACCGACACCGCCATGACCTCGTCGGGCACGCGGTTGCGCAACGCTGAGATCCGCACCGTCTCCATGTCGATCGTCTCGTTCAGCGTCTCGACGTAGAGGCGCGGTGCGCTGTCCACCGGACGCGCGGCCATCGCCTCACCGGCAAGGCGCCAGAGGCCTCGCTGGAGGCGCTCGGCACGGACGATCGCCGCACGCTGCGCCGAGGACTCGGGCACCGTCTCCGAGTACTCGATCGCCTCGTCCGTGTAGGCGCGGAGCAGCTCGAGCGACCGCGACCGCTGCGGCTCCCGCAGGGTCTGCGCCCGCAGATATGTCGTCCCGATCGCGTTGGCCTCCTCGACGACCGCGGTGCGGCGCGTTTCGTACCGGCCGACTGCCATCGTGAGACCGAGCGCGAGCACGAGCGCCACCAGGCCGAGGAGGGCGCCCTGCACGATGCCCAGGGGCTCGCGCAGTGCATCGACGTGGCGGCTGAGCACGCGCCCGGCACCCCAGCCGACCAGTGTCGCTGCGAGCATGATCGCGAACAGCAACAGCGCCAGCTCGAGGCTGCTCAGCTTGAAGAACACCGATCCTCCTCGCTCCTCGAGTGCTGCCGGTCGACGACGTCCTCGCTCACGTTACGGCCCCTCACGCCCGGCTGCCGGATCGGGCCGAGCTTCGACCGCGCTTGGAACCGAGGCCGCCCACCCACTTCCGGCTTTGGGCTCGGCCGCCCTCCATCGGATCACGAGCACCGCGAGCAGCACCACGGAAAGGAGGAACAGCAGCAGCGGTCCTGCTGGGGCGGCGTCGCGGGTCGCGGTCCACGTGCTGAGCAGGCTGAAGTCCCACACGGCGTGCACGAGGATCGTGACGACGATGCCGCCCGAGACGCGCCTGCACGCGTAGAAGAAGTATCCCGCCATCGCTGACGCGAGCGCGTTCACGGGGCCACGCGGCAGGTGCAGGACACCGACAGCATCGCCGTGACCGTAGCTGCAGCTACCTCGGGAAAGCGGTCGCGGAGCGCCCGCAGCACGAGCCCGCGGTACATCAGCTCCTCCGACAGCCCGATTGGCACGACGGCGACGGCCAGCGCGAGCGCCGTCGCCCCGCCCACCTCCCGCAGGCTGTCACGGTCGACGAGGGCGAGGGACGCGCCCGCGTGGCTGACCGGAACGATGCATACCCACCGGCGCGTCGATGTCGACCGCGACGACGGCGTCGGCGCCGAGCCCCTCCGCGCTGGACTTCAGCTCCTCGAGCACGTCGGTCACCGCCTGCGCGATCTCGCCCTCGTAGGCCTTGGAGCGCCCGCCGACGATGTTCCGGAAGCCGGCGGTGAGATCCTTGCCGGTGTTGATGCCCATGATGGCCTGTGCCGAGACGACGCCGAGGTACTCGCGGATCTCCCGCCCGACGACGCCCGGCCCGGTCGTGACGATCATGCCCTACTCCTCTCCCGGGGATGGCTGCTGGCGACGCGCATGATCGCACCTCGAGGCCGGCGACGCCCTCGCGCCCGTGAACCACGCGTGAGGCCAGAGACCTTGGTCTCACGTGGGATTCACGGCCAGGCTGTAACGTGCGATAGCCATGGGGACGACGGCCATCCCGCCTTCCGTGAGCAGCACGGTGCACCGGCGCATCGACCCTGCACGGGACGTCCGTCGGCTGGTGCTGTTCTTCGGCGGTCTTGTCTCGTTCTACGCGCTCGTCTTGGTGATCGCCCGGCCGGACTGGGGCGGCGGCGAGGATGAGCTCGCGAAGATCGCGGTCGGGTTGATGTTCGCACCGACGGTAGGAGCGCTGCTCGCGGCCGTGTTCGGCCCCGGTGTGATCCGCTTCGGGCGACCGACGTGGTGGATCCTCGCCGGATTGCTCCCTCCGCTCGTCGTGCTGCCCGTCACGCTCCTCGGCCTGGCGACCGGGGAGATCGAGCTGCACGCCGGGAAGCTCGCCACGTCGTTGGCGCTGATCGTCCCGGCAAGCCTCGGGGGAGGCCTGAGCGCCGTGGGGGAGGAGATCGGCTGGCGCGGCTTCCTCTGGCCACTGCTACGACGTCGGAGCACCTTCATGGTGAGCTCAGCCCTCGTGTTCGTCGTCTGGTGGCTCTACCACGCGCCGCTGACGTTCCTCGGCCTCTACGGCTTCATCGGCGGGCTGCCCGCGTTCACCGTCGCGATCCTCGGGTTCATCCTGTTCGTCGGCGTGCTGACCGAGCGGTCGCGGTCGATCTGGCCGAGCGTCATCGCGCACGGCTCCTGGAACGCTCTCGTCGCGACGAGCTACTCCTGGCTGGGGCACGACGACGAGCAGGGGTTCACCGGCAGCCGGTACCTGCTCGGGGAATTCGGGTGGCTCGCAGCGATCGGCATGCTCGCACTCGGGCTGGGATTCGCATGGTGGCATCTCCGCACTCCGACGAAGGACGGCCTCTCGCCAAGCGGGCCGACGGGGTACGGGGCGCCGGTGCAGTGGCTCTGGGTGCGGAACGCCCCTGCGACGAAGCCCTCCTGAGCACCGACCGTCTCGGCCGGGCCGCGAACGAGCGTCTCAGCCGCGGCGCAGTCGCCGCTCGATCTCGGCGATCGTGAGCTCCTCGGCATCGCTCACCGCCGCTTCCTCGCCCTTGTCGGACGCCGCCTCGGCCATCGAGCGGGCGATTCCCACCAGCCAGGCGACGTAGCCGTCGAGCTCTCCCGGAGTCAGCTCTGCTGCTGCGAGCCCGGCCTGGTCCACCGCCTGGAGCGCCGCCGACCGCATCGCCTCTCTGTCGTCGCTGTCACCAGAGACGCCCTCGGCGAGATCTTTGTGATCCTCGGCGTAGGCGGCGAGAGCTGCCACGAGCTCCTCCGCTTCGCCGGTCGGGGCCTCATCCTTGATCGCCTTCAGACCCGCGTACATCTCTCGGGCGACGCCCACCACGCCCGGGCGACTCGTCGCCATCATCGCCGTCGCCGCGGCAGCAGGACCAGCGGCGAGAGCGTTCCACTGCTCGTCGGTGAAGCGGTTTCTCGAGTCCATCTCTGCCTCTTGTGTTGGTGGGAGGTGACCGCCGCGGACACGGCGACCGTGGCGACCGTACAGGGCAGACGTGAATTGCTCGTGAAGCCCGCCCTCGGTCGCCTCCCCGTCCTCGCAGCCGAGTCGCTACCACTCGCCGCAGGAGCGAGCCCTTCGGCCCACTCCAGTCCCGGCTTCCGACCGGTAGGGGCATGCAGGGCCGCCGAGGTGGGGATCTCGCCGGACTGCCGACCCATCGCTGCGAGCGATGGCGTCGTCCCTCCTCGGGACGCCCCGCGCGTCTTCGGCGTAGGGCGTGGTGCGAGCGTCCTGTGCCCGCACGCCTGCAGCGACGTGCGCTCGTCAGGATGCCGGGATGACGGGAGGCTTCCTGCCTTCGGCAAGGGCGACGAGCACCGGGTAGACGACGTCCGTCCTGCCCTTCGGCTGGGCGACGTCGACGATGTCGTGCGGAAGCCCGAGCCCCTTCGGCAGGCGCACGACGTCGACCGGCGTCCCCGAGGCCTCCCACCGCTCGACGAGCTCCTCCGCGCGATCGTTCGAGACGGTTCGGTCGTTGTCGTTGAGCACCACCGCCACCGAGGCGGTCGGGGCGTCGGCGTCCGCCGCCTCGACCACGTGCTCGCCGAGCCGGAACATCTGCGCCGTGGGATGCGTCGCGATCGCAGGCGGGTAGGCGTGCGGAAGCTCGGTCCCGCCGCTCGGGAGCTTCAGGTTCGGCAGTCGGGAGAAGAGGTTGGTGAAGCCGTCCGCGACGAGCTCCGGCACGCCGCCCACTGCCAGCGCCGGCGCGATCACGACGGCCCGGTCGACCTCCGGGCGCTCCTCCGCTGCCCAGGCGGCGAGCATCCCGCCGAGCGACAGGCCCATCACCGTGACCTCGTCCCCGAGCCCCGCCGCGATGTCGACCGCGTCGTCCGCGTAGTCGCGGAAGTCCTCGGCATCGGTCCCGCCCATCCGACCGACGTCTCCCTCGAGGCCGTGTTCGGGGGCCCGGAGCACGAGCACCGTCGCGCCGTCGGCGTGCAGCCGCTCCGCGAGCTCCACCATCTGGCGCGGGCAGTTCGTGAGCCCGTGGAAGAGCACGACCACCCGGGCGGTGGGCGCGCCGTCGGTGTAGAGGCGGGAGCGGCATTCCGGGCGGACGTCTGCCTCTCCAGCCGAGATCGCCTCGTAGCGGTCGGTCGCCGCCTCGTAGCCCGACGCCGGATCCGGCCGCGCCGCGAGCCCCTCCGTCCCGACGGGGATCAGCGCAAGCACGACGGCGGCCACGAGGACGGCACCCACGACCGCCAGCACCCCCAGCAGGATCCGCTTGGCCCACCGCCACGGACCGCCTCGGAGTCGCTTCGCGGCCACTCGCCGATCGTAGCCACCTGCCTCCCGAGGCGTGTGAGGCGCGTTCACACCCCTTTCACGTCGCACGGCGACACTGAATAGCGATCACGTCCACGCCGTTTGGGAGGTTCCATGGATCGTCTGATCCGCCACCGTCCGTCGCCCGCGATGGTCGTCGCCAGCATCGCGCTGCTCGTCGCGCTCGGCGGCACCAGCGTCGCCGCCGTCAGCGCGCTCGCGCCGAACAGCGTCGGCACGGCACAGCTGAAGGCCAACGCCGTCACGGCGCCGAAGATCAAGAACAACGCCGTCACGGGTGCGAAGGTCGCCGGCAATGCGATCACCAGCTCGAAGGTGCTCGACAAGTCCCTCACCGCCAACGACTTCGCCGACGGGCAGATCCCCGCAGGTCCGGCAGGCCCGGCCGGTCCCGCCGGTCCGGCTGGGACGAGCGGGCACCAGGTCGTCGTGGTCGAGTCCCCCGAGGACTCCAACCCGACGAAGAAGTTCACGGCGACCTGCCCGGCCGGGAAGAAGATCTTCGGGGGTGGCTCGCAGATCAGCGGCGTCGGCAAGCAGTACGTCGCGGACAACGGCTCCTACCCCGTGGGAGACGCGTTCGTCGGGGAGGCGCAGGAGGTCATCAACACCCCGCAGGTCTGGAAGCTGACCGTCTACGCGATCTGCGCGACGACGACGTAGTCGCCTGGTGCTTCAAGGTGTCCCGACGAGGGGCGTCGACGCTCGGGGGATGCGGGCGGGACGGGTCCGCGCGGGCCTGTCCCGCCCGCTCGCCCGTAGGCCTGCGCCATGGCGTGAGCGCGCGGCCGTCGGCGCGGCGGCAGCCCGCGTGGGAGCCCGCCTCACACGCTCAGCCGACCGTCGTGACCCAGACCGCGCCTTCGTCCTCGAGGACGGCGGGGTCGACGAGTCGGGCCAGATCGTCCGCGCACCCGGTGGGGCCGAGCGACACGACGAGCGCCGTCATGCCGACGTCGAGCCGCGGGGCCTCGCGCGTGGAGTCCACGACCCCGTCGAGGACGTGGAGCACGTGATTCGGCATCTCGTACCCGCGCAGTGGGTCGACATGGATCGCGCCCTCGGTGTCGCGGCGTGCGAGCGCCGCCCCTCCGAGGTCTGCTCCGAGCGTGCGGGCGAGGCGGCCGATGGCCGACAGGCCGCCTCGTGCGGTGATCTGGCTCTCGAATCCGGCTATGACGTGCACCGTCTCCTCCCGACGACAGCTGGACGACCGAGGTCGACTCGCTCGATGGTCTCAGCGACGCGTGAAAGGGGGCGAAACCGCGCCGCCCGGCGCACCGGCGGGCACCACGGCTACCATGCGCTCCTGCAGCGGCGTCGCACGCCCGCCGCGCGAGCCTCTCCCGCGCCAACATCTCGATGAGCCGACCCCTGTCACGCGAGCAGCGAGCGGCGCGCCGGGCGCAGCGGCGTCGCCAGATCCGTCGGCGGCGACTCACGGCCCTCGGTGTCGTCGCCCTCGGCGCAACGCTGGCGCTCGCAGCCGGTCTTCGAGCGGCCGGAGATGACGGCGCAGCGCAGGCCGCCGAGGCGTCGCCCTCGGCGAGCCGCTCGAGCCAGGAGGCCACGCCGCCGAAGCCGACTGCTCGCGTGCGGTCGGCGGCGACGACCACGGGCACCCGCTCTCGGCTCGGGAGCGGGAAGGCCGTCACGCTCGCCTTCGGCGGCGACGTCCACTTCGAGAGCCCGATCCGGGAAAAGCTCGCCGCGTCGCCCGCGAGCGTGCTCGCCCCGATCGCGCCGATCCTGTCACGCGCGGACGTCGCGATGGTGAACCTCGAGACGGCAGTCACCGACCGCGGCGAGCCTGCGCCGAAGGCCTACGTCTTCCGGGCGCCGACAAGTGCGTTCACGGCGCTGAAGGCGGGCGGCGTCGACGTCGCGACGGTGGCGAACAACCACGGGATGGACTTCGGCCGGACAGGGTTGCGCGACACGCTCGCCGCCGGCCGGGCGGCTGGCGTGCCGGTCGTCGGAGCAGGGTGGAACGACCGCCAGGCCTACGCGCCGCATCGGGTGACCGTCAACGGCCAGCGGATCGCGATCCTCGGCGCAACGCAGGTGCTGGACGACCACCTCATCTCCGAGTGGACGGCCGGGCCAGGGAAGATGGGCCTCGCCTCTGCGAAGGACGAGCCGAGGCTCGTCCGTGCGGTGCGTGAAGCCCGCCGGACGAGTGACACGGTCGTGGTCTACCTCCACTGGGGTCTCGAGCTGTCGAGCTGTCCGACCGGCTATCAGACCTCGCTCGCGCGGACGCTCGTCGCCGCTGGCGCCGACGTCGTGGTGGGCTCGCACGCCCACGTGCTGCTCGGTGCCGGGCGCATGAAGCAGGCGCTCGTCGCCTACGGGCTGGGCAACTTCGTGTTCTACGCCTTCCGCGAGATCACGTCGGCGACGGGTGTACTTGAGGTGCGCGTCACCGGTCGCAGGATCGACGGCTACCGGTGGCTTCCCGCCCGCATCTCGGGTGGGATCCCCTACCCGCTCTCGGGCGCGTCGCGGGGCCAGGCGCGGGCGAGCTGGCGCGCGCTCCGCTCGTGCACGGACGTGCGGCCATGACGCGCAGCTCGAGGCGCGGGTCGCCCAGCGACGCGCTCACGCGTCTCGGGAGACGCCCGTGTTCTTCTCGCTGAGCAGTCTCCTCCGCACCTACACCGACGAGGCGATCGGCTCCTCGGAGACGGTGCCTGGATCGGCGTCGCAGCGCGCCGCCATCGCCCAGGCGGAGCGGATCCAGCGCGCGCTCTGGAGCATCGCGGGCGAAGCGCTCGCAGAAGCGCCGGCAGACACCGCCCCGCGCCTGTACGTCGAAGCCCTGAACGAGACGATCGACATGGAGACGGTGCGCATCTCGGCGCTCCGGAACCGTGTGCCTGACGAGGTCCTCGCCTCGAGGTCGTGGGGGCCGCGATCGCATTTGGGCTGCTCGCGCTCGACCTCGCGATCCTCGCGCGGGGCATGGTCACGGTCGTGCTCGCCGCGGGGTTCGTCACCGTCGCGCCCCTGGTCACGTTCGACCTCGACCGACCGACGCGCGGGCTGATCCGGGTTCCCGACGACCCGCTCGTCGCGCTCCGCGCCTCCATGGCTCTCCCACCTGCCGCTCGCGGCCCCACGAGTCCCTGAGCGAGCGCCGCCCGGGACGGTCAGGCGGCCGCAGGTTCGATGCGGCGGCGGAGCACGAGGAGCAGGAGCAGGAGCGCGGCCTCCACGACGAGGAAGAGCGGCACCGCGCCGTACACCTCGTCCTCGACGACGCTGGCGCTGAAGACGCCGACGTCCCAGAGTCCGTGCACCAGCGCGGCCGCGAGAAGCGTGCCCGTCACTCGCCGGACGAGGTAGTAGAGGTAGCCGGCCCCCAGCGTGGAGAGCACCTGGAGCGGACCGCCGAGCAGGCTGGCCGCGTGCGCGAGGCTGAAGACGACCGTGGTCCACAGCGCGACTGCCCCCTCGCCGTGCCCGTTGACGCGGAACGCGGTCACGCCGACGCCGCGAAAGAGGAGCTCCTCTGCCAGCCCGACCATGAGCGAGCCCAGCAGGAGCAGCACGACGAACGACGCAGGCTTGGCGGCGAGACCCGCGTAGTTCGTCGCGGCGAGCGCGGTGACCGCGATCGCAGCCGGCACGATCCACACCCAGCGCCTGACGGGCAGGTGGTCGACGAGCACGGGCCGCCACCAGCCGAGCGCTGTGATCACGACGCAGACGAACGCCAGTGGGAACGCCATCCTCACGACGAGTCGCCCTCCGACGTCGCGCGTCTCCGTGTAGCCGGGCGTGGAGAGCGTCGCGTCGAGCGTGAAGACGGTTGCGACGATCAGGACGAAGAGATAGCCGGCGACGATTCCGAGGAACCCGGAGACGGAGAGACGTCTGATCCCGCGGGTGGGATCCCGGCCCGCGTCATCGCGGGGGATCGGGTCGACCGAGAAGCCGGCACCGGCGCCATGCTCGCGCACGGGCTGACCGTACACCGCTGCACCGCTCGTGCAGCCGGTCGATTCCGCCTCGATTCACGCTGCTCAGGCACCATGACTCGTACGCAGTCGAGACGGGAGGAGCTGACGGTGATCCTGACCACGGGGCCGGCCGTCGAGGGGCGGGCCGTGACCGAGTACCTCGGCGTGATCTCTGCCCAGGCGATCCTGGGCATCAACATCGGCAAGGACGTGCTGGCGGGCCTGCGCAACATCGCCGGCGGCCGCTCGGGGGCCTACGAGGGCGAGATCGCGAAGGCGATCACGGAGATCACCGCCGAGCTCGACGAGCAGGCGACGGCGCTCGGAGCGGACGCGGTCATCGGCGTCGACTTCGACTACGAGAGCGTCGGAACCGGCGGCATGTTGATGGTCGCCGCGAGCGGCACGGCGGTGAAGCTCGCTTGAGCCGAGGGACGCGGCGCGCGAGGGTCGCCGACCACGAGCCAGCCAGGATGACGTATCGCGATCTCGACCGCGACGAGCGCGCGCGACGGCGCGCGCAGCGCCGCCGACGGGAGATCCGGCGTCGACGCGCGGTCGCCGCCGGCGCCGCGGCCGTCCTGCTCGGGCTCGCGGCGGCGGCGTGGGGTGCCCTGGCACGCGATCCGGGGACCGTGACCGGCACTGGCGACGGCGCCGTGCGAGCAGCGAGCCCGCCACCGACGCGAGCGACGGCGGCGGTTCGATCGACCGCCGGCCGCGCGACGCGACGCACGACCACGCGGACGAGCACCGCTCGGGCGACGAGGGCGCAACGTCCTTCCGACAAGGCCAGGCTGCACCTCCGCGAGGTGATCACCGGGAACATCTCGCCGAAGTCGGTCGTGTCGTCGGGCAACGGGTACGTGACGGCGCAGAACATGATGTACCGCCACTCGGTGACGGTGTACGACGCCCGGACGCTGAAGCTCGTGAAGACGATCTCGGACGCCGTGCGGCTGCCGAAGCTCGGCTATCCCGACTTCCCCGGCGTCGTGCGTGGGGCTCCGGTCGAGGCCGCGTTCTCGCCGGACGGCCGCTACGGCTACGTGTCGAACTACTCGATGTACGGCCCGGGCTTTGGCCCCGAGGGCAGCGACAGCTGCACACCGTCGTCAGGCTACGATCGCAGCTTCGTCTACCGGATCGACATGAAGACGCTGAAGATCGATCGCGCCTTTCGGGTCGGGTCGGTGCCGAAGGTCGTGGCGGTCACGCCGGACGACCGCTTCGTGCTCGTCTCGAACTGGTGCACGTGGGATCTGAGCGTGATCTCGACCAGGAAGGGCAAGGAGGTGAAGCGGATCCCGATCGGCGCCTACCCGCGCGGGATCGCCGTCTCGCCGAAGGGGAACGCGGCGTACGTCGCCGTCATGGGTGGGAACGAGCTGGTCCGCGTCGACCTGCGCACCTGGCGCACCTCGTCGATCGGGGTCGGGGCCGGTCCACGAGCCGCCGAGTTCCACCCGTCCGATCGGTACATCTTCGTCTCGCTCAACGCCGAGGGTCGCGTGGCGAAGCTCGATCTCCGTGACGGCGTCGTGCGGTCGAAGGTCGCGACCGGCAGCGCGCCGCGGAGCCTCGCTCTCTCCGGCGATGGCCGCTCGCTGTACGTCGTCAACTACGAGAGCGGGACGATCACGAAGCTCCGTACCTCGGACATGTCCACGCTGCAGACGATCGAGGCCTGCTACCACCCGATCGGGATCACCTACGACACGCCGACCCGACGCGTGTGGGTCGCCTGCTACACGGGCTCGATCCGCGTCTACAACGACTGGTGAGCAGCACGCGCGAGCAGGATCGGCCCGGCGCACGACGAACGTCGGCTACCACCGAGAAGGTGGCCGTTTACAGGGTCTTCACGACCCCCTCGCTACGGTGAACCCGATGAAGACCGCACTCCTCCTCGCCATCGTCGTCTGCCTTGCCGGGGTCGGCTCGGCGACGGCGTCTGCGTCGCCGAGCGGCAAGAAGGCGCCGATCCGGGTCACCTTCGTGGGGGGCTCCGGCGGCGCGTGGATCTGGTACCCCCCCATGGCGCACGCGCAGCTGAAGAAGGGCCTCGCCGTCCGGCTCGATCTGAAGGTTTGCAGGCGTCTCGTCCAGCCGAGCTGCACCTACCAGGGCTCGACCCCGACGACGGCGCTGCAGGCCGTGCAGGGGCTCGGTCGCTCGCTCGGCCGGGTGCTGATCGTGAAGGTCGGCTACAACGAGTCGGCGCAGGGCTACCGCGAGGGGATCGACCGCGTCATGCGGGCCGCGCTCGCCCAGGGCGCGTCGGGTGTCGTCTGGGTGACGCTGAAGGAGACGAGCGACACCTACCACTGGACGAACGTCGCGATCAAGACCGCCGCGAAGCGCTGGCCCCAGCTCGTGGTGGCCGACTGGAACGCGTTCAGCGCAGGCAAGCCGTGGTTCGGCAGCGACGGCCTGCACATGAGCGCCGCGGGTGCGACTGCGCTTGCGAGCTTCCTGCGGCCGTACGTGTTCCGCGCCGCAGCAGGTCGCGCCTGAACCTCGGGATCGCGGGGCGAGCGGGCAGGAGCTCGTGCGCCCGGGTGTCAGGCTTCAGCCTGACACCCGGGAACCGGGCCGACCCCATGTCTCGTCAGGTGCCTGGCTGAAGCTGTGTAGCTTCGGAAGCGGTGGCGGAATGACTCTCGCTGAAGCTGGCCCGTTGGTGCCTTGGTCTGGACCTGTCTTCCGCCACCGCTTCGGGTGCCGGTCGTGTGACCTGATAGAAGCCTGCGTCGTTGCCTGACACAGCCCTGTCCACGGTCGGCTGGTGTAGTCAAGTCCCAGGACGTGGTGTAGCTCGTCGGCATCGTCGGCTGCTCAGGCCGC
>CAZUVW010000014.1:0-26716 GCA_964623875.1 uncultured Gaiellales bacterium
GCTCCACCCGGCGCGGCACGACCGCAGACGCGGCCCGGGCAAGGGCCGCACGCAGGTCGCCCAGACCGGCCCCCGTGAGCGCGCTGACTGCAACCACCTCGGCGCCCGGGACCAGCTCCCGGGCCTCCTCGACCGCGAGCTCGACGGTCTCCGCGTCCACCATGTCGGCCTTCGTCACCGCGACGACACCCCGCTCCACGCCGAGCAGCCGCAGGATCGCGAGGTGCTCGTGCGTCTGGGGGCGCGCTCCCTCGGCCGCGTCGATGACGAGCAGGAAGAGGTCGATGCCGGTCGCGCCGGCGACCATCGCCCGGACGAACCGCTCGTGCCCCGGCACGTCGACGAGCGAGAGGCGCTGCCCGCCCGGGAGCTCGAGCGGGGCGTAGCCGAGGTCGATCGAGATCCCCCGTCGCCGCTCCTCGGGCAGCCGATCGGTGTCCTTCCCTGTCAGGGCGGCCACGAGCCGCGTCTTGCCGTGGTCGACGTGGCCCGCCGTGCCGATCGTCAGCGACACGCGATCCTCCGATGGCGATCCTCCGATCTCGACCCGGCGTCCGTCTGGCGGGAGCGACCGCGACGCAAGTGACAACTTGTCACTTGCGTCGCCGGGTGCTCGATGAGAGGCGCGATCACGTGCCCGCTCTGGCGGCTCCGGGATCTCGTGCTCCCCCGTCCGCCGCCTCCCTCGCCGCGGCGACCGCGAGGGCGACGACCTCGACCTCGTCATCCGCGAGCGTGCGGACGTCGAGCAGGAGACGGCCGTCCCGGACGATCCCGAGCACGGGAGGATCGCCCGCGCGCAAGGGCTCCGCGAGCGCGAGCTCCACGGCGCAGGCGGCGCTCGGCAGGTCGGTCACCGGCAGCGCGCCCCCGCCGACCCGGCCGACGGTCTCCTCGACCTCCCCGCCGACGAGCGCGGCGAGTCGCTCCGCGCGCGCCCTGATCGAGGCGGGCGACTCCGCCAGCATCCGCAGGACCGGAACCTCACGCCGGGCGCGGTCGGGATCGAGGTAGAGCGCGAGCGTCCCCTCGAGGGCCGCGAGGCCGAGCTTGTCCGCGCGGAGGGCGCGCTGAAGGGGATGTCGCCTGAGCCGCTCGACGAGAGCGGCCCGGCCGACGACGATGCCCGCCTGCGGCCCGCCGAGCAGCTTGTCGCCGGAGAAGCAGACGAGATCGGCTCCCGCGGCCAGGCTTGCGGCGGCGGTCGGCTCGTCGCCGAGCTCCACGAGCGCACCCGAGCCGAGGTCGTCCACGAGCGGGAGGTCGTGGGCGTGCGCGACCGCTGCGAGCTCGGCGAGCGTGGGCTGCTCGGTGAAGCCGACGACGCGGAAGTTGGAGGGGTGGACGCGCAGGACGACCCCCGTGTCGGGCCCGATCGCGCGCGCGTAGTCCGCGACGCGGGTGCGGTTGGTCGTCCCGACCTCCACGAGCCGGGCGCCCGAGCGCACGAGGACGTCGGGGATGCGGAACCCGTCGCCGATCTCGACGAGCTCGCCACGGGAGACGACGACCTCGCGCCCCTCTGCGAGCGCGGCCAGCGCGAGCATCACCGCCGCGGCGCAGTTGTTCACCACCAGCGCCGCCTCGGCCCCGGTCAGCTGCGCGAGCAGCATCCCAAGGTGGTCGTGGCGGGAGCCACGGCGGCCCGTGGCGAGATCCAGCTCGAGGTTGGAGTAGCCGCGGCCCACCTCCGCCACGCGCTCGAGCGCCGAGGCCGACAGCGGCGCACGGCCGAGGTTCGTGTGGACGATCACCCCGGTCGCGTTCACGACGCGGCGGAGACGGGGCTCGGTGTCGCGCTCGAGCGCCGCGCGCGCATCCGCCACCGGGTCGCCGGCCTCCTCCCCTGCACGGATCGCTGCGCGGGCGCGCTCGAGCGCCGCACGGGCGGCTGCGAGCGCGGCTCCGCGCGGCGCATCCGCGAGACGCGGGTCGGCGAGCATCCGGTCGACCGAGGGAAGATCGCGCAGGCTCCGGATCATGCGCTGAGTGTAGGCGTGCCAAGGTGCGGTGCCGACGCTCGTGTGGGTCGGCTCTCTACCGGCCGGACGTGTCGCCCGCCTGGCTCGCGGCACGGTACCGGCCTGCGCGCTGAGCCGTGGCAGCGCTCAGCGCAGCGCCGGGACGACCTCTCGCAAGAGCGCGACCAGGCTCCCCGAGGCCGCTGCGCCGACCCGCAGCACGTGCTCCGCGTCGAGCGGCTCCGGGAGGATGCCGGCGGCCATGTTCGTCACGCAGGAGAGCCCGAGGCAGCGGATCCCCATGTGCCGAGCGGCGAGCACCTCGGGCACGGTCGACATCCCGACGAGGTCGGCGCCGAGCGCGCGCAGCATGCGGATCTCGGCCGGTGTCTCGAACGCGGGACCGAGCCAGGCGGCGTAGACGCCCTCGCCGAGCTCGATCCCCAGGCGAGCCGCCGCCTGGTGCGCGGCCGCCCGGAGCGCCGGGTCGTAGGCGTGGGACATGTCCGGGAAGCGCGGCCCGAGCGCGTCGTCGTTCGGCCCGACGAGCGGCGAGGCGCCCTGGAGGTTCAGGTGGTCGGAGATCGCGACCAGCTGCCCCGGCTCGAGGGACGTGTCGATCGCGCCGCAGGCGTTCGTCAGCACGAGCGAGCGGACGCCGAGCAGGCCGAGCACCCGCACGCCGAAGGCGACCTTCGCGGGAGCGTGCCCCTCGTAGAGGTGCGCGCGTCCCTTCATCACGGCGACGGGGACGCCGCCGAAGACACCGAGCACGAGCGTGCCGGCGTGCCCCATCGCCGTCGAGACGGGCCAGCCGGGGATCTCGCCGTAGGAGACGCAGACGGGATCCTCGACCGCGTCTGCGAACGACCCGAGCCCGCTGCCGAGCACCACGCCGACCACCGGGGCCACGGACGCCCGCTCGCGGACCACGGCCACTGCAGCGCGGAGCTCGTCGCTCACGCGGCTCCCCCTCGCCGCGCGCGCCACGGGCCCAGCACGAGCTCGACCGCCTCCGCGGGGTCGTCCGTCACGTGCAGGCGATCGACGTCGTGCTCCGCGACCAGACCGCCGTCGAGCGTCTCGACGCGGATGAAGTGGAGCATCTCCTCCCAGTAGTCGCTGTCGAAGAGGACGACCGGGAAGGACTCGATCACCCCGGTCTGGATCAGCGTCAGCGACTCGAACAGCTCGTCGAGCGTCCCGAAGCCGCCAGGGAAGATGACGAAGCCCTCGGCGGCTTTCACGAACATCGTCTTGCGCGCGTAGAAGTGCTTGAACGTCAGGCCGACGTCGCAGTACGGGTTCATCGCCTGCTCGTGCGGCAGCACGATGTTGAACCCGACCGAGAGCCCCCCGGCGTCGCGGGCCCCGCGGTTCGCCGCCTCCATCACGCCCGGCCCGCCACCGGTCACGACCGCGAACCCCTGCTCGGCGAACAGCCGGGCCGTCTCGCGAGCCGCCTGGTAGACGGGCGACGCCTCGCCCACCCGCGCGGACCCGAAGACCGACACCGCCGGGCGGTCGATCCGCTGCACGGCCTGGAACCCGGCGAGGAACTCGGCGGCGATCAGCGAGACGTCGCTGGCGAGCGTCTCGTGCGACCGCTCGAAGACGACGCGGTCGATGCTCCCGTCCTGCGTCACAGCCTGTCCTGGGGGACGTGGGCGGCGAGCATCCCGAGCGTGAGCAGGGCGGCCGTGACGACCGAGGACACGGCGACGACCGCCCCCAGTCGCCGTGCCTCGCTCACGTCGGGACGACCGCCGCCGCGGCGGAGCACGCGCCAGGAGCGGAGGATGTGCGCGCCGTCGAGGATCCACACCGGCGCGAGGTTGAGCAGGTTGACGAGGAAGCCGGCATAGGCGAGCGCCAGCAGCAGCCGCGAGTCGCCGAGCTCGCCGGCCGCGTAGACCCCGAGCGCGGCCGCCCCGCCCGCCACCGGCCCCGCGAGCGACACGCGGGCGTTCACCCACGGGTCGAACCGCGTGTTGCGCAGCGCGACGTAGGCGCCGAGGAACGGGATGAAGACGGGCAGCTGCGGATCGAGCCCCAGCCGGCGCGCCTCGACGTAGTGCCCGAGCTCGTGCGCGAGGATCAGCAGCACGAACCCGACGGCGAAGGGCAGGCCCCAGATGAGGGCGTATCCGCCGACGGCGAGGAAGATCCCGAAGAACTTGAGGGAGAACGCGCCGAACTTGACCAGCAGCCCGACGGCGATCGCGACCGGGGCGAGCAGCTTGCCGACGAGCGAGCGCGTGTTGCGGCGGTGCTCGGTGGGCAGCGTGTCGGGCTCGGGCGCCGTCAGCGGCTCCGGCAGCTCATGGTCACTCGACAGATCAGCGCGACGCTCCACCCAGGCAGTCCCTCCTAGGGATCCTGACCCAGGTCAGGATCCCTGGCCGATCCACTCCTCACCCCCGACGTAGATCTCCTTCTTCCACAGCGGCACGGTCTGCTTGAGCGCGTCGATGGCGTCGGCGCAGGCGGCGAGGGCGTCCGCCCGATGCGGTGCGGACACGGCGATGACGACGCTCGGCTCCCCGATCCCGACCACCCCGACGCGGTGGTGGATCGCGACGGCGAGCAGGTCGTACCGCGCGCGGAGCTCGGCGGCGATCCGCTCCATCTCCTGCTCGGCCATGCCCTCGTAGGCCTCGTACTCGAGGCGCACGACGTCGCGACCGCGCGAGCGGGAGCGGGTGGTGCCGACGAAGGTCGCGATCGCCCCTGCCTCGTCGGCGGCGACCTCGCGCACCGCCTCCTCCAGGGAGAGGGTGTCCTCCGAGAGACGGAAGGCCCCACCCGAGACGGGCGGGATCAGCGCGACCTCGTCCCCGTCGGCGAGCGCGACCGTCCGCTCGACGTAGGCGTGGTTGACCGCGAGCAGCAGTCCAGGCGGCTCGTCGCCGAGGTCGAGCGCCGACCAGACCTCGCCCGCGCTCGTCCCGTCCGGGAGCTCGAGCGTCCGCTGTCGCGCGCCCGCGAGCTCGCGCAACCCCGCGAACAGCCGTACCTCGATCCTCATCGCCTGAGCGTATACGCGGTCTCGCGCGATGCGCCGTCACCGGCTGCCGGCCGGCTGTTGCCGCCGGAGGCGTCTGTCATGTTACATCTCCTCCGATGACGACCGTCCTGCCGCGCACGAACCTCAACGACCAGGTCTACGAGACGCTGCGTCGTCGGATCCTCGCGCGCGAGCCGGGCCCGGGCGCGAAGCTCAGCCTCCACGAGCTCGCCTCGGAGCTCGGCGTGTCGCGCAGCCCCGTGCACCACGCGCTGACGCGGCTCGTGTCGGAGGGTCTGCTGAGCGTGAAGGCACGGCGGGGATACTTCGTGACGCCCGTGACCGAGCAGGTGCTCGTCGACGGCTACGGCGTCCGCCTCGCGCTCGAGCTCCACGCCGCGACGCGGACGGTCGGACGGCTCGACGCGGAGCAGCTCGAGCGCTTCCGGCAGCTCTGCGAGGCGACCACGATCGCCCTCTCGCACCAGGAATGGGACACCGCGAACGCCGCGTTCCACGAGTTCCAGGTCGACCTCGCCGGCAACGAGCAGCTCTCGCGCTTCTACCGGGAGCTGTCGGTCAACCTGATGATGCAGGTGATCCGCGGTGGGCGCGTCGAGGGCGGGGCCTACCTGGCGACGGAGCACCGCGCGATCGTCGAGGCGTTCGCGGCCGCGGATCTCGACGCCGCGACCGCCGCGATCTCGGCGCACGTCGCCTCCGGCGAGCGGATCGCGCTCGAGGCGATCCGCCGCGCCGGCGGCGCCCTGTAGGGGAGGGGCTTGCCCCTCCCGCTCTCCCTCCCACTCTCCCTCCCGCTCTCCCTCCCGCCCCTCCCGCCCTCCCGCCCTCCCGGCGCGCGACGTCCTGCACCACCGCGTGCTCGCGGATCCGCAGGGTGGCCCCTCGGGTCGGGCGGTCCGAGCCGACATACGATGTCGAGATGGCCGAGCCCCCGGAGACGCGGACGCCCGACGTGGACGCGCCGCGGCTGCTCGACGGCACCATCCAGCTGAAGCGCTGGTACGGGCCGGACGACGCGCCCCGCGCGACCGACGAGGCACCGGGCACGTTCCCGTTCACGCGAGGTCCGTACCCCGACATGTACCGGGGCCGGCCCTGGACGATGCGGCAGTACGCCGGGTTCGGCACGGCCGCCGAGACGAACGAGCGGTTCCGGACGCTCCTCGCGCGCGGTCAGACGGGCCTGTCGGTCGCCTTCGACCTCCCGACCCAGCTCGGCTACGACTCCGACGACCCGCTCGCCGAGGGGGAGGTCGGCCGCACCGGCGTCGCGATCGACAGCGTGGACGACATGGCCGCGCTGCTCGAGGGCATCCCGCTCGGCGAGGTCTCGACGTCGATGACGATCAACGCCCCCGCGGCGCTGCTCCTGCTCGCCTACGAGCTCGTCGGGGAGGAGCGCGGCATCCCCGGCACCGCCCTCCGCGGCACCGTCCAGAACGACGTCCTCAAGGAGTACGTCGCGCGCGGGAACTACATCTTCCCGCCGCGGCCCTCGATGCGGCTGACGACCGACGTGTTCGCCTACTGCGCCGAGCGGATGCCGCACTGGAACACGATCTCGATCTCCGGCTACCACATCCGCGAGGCGGGAGCCACGGCCGTCCAGGAGCTCGCCTTCACCCTCGCCAACGGGATCGCCTACTGCGAGGCCGCGATCGCCGCGGGGCTCTCGCCGGACGCGTTCGGCGCGCGCCTGTCGTTCTTCTTCAACGCGCACAACCACTTCCTCCAGGAGGTCGCCAAGTTCCGCGCCGCACGACGGATGTGGGCGACGATCATGCGCGACCGGTTCGGCGCGACGAGCCCCAAGGCCCAGGCCCTCCGCTTCCACGCGCAGACCGGCGGCTCCACCCTCACCGCGCAGCAGCCGGAGAACAACGTCGTGCGCGTGGCGGTCCAGGCGCTCTCCGCGATCCTCGGCGGCGCCCAGTCGCTGCACACGAACGGCTTCGACGAGGCGCTCGCGCTGCCGACCGAGCACGCAGCGACCCTGGCGCTGCGCACGCAGCAGATCCTCATGCACGAGGCCGGGACGACGGACACCGCCGATCCGCTCGGGGGCGCCTACGCGCTCGAGGCTCTCACCGACGAGCTCGAGCGGCAGGCCGCCGCGTTGATCGAGCGCATCGACGACCTGGGCGGAGCCGTCGCCGCGATCGAGCAGGGCTTCGTGCAACGTCAGATCGAGGAGTCGGCCTACCGCTGGCAGCAGGAGGTCGAGCGCGGCGAGCGGGTGATCGTCGGGGTCAACAGGTTCGTGGGGGACGAGGAGCAGCCTCTCGAGCTCCACCGCCTCGACCCGCAGCTCGAGCGAGACCAGCGCGCCCGGGTGGCGTCGGTGCGCGCTCGTCGCGACGCGGCAGCGGCCGAGACGGCGCTCGCCGGGGTGCGCCGCGTCGCGAGCGGCGAGGGCAACCTGCTCCCGCCGCTGCGCGAGGCGCTGCGGGCCCGGTGCACGATCGGCGAGCTCTGCGGCGCGCTGCGCGAGCAGTGGGGCATGCACGACGCCGCGCCGCGCGGCTGAGGTCACGCTGCCCCGGAGGCGCACTCGAGTCCGTACCATGGCGCAGGCCGTGGCCCGCGAGACCGACAACCGCCGCCGGGCGGTCGCCAGCGTCGCCACCCTGGTGGCGGTCGCCCTCGCGATCCCGCTCGTCGCGCTCGCGGCCACGCGCGGCGAGACGCCACGCGCCGCCTCGGCGATCGCGGCCACGCCCGACTTCGAGCGGGACGTGGCGCCGATCGTGCGCGAGACGTGCGCGGGGTGTCACCGGCTCGGCGGGATCGCGCCGTTCGCGTTCCGCACCGAGGCGGACGTGGCCTCCCGTGCGGCCGCGATCGTCGCTGCCGTGCAGGGCAAGCGGATGCCGCCCTGGCCGCCGGGATCGTCCTCACCGCGCTACGTCGGCCAGGAGCAGCGCACGCTCGACGGCGGGGAGCGCGACACGCTGCTCCGCTGGGCGCGCGCGCAGCTCGTGCGGCCCGGAGCGCCGCGTGCCCGCACGCCCGTCGGCGCGCCACCGAGGAATGCCGTCGCTCCACGCACCGGCGAGCGCGTCCTCGACCTGCGCATGCCGACGCCGTACACGCCGTCGGCGTCCGGTGGTGCCACCGACGACTACCGCTGCTTCCTGCTCGACCCGCGGCTCGCCGAGGACGCATTCGTCACGTCCGCGCAGATCCGGCCCGGCACCGCCGAGCTCGTGCACCACGTGATCCTCTACCGGGTGCTGCCCGGGAGCGTCGCCGCCGCCGAGCGGATCGACCGCGAGGCGAAGGGCCAGGGCTGGACGTGCTTCGGGGGGAGCGGGGTGCCGCAAGGGGGCTCGACGGGAGCGGCACCGACGGCGTTCCTCGACGATGCGGGCTGGATCTCGGCCTGGGCGCCCGGCTGGGGTGGTGACCGCCTCCCCGAGGGGATCGGGATCGAGCTCCCGAAGGGCAGTCGCATCGTGATGCAGGTGCACTACAACCTGCTCAACGGGAAGGCGCCCGACCGATCGCGCGCCGTCCTCACGACGGTGCCGGAGACGAAGCAGCTGACGCCCGTCCAGACGACCCTCCTGCCTGCGCCCGTCGAGCTGCCCTGCGCGCGGGGCGAGCGAGGCCCCCTCTGCGACCGCACCGCCGCGCAGTTCGACCAGGTGCGCAGGTTCGGCCAGGACGCCGCGCTGTTCCCGACCGGGCTGCTGCTCCTCTGCCGCAAGAACCCCGCCAACCCTCCCGCCGGGCAGGTCTCGACGTGCGATCGCGTGGTCGGCGCGCCCACGACGATCCACGCCGTCGCGGGCCACATGCACCTGCTGGGCCGATCCGTGAAGGTCGAGCTGAACCCGGGCACCGCACGCGCGCGTGTGCTGCTCGACATCCCGCGCTGGGACTTCCACTGGCAGGCCTCCTACGTGCTGCAGGAGCCGGTGCGCGCCGAGCCGGGTGACGTGCTCCGCGTCACGTGCCGGCACGACCAGGCGCTGCGGGAGACGATCCGACCACGCACGAAGCCGCGGTACGTCCTCTGGGGCGAGGGCACGACGGACGAGATGTGCCTCGGCGTCCTCCAGGTCACACGCGGCTGAGCGCCGAGTGGGTGGGCCCTCGCGGCTGAGGCCGGGAGGGGCAGGTCCCGCCCCTACACTCGCGGGGTGCGGATCCTGCTCGTCTCGCAGATGTACCCCGGGCGGGGCGACCCCGACCTCGGGGTGTTCGTCGCCTCGCTCGAGCGGGAGCTCGCCGGCCGGGGGCACGAGCTGGAGCGGGCGGTGGTCGACCGGCGCGGAGGACGATCCCGTCACCTGGCGCTCGCGCGCGACGTGGTCACGGCGGCACGGAGGTTCCGCCCCGACGTCGTGTACGCCCACTTCCTCGTCCCGGCCGGCCTGCTCGGCGCGCTCGCCGGTCGCGCGCCCCTCGTCGTCACCGCCCACGGCCAGGACGTCGCGAACGCCGAGCGCGAGCCGCTCCGCCGGGCGACGCGCTGGACGGTCGGACGCGCGGCGCGCGTGATCGCGGTGTCGTCCTGGCTCCGAGACCGCCTCGTGGCGGCCGTGCCGGAGGCCGAGGGCAAGACCGACGTGATCGACTGCGGGGTCGACCTCGATCGGTTCGCCCCGCGCGACGCGGGCGACGCGCGAGCTGCGGTCGGCTGGGATCCGACCGGCACGGGCTTCCTCTGCCTCGGCTCGCTGACCGAGCGCAAGAACGTCCTCGCGCTCGCGCGTGCGTTCGCCGACCGGGGCGAGGGCTCGCTCGCGTTCGTGGGCGACGGCCCCCTGCGCGGCGCGCTGGAGGGGCGCGCAGGAGTGCTGCTCGCGGGGCGCGTCCCGCACGAGCAGGTGCCGGCGTGGCTCGCCGCAGCAGACGTCGTGTGTCAGCCGAGCCTGGTCGAGCCGTTCGGCCTGGCCACGCTCGAGGCGATGGCGTCGGGCCGCTCGGTCGTCGCGACGCGCATCGGCGGGCCGCCGGAGTTCGTCGTGCCCGGGGCTGGGGTGCTGATCGACCCGCTCGACGACGCCGCCCTGCGCGCCGGCCTCGACGCCGCGGCTGCCCTCCCCCGTCCGAACCTCGACGCCCGGAGGGCGGCGGAGGGGCACGACGTCCGCGCCCAGGCCGCGCGGATCGAGACGCTCCTCGCCCGGGCGGCGGCCGGCGCGTCCTGGACGGCGTAGCGGAACGAGCCGACGCGGCTACGCCCGCGGGCGCTCGAGGCGATCCAGGTCGGCGAGCCGGAGCTCGACGAGCGGCCGCACCGCCTCTTCGATGCCCGCCTCGCGGGCCACCGCCAGGGCCTGCTCGTAGCTCTCGCGCACCTTCGTCGCGTCGACGCCCTGCTTGAGCCGGTTGTCGCCCGTCACCAGCAGGCGCTGGATCCGAGCCCGTGCTTCGTCGCCCGCCGCCACCCCGCGAGGGTAGCGCCACCGGTACCATGCCGCGCGCGATGATCCCCGTGTTCGCCGTCCTCCAGGTGCTGCTCGGCGCCGCGCTCGTCACCCTCGTGCTGATGCACTCCGGGCGCGACACGGGCTTCGGCGGCATCGGGTTCTCTCCGGCCTCGCAGGGCGGCACGCACATCGTCGAGCGCAACCTCACGCGGCTCACGGTGGTCGTCGCGATCCTGTTCGCGGTGAACAACGTCGTGCTCTACCGGCTGCTCGACTGACACCGCTACACTGCTGGACCACGCGCTGGTGGCGGAATTGGTAGACGCGCTAGGTTGAGGGCCTAGTGGCCATTGCGGTCGTGGAGGTTCAAGTCCTCTCCAGCGCATGAGGTGAAGCGGCCCTGCGGGGCCGCTTTCCGTTGCGCGACGGAGGCGCCCCGCACCTCGAGGTTCGAGCAGCCGCACCGTGGCGGGCAGCCGGCGCTGCCATGCTCCACGCGTTGCCAGGATGCGACCGGGTCGCCCGGACGACGTCGGTCCACCAACCACACGAAGGAGCGATGATGGCTTCCACGCAGACCCTGCCGCATCTCGATCGCGGCCTCCACGTCACCGACGGCGGTCTCGAGACCGTCCTCGTCTTCCACGACGGCCTCGACCTGCCCGCGTTCGCGGCCTTCCCGCTGCTGGCCACGGACGAGGGCACCGAGCGCCTGCGCGCCTACTACGACGACTACGCGGAGATCGCCGTCGCACAGGAGGCGGGCCTCGTGCTCGAGAGCCCGACGTGGCGCGCGAGCCCCAGCTGGGCCGCCGAGCTCGGCATCCCGCTGGACGAGCTCGACCGCCTGAACCGGAAGGCGATCGCGCTGCTCCACGAGGTCCGCACGGCCAATGCCGCGCGGATCTCCTCGATCGTCGTCAGCGGCTGCGTCGGCCCCGAGGGCGACGGGTACAGCCCCGCGACCATGCTCAGCGCCGACGCTGCGGAGCGCTACCACGCCCGCCAGATCGGCGTGTTCGCGGACGCGGGCGTCGATCTCGTCACCGCGATCACGATGACCTACGCCGAGGAGGCGATCGGCATCACCCGCGCGGCGCGATCGGCAGGCGTCCCGGTCGCGATCTCCTTCACCGTGGAGACGGACGGTCGGCTCCCCAGCGGGCAGTCGCTCGCCGAGGCGATCGCGCAGGTCGACGGCGAGACGGGCGGCGGACCCGACTACTACATGATCAACTGCGCACACCCGACGCACTTCACGGGCGCGCTCGACCCGGACGCGCCGTGGCTCGACCGCATCCGCGGCCTGAGGGCGAACGCGTCGGCGAAGAGCCACGCCGAGCTCGACGACGGCGACCCCGCCGAGCTGGCGGCGCAGCACGCCGAGCTCGCGGAGGTGCTGCGCTCGGTCGCGGTCCTGGGCGGCTGCTGCGGCACCGACCACCGGCACGTGGGCGAGATCGTCGCGGCCTGGGCTCGCGCCTGACGAGCCGGGCCGACCCCGGGTCGTCGTGCCGGCCGATCCCGATTGACGACGTCCGGAAGGAGATCTACCCTGGGGGACGAACACATGTTCGTCCCCCACCGTCCAGGAGGCCGCCCGTGCACGCCGAAGCCGCGCTCAGCGCCCGACAGCAGGAGATCTGGCACTTCCTCGTCGAGTACGTCGACGGGCACGGCTACCCGCCCACGGTGCGCGAGATCGGCGAACGGGTCGGGCTCGCGTCGCCCTCGACGGTGCACGCCCACCTCGCGACGCTCGAGCGCATCGGGCTGATCCGGCGCGATCCGACGAAGCCCCGCGCCATCGAGCTGACGGGCCACCGACGGGTGGAGGCGGCCGAGCCGTCGGACGTCGCGCGGCTGCCGCTGCTCGGGCGCGTCGCCGCCGGCGGGCCGCTCCTGGCCGAGGAGAACGTCGACGACGTGGTGGCCGTGCCCGAGCCGCTCGGTCGGGGCGCCGACTTCCTGCTCACCGTCCACGGCGACTCGATGGTCGAGGCCGGGATCCTCGACGGCGACACGCTCGTCGTCCAGCGCGCCGACGACGCGCGCAACGGCGAGATCGTCGTCGCCCTGGTGGGCGACGACGAGAGCGCGGACGAGGCCACGGTGAAGACGTTCTACCGGGAGGCCGACGGCCGCGTCCGGCTCCAGCCGGAGAACGCGTCGCTCGAGCCGATCCTCGCCGACCACGTGCGGATCCTCGGCAGGGTGGTGGGGGTGTTCCGGAGCCTGCGATGAGCGCGGTCACCCCCCTTGCGCGCACGCTCGACCAGGAGCTCCTGGCCCTGAGTCGCGGCGCCAGCCTCGAGTGCCCCTGCTGCGGGGAGTTCGTGATGCGCCTGCGCGGCGTGCTCGCCTGCCCGGAGTGCCGCTCGCTGCTCGCCGACGGCCGGCAGGTCCCCGACGTCGTCCTCCCGCAGCTGCGCGCCGGAGCCTCGTAGGGGCCCGGCTCGCCCGGCCCGGAGTGGTACCCGGCCCGGCGTCTTGCTTCCCAGCCGCCCGCCGCCGACGACCCGCAGCCCGGTCGGCCCGGCGACCCGCCGGTCGGACCTGACGGCGCCCACGATCGGATCCCTTGCCGGCCCCGGACCGTGGCGACCAACGGTGGACGGCGCTACCGTGAGGGTGCAGGCCGGATGGCCGCGGGCGCGCAGGCGTCCGAGGAAAGTCCGGACACCACAGGGCAGGACGCTGGGGAAACCCCAGGCGGCGAAAGCCGACGGAAAGTGGAACAGAGAGGAGACCGCCGGTCGGAAGGCCGGTAAGGGTGAAAGGGTGGGGTAAGAGCCCACCAGCGGTCGTGGTGACACGGCCGGCTCGCCAAACCCCGTCCGGTGCAAGGCGAAGCAGGTCCCGACGACGCGGCCCGCCGAGGGACCGGGTACGCCGCTCGAGCCGGCGGGCAACCGCCGGCCTAGACAGATGGCCATCCCCGACAGAATCCGGCTTACAGGCCTGCTACGGAGAAGCCCTGCGACGCAGGGCTTCTCTATTGATCGCCTGCGGCGGCGGCCGGATGCCGCGCTCCCCGACCGCGCACGGGGGTCAGGACCGGGGGCAGCGCGGGCGAACGCGGGGGGCGCGAGGGCTGGGTCAGCTGTGGGCGCGCGACGCGGGCCGCACGCGGAACGACCGTCCGCACGACCCGCAGTCGACCGTCGGCGCCGCGGCCACCTCCGCCCCGCAGTAGGGGCAGAAGGAGACCGGCTCGACGGTGGCCCTCTCGACCTCGGCGCTGCCGATCCTCGCCAGCACTGGGATCGAGACCGCCGTCGCGGCCAGCAGCACGGCGACGACGCCGAACATCCTCGGGTACCAGGAGGATTCCGGCTCGACCCAGAGCGCGACGATCTGCATCGCGGCCGCGACCGTGATCAGGACGAGCGCGACGGGGAGCGCTGGACGGTACCGCGGAGCGAGCCGCGGGAGCGCGAGCAGGCAGGCGAGGGTGCAGGCGACCGCCGCGATCATCGTCGATCCCATCGTCTTCCCCAGCACCTCGCTGTCCCCGCCCGACCAGAGCGACGCGATCACGAGGGCGAATGCCACCGTCCCGAGCGTCGCGCCGACGATGGGCACCTGTCCGAGCAGTCCGCGCTCCCACGCAGGCAGGCACGCGAGCGCGATCAGCAGCGCCCCGGTCACCGACAGCGACGTCCCGAGGATCCTCGCGTGCGTGTCGCTGAACTCGCCGACGACGAGCGCAGCGATGCCGAGCGCGGCGTTCACCGCGACCGACCCGAAGAAGAGCGCGATCCCGAATCGCCGCAGCCGCCTGTGCTCTGCGCCGTGCCGCGCAGACGTCGAGCCCGGAGCCCCTACAGGCGCCATTGCAGTGCTCATGACGCACCTCCTTCCTGCACCCACAGCCTGGCAGCCGCACGCCTCTGGGGCATCGGGGTCGATGCGGATGCGTCCGCGCACGACCCGCACTCCTGGATGGGAGCCGAGCGATCGCTGCGCGACGACGCCCGTGGCGCCCCGCGACGAGCCCCGCAACCGCGAGCCGTCAGGCGGCGCGCAGCACGACCTCGATCGCCGTCCCCGCCTCGGGGGACGAGCGCAGGCTGAAGCCGCCGTCGATCGCGGCCGCGCGGCGTCGCATGCTCTTCAGCCCCTGCCCGGCTTCTGGGCCGCCCTCCTCGAAGCCGACCCCGTCGTCGCGGACCGTCACCACCCGACGCCCGTTGCGCAGCGCGAGCTCGACCCAGGCCCGTCGGGCTCCGGCATGCCGACGTGCGTTGGCGAGGCCCTCCTGCACGATGCGGAAGATCTCGATCTGCTCGTCGGCCGCGAGCCGCACGGCGCCGTCGATCTCGAGCTCGACGTCGAGGGCGCCGTCGGCGGTGAGGACCTCCACGTAGCGCCGCAGCGCGGCGTCGAAGGGGGTCGTGCCGCCCGCGGACGAGAGGGCGAGCACCGCGTAGCGCGCCTCCTGCTGGGCCGAGGTGGCAGCCTGCTGGAGCCGCGGCAGCACGGTCTCGAGCGGCGCGCCCGCGTCGAGCATGCTGACGTGGGTCGAGATCGCGAAGAGGTACTGCGCGAGCCCGTCGTGGATCTCCTGTGCCACCCGGGAGCGCTCCTCGGCGACCGCGCGGCCGAACTCCGCCTGCGAGATCGCCCGCCAGACGCCGACGAGCAGCACGCCGTAGGAGAGCAGCCGGAGGAAGTCGCCCTGGAGCAGCTCACTGCTCCCGGCTGCCGGGACGAGGACGTAGTGGAGATCGGCGAACACGACCAGGGTCATCGCGAGCGCGAGCCAGCTGTCCAGGTCGCGGCCGTGGCGCCGGAAGCGCAGCCCGAAGCCGACAGTCGCGGCCACGGCGAGCGCCGCCTGCACCGCGAACGCGACGCCGAGGCCGGCTGCGGAGACCGTCCCCTCGGCCGCGGGGGCACGGCCGACGAGCTCGACGGCCACGGACGCACCGAGCATCGCCAGCCCGACCCCGGCGATGCAGGCGACGAGCACGTGCTTCCGCTCGTTGACGCGCCGGGTCGAGAACGGGGCGATCGCGATCAGGACGGCCGCGAGGATCCCCGCGCCGATCGCGGCCCAGGTCTGCCCGACGGTCCGGCCCGGCCCGTCGAGCAGTGGCGCGACCTCGAACGCCAGCGACCCGAGCGCGGCGACGAGGAAGGCGCTCGACAGGAGGACGTCCATCGCACGGCCCTCCACCATGAAGCGGATGGCGGCGAGCACGGCCACGATCGACGCCACCACGGCGACCGCGGTGAGGAGCGCGATCCGGGCCTCGGGCATCGTCGTCCCGCCCAGCCGATCGGTCGCCCACAGGGAGAGCGTCCCCAGTCCGAGCACCGCGACCAGCACGAGCTCGCCCACGAGCCACGAGCGGTAGGCCTCCGGGCGCACCCCAGCAGTCACCCCCCTCTCATCGGCAGGGGCGTTCGTGCCGATAAGGGCTCTGATGCCCGAGCGGATCCTCGTCGTCGACGACCACCCACTCACGCGCGAGGCGCTCTCCTCGCTGCTCGAGCACCGCGGGTTCGAGGTGGTCGGGCAAGCGAGCGACGGTGAGGAGGCGATCGAGCTGGCGGGTGAGCTCCAGCCCGAGCTCGTCCTGCTCGATCTGACGATGCCGGGGATGGACGGTCTCACGGCCCTCCCGCACATCAAGCAGGCCGCACCCCTCACGGAGGTCGTCGTCCTCACCGCGTCCGGCACCGAGGACAACCTGCTCGCTGCCATCCGTGCCGGCGCGGCGGGCTACCTGCTGAAGAGCGAGCCGCCCGAGCGGATCGCCGAGTTCCTGCGCGGCGTGGCACACGGGGAGGCAGCCCTCTCCGGCGCGGTCGCCCGGAGCCTGATGGAGCGCGTTCGCGACGGAGGGCGCATCGGCGGGGTGCCCGGAGAGATCGAGTCGCTCCTGTCGGCACGGGAGGTCGAGGTGCTGCTCCTGCTCGACGAGCACCTCACCACCGAGGAGATCGCGGCGCGCCTCTACATCTCGGAGCACACCGTGCGCTCGCACGTGAAGAGCCTGCTGCGCAAGCTCGGCGTCTCGTCGCGGCGCGAGGCGCTCGAGCGCCTCGCCGGCACGCACGCCTGATCCCCCGTGGCGGGGGATGACGATCCGTCACGCGCGGGCGATCCAGCGACGCGCCGACCGCGCCGATGGAGAACGTACGACGCGCACTCCCGGTGGGACGGGCAGCGTGGGTGGACACCGAAAGCGAGACGGCCGGGCCGCACCCCGGCCGTCTCATCGTTCCAGCGCGATCAGGCCCCGAACCCCTCGAGCGCCGCCTCGACCAGAGCCGGGAGCGTGCGCAGGTTGTAGCCCCCCTCGAGCACGGCCGCGACGCGCGGAGCGAGCGCAGCACACCGCGCGGCGAGCTCCCGGAAGCCGTCGGCCGTCACCGCCATGTCGGCGATCGGCTCGTCGACGTGCGCGTCGAACCCGGCGCTCACGACCACGAGCTCGGGCGCGAACCGGCGCACCACCGGCTCGACCTCGTCGGTGAACGCTGCACGGTAGACGGCGTCGTCGGAGCCCGCAGGGAGCGGGAGGTTGAGGGTCGTCGCGTCGCTCGTCCCCGGCCCCCCGGTTCCGGGATAGAACGGCCACTGGTGCAGCGACACGAACAGCACCGAGTCGTCGTCACGGAACACTGCCTCCGTGCCGTTGCCGTGATGGACGTCCCAGTCGATCACGGCGACGCGATCGATCCCGAGCGCGTCCTGCGCGTGACGCACCGCGATCGCGACGTTGCCGAGCAGGCAGAAGCCCATCGCACGATCCGGGAGGGCGTGGTGGCCGGGCGGGCGCACGAGCGCGAACCCGCCCGTCTCGACGGCCTCGATCGCACAGCCCGCCGCGAGCAGCGCAGCCTCCCACGAGGTCGGCCCCGCGGGGGTGTCCCCGTCGAGCCAGGTCTCGTCCTGCACCGCCTCGACGCGGGCGAGATATCCGAGGTCGTGGACGCGCTCGACCTGAGCCCGGCTCGCCGGGGCGCCCTCGCTCGACTCGGGGAACGCCGCGAGCAGGACGGCGAGCCGCTCCTCGCGCTCGGGGTGGTGGAGATGGCTGGCGGGATGCAGACGTGCGAGCGACGGATGGGAGATCGTCCTCACGCGGCCTCCTCGAGCCGTGTCGCGAGGCCGCCGAGGCCGAGCCGCCTCGCCTCGGTCGCGCACGCCCGCCAGTCCGGGGTCGTGTCCGGCAGGTCGGGGAGCGGCACGCCCGGGTCGAGCGTGGCGACTGCGCGATAGCGGCGCAGCGCCTCGGCCTCGGCGCCGAACCGGCCGGCCGCGAGGAGCGACTCGAGCGTCGCTCCGTCGGCGAGCAGCGCCGCGGCGGTCTTCACCCCGACACCGCGCGCCCCGGGAATCCGATCCGACGGATCGCCGCGCAGCGCGATGAAGTCGGGCACCTGCCAGGGCTCGACGGCGTAGGCAGCCACGACCTCGGCCGGGCCGATCCGCGCGAGCTCGCTGACGCCACGCCGTGGCTGGAGGATCGTCACGTCGTCAGCCGCCAGCTGGAAGGCGTCTCGATCCGAGGTCGCGACGAGCGTCGATCCGCCTCGAGCCCGCTCCGACGCCACGGCCGCCGCCAGCACGTCGTCGGCCTCGAAGCCGGGTTGCTTGACGCAGACGATCCCGGCTGCCGCCAGGAGGCCCGGCGCGAGCTCGAGCTGCTCGACGAGCTCGGGGTCGAACTCCCGCCCGGCCTGATAGCCCGGGTGCAGCTCCGTGCGATACGTCGGCACGCCCAGCGTGTCCCAGCCGACGAGCACCGCCCGCGGCCGCTCCGCCTGCCAGAGCCGCAGCACCATCGTCGTCAGCCCGGTCAAGAGGTTGCCCGGGCGGCCGTCGGCGCGCCGGATGGAGCGAGGGAGGGCATGGAACGCGCGGTGCGCGAACGAGTCCCCGTCGAGCGCGAGGAGGGGCGCGCTCACGCGAGCAAGGCCTCGAGCCGCTCGATCTCGGCGCGCAGGCGCTGCGTCGCGCGGGACGCCGCCTCGGCGGGCTCGAGTCCGGCGAGGTCGCCGACCGGGATCGGCGGGCCGTAGGCAACCCGCAGCTGCGGGAGCCTGGACAGCCGGTCCGTGCCGCGGATCGCCGCCGGGACGAGCGGGACGCCGGCCTCGAGCGCGATCCGTGCCGCACCGCTCCGCCAGCGGGGCTGGTGCTTCTTGCGGAGCCCCTTCGACCTGCGCGTGCCCTCGGGGAACATCACCACCGCGTGTCCCTCGCGGCACAGCTGCACCGCGGTCGCGATCGCCTCCTCGTCCCGCTGTCCCCGCCTGACCGGGAAGGCCCCCCCGGCGCGCATGGCGACGCCGAGCGGGAACCAGAAGAGCTCCGACTTCCCCATGAAGCGCAGGTACCGGCGGGGGTAGAGCGGCACGCCCAGCGGCCAGGGATCGAAGTTCGAGAGATGGTTCGACGCGAGCACGTAGCCCCCGCTCGTCGGCAGGTGCTCCACCCCGGTCGCGCGCTCGCGGAAGAGCCCGCGGAGGACGGGCCAGCTGAGCGCGCCGACGACGAGGTAGAAGAGGCTCGGCCTGGGCGGATCCGCCATGCCGGGCCAGGATACGTCGGCAGCCGACGCTTGCGCCGCTTGACAACCTCGCTACGGTGTTGCCCGTCATGGGCCGTCGCCTCGTCATCGTCGAGTCGCCTGCGAAGGCGAAGACCATCGCCGGGTATCTCGGCGACGACTTCGTCGTGGAATCGAGCATCGGGCACATCCGCGACCTGCCCAAGAAGGCATCCGACGTCCCGGCAGAGCTCGACGGGCGCGAGCGCTTCGTCCCGCGCTCGCGAAAGCGGGAGGACGGTCGCCGAGAACAGCTCGGCGTCCTCGGCGTGGACGTCGACGGCGAGTTCGAGCCCTACTACGTCGTCGACGGCGACAAGAAGCGCGTCGTCTCCGACTTGCGGAAGCAGCTCGCCGACGCCGACGAGCTCCTCCTCGCGACCGACGAGGACCGCGAGGGAGAGGCGATCGCGTGGCACCTGTTGCAGGTGCTGAAGCCGAAGAAGAGCGTGCCGGTGCGAAGGATGGTCTTCCACGAGATCACGAAGGACGCGATCAGGCGTGCGCTCGACGACACGCGTGAGATCGACCAGAGCCTGGTCGACGCACAGGAGACGCGCAGGATCGTCGACCGGCTGTACGGCTTCGAGGTCTCTCCTGTCCTCTGGCAGATGGTGATGCCACGTCTCTCGGCCGGCCGCGTGCAGTCGGTTGCCACCCGGCTCGTCGTCGAGCGCGAGCGCGAGCGGATCCGATTCGTCCGCGCCGGGTACTGGGACGTCGTCGGGACGTTCGACCCGGGCGCGTTCGAGGCCCGGCTGGTCGCGCTCGACGGCATTCGGGTCGCACAGGGTCGCGATTTCGGCCCCGACGGCCGGTCGCGGGACGGCGTGACGGTCCTCGGTGAGGAGCGCGCCCGTGCACTCGCGGCCGGGCTTGCCGACCGGCCGTTCTCGGTGCGCTCCGTCGACGAGAAGCCGTACAGCCGCAGCCCGACCGCGCCGTTCCGCACGTCGACGCTTCAGCAGGAGGCCAGCCGCAAGCTCCGCTTCTCGTCGCAGACGACCATGCGGCTTGCCCAGCGCCTGTACGAGAACGGCTACATCACCTACATGCGGACGGACTCGGTGACGCTGTCCGAGACCGCCCTCGCGGCCGCGCGCCGCCAGGCGGCGGAAGTGTACGGCTCCGAGACCATTCCCGACGCGCCTCGTCGCTACGAGCGCGCGGTCGCGAACGCACAGGAGGCGCACGAGGCGATCCGCCCTGCCGGCGATGCCTTCCGGCTGCCGTCGGAGGTGAAGGGCGAGCTCCTCCGCGACGAGCTCGCGCTGTACGACCTCGTCTGGAAGCGGACGATCGCCTCGCAGATGAAGGACGCGGCCGGGCGCACCGTCTCGATCAGGCTCGACGCGACCACGGCAGACGGTCAGGATGCGACCTTCGGGACGGCCGGAACGGTGATCACGTTCCCCGGCTTCCTGCTCGCCTACGAGAGCGGGGCGGAAGAGCCGCGGGACGACGAGCAAGAGCGCAGGCTCCCGGATCTCGAGGTCGGACAGGAGCTGACAGCACGCGAGCTGACCCCCGAGGGGCACGAGACGAGCCCACCCGCACGGTACACGGAGGCCTCCCTCGTCAAGGCGCTCGAGGACCGGGGGATCGGGCGACCCTCGACCTACGCCGCGATCCTGGGGACGATCCAGGACCGTGGCTACGTCTTCAAGAAGGGAACGGCGCTCGTGCCGACGTTCCTGGCGTTCGCCGTGACGAAGCTGCTCGAGGAGCACTACACGCGGCTCGTCGACTACGACTTCACCCGGGAGCTCGAGGACGACCTCGACCGCATAGCTGCCGGTGACGAGCAGCGGCTCACGTGGCTCACCCGGTTCTACCGAGGAGACGATCACGAGCCCGGACTGCACCGACTCGTGACCGAGCAGCTCGACGAGATCGACGCGCGGGAGGTCAACTCGATCCGATTGCGGGACGACGACGACTTCGTCGTGCGTGTCGGCCGCTACGGACCGTACGTCGAGCAGCGCGAGAACCGCGTGAGCCTGCCGGACGACGTCGTCCCAGACGAGCTCACCGCCGAGGCGGTCGCGGAGCTCCTCGCTCGCCCGTCCGGCGAGCGCTCGCTTGGCGTCCACCCCGAGACGGGACGCACGATCGTGGCGCGGGACGGCCGCTACGGGCCATACGTCACCGAGGTGCTCCCGGACGGCGAGGACGGCAAGCCCCGCACCGCCTCGCTCTTCGCCCGGATGTCGCTCGACACGGTCACGCTCGACGACGCCGTGCAGCTGCTCTCGCTGCCCAGGACGCTCGAGGGCGCGCCAGACGGCGAGGAGATCGTCGTGTCGAACGGTCGCTACGGCCCCTTCGTGAAGAAGGGCTCGGAGACGCGGTCGCTCGAGAGCGAGGAGCAGCTCCTCACCCTGACCATGGACGAGGCGCTCGAGATCCTCGCGCGACCCAAGGAGCGTCGGGGACGCGGCGCGCCGAAGCCGCCGCTGAAGGAGCTGGGCGCGGATCCGGAGAGCGGGAAGGCCGTGGTGGTGAAGGACGGCCGCTTCGGGCCGTACGTGACGGACGGTGAGACGAACGCGAGCCTCAAGCGCGGCGACGACGTCGACGCCCTCACGCTGGAGCGAGCGCTCGAGCTCCTCGCCGAGCGTCGAGCACGCGGGCCGGCGACCCCTCGTCGTCGCTCCGGTCGGCGGTCCTGACCGACGCCGGTTGGCGGAGTCCGGGGACCCTGGTAGGGTCCTGCGTCCACCGACGCCCTCGGGCGTCGTTGGCCGTCACGACCCGACCGCCACGCGCAGACCGGCCTTCGCCCACCGGAATACCCGGCCTTTGACGCTCGTTGCGGCCTTGTGACACCCAGTCCATCCACCAAGCCCTGGAAAACCGGCGAATTGCCCGTAGAGTCCGACGAGATTGTGCTCCGCCGAGCGACGTGAAGGGATTGAGACCGGCTTGACGCAGAACCAGCTCATCGAACTGTTCGAGATGGATCAGCTCCGAGGGATCGTCGAGCGCTCCGAGGAGCGCGGCTGGATCGACGCGACGGAGCTCGAAGCCTTCGCCAACGAGCACGAGCTCGCCCCCGACGAGCTCGAGCAGGTGCAGCGCGAGCTCGAGGCGATGGGCCTCGAGATCGGCGCGCCGCAGCGGGCCGACGAGGAGCGCGAGCGCGAGGAGAAGGAGGCGCAGGAGGCCGCCGTCTGGGCGGCCGAGTCCCTCTCGGGCGCCGCCGACTCGCTCCAGCTCTTCCTTGCCGACGTCGGGAAGCACCGACTGCTCACCGCCGCGCAGGAGGTGCAGCTCGCGAAGCGCATCGAGCGCGGCGACCCGACGGCGAAGCGGCACATGATCGAGTCGAACCTCCGACTCGTCGTGTCGATCGCAAAGGGATACCGGGGCCTCGGCGTGCCGTTCCTCGATCTCATCCAGGAGGGCACGCTCGGCCTGAACCGGGCGGTGGAGAAGTTCGACTGGCGTCGGGGCTTCAAGTTCTCGACGTACGCGACCTGGTGGATCCGACAGTCGGTGCAGCGCGCCGTGGCGAACCACGCCCGCACGATCCGCGTGCCGGTGCACGTGGTCGAGCGCCAGCAGAAGCTCTCACGGGCAGCGCGCCGGCTGGAGGTGGAGCTCGGTCGCGAGGCGACCAAGGAGGAGCTGGCGGAGGCGACCGGTCTGCCCATCCAGCACGTCGAGGAGGCGATGGGCGCGGCGCACGCGTCGGTCTCGCTGAACCAGACCGTCGGCGCCGACGACGAGGGCGAGCTCGGCGACCTGTTCGCCGATCGCGAGGCTCCCGACCCGTTCGACGAGGCGGAGGAGTCCCTTCGCCGCCAGGGTGTGCGCCGCGCGCTCGACGCCCTGCCAGAGCGGGAGCGGAGGATCCTCGAGCTGCGCTTCGGCTTCGAGGGCGATCCCTGGACGCTCGAGGCGATCGGTCACGAGCTCGACCTGACGCGCGAGCGGGTCCGCCAGCTCGAGGGCCAGGCGCTCTCCCGTCTCGCGGCGATCCGCGAGCTCGCGTCGCTCGCGGCAGCCTGATTCGGAGCTCCACCCGGACGTGCAGTCGGCCGCGCCCGCCGAGCGTGGCGCGCCTCTGAGGTGATCTCTCGGTAGGCGTCTCCCTCGTTCGGGCGAGGGCGACGCCCTAAAGGGCGTCAGGCAGGACGCCGATAGGTGCACCGTGGACGCTGCCGAGCGCAAGCAGATCCTCGATCGCTACCGCGATCACAGCCGCCGCTTCGAAGCGGCGGCTGCTCGGCGTGGCGGAAGCCGCTCCGGCTCGGTGATCCCCTTCACCGCGAGCCCCACGCGAGAGTTCGAGCAGGACCCGACCGCTCGCGAGATCGAGGTGCTCCAGCTCGTCGCCGACGGTCTCGTCAACCGCGAGATCGGGCAGCGGCTCTTCCTCTCGGAGGAGACGGTGAAGTCGCACGTGCGTCACCTGCTCGCCAAGCTGCAGGCGCGCAGCCGAGCCCACGCCGTAGCTGTCGGCTTCCGGCGTGGGCTGATCGGCTGACGCGCACTCACTCTGGTCGCTCGTCACACCCTGGCTTCACGGACGGCTCTCCCGCCGGAATACCCCGAAAGAGGGATGCCCGGTCGTGAGCGCGAAACCAGGATGGGACGGCGAACTACCAGTCCTTCGCGCCGCTCATAGCGGAAACACGAAGCACACGACGGATGGCCTTTCGCATCGTTGCTCCTAGGTTGGGAACTGACGGCAGAAGAGATCGTATCGCTCGATCGAGGGATAGAGCAAGTCTTGGCTGACTCGACTCAGGTAAGGACGAAGCGCTACGCCGTTACGGTGTCAGCCATCGCCATCGTGGTGGCCTGCGTCCTGCTGCTCCTTGGCTATGACATCGGCGATGTCTGGGCTGTCTTGGCTCTGGCCGCGGTCAATGCGATTGCAGAGCGGAGCGGCGTGTGGGTGACCAAGACCACGCAGATGTCGATCGCGTTGCTGCCAACCCTCTTTGCTGCCGTCCTCTGGGGGCCGCTCGCGGCGGCTGTGGTCAATGCCGCCTCAATGCTTGGAGACCCAGAGCTGTTTGCACCGCGGGATCCCGATCGCGTCCCACGACTCAAGTGGCTGTCGTATACGAGCTCACGGTTCCTCACCGGCGCGATCTCAGGGCTTGTGGCCGTGGAGGTGCTGGCCGCGACCGACTATCGCTTCGGGGGACTCCTCGCAGCAACGATGGCAAGCGCACTCGTGGCCGAACTCCTGGACATCGGCTTCGCCGCGATCGCAGCGCGAGTTCGTGGCAATCGCCCGGGAAACGTTCTCGCCGCTCTCGGGCCACTGCTCCTCACGTCCGTTCCGTTCTACGCACCGCTTGTCGCGATCCTTGCACTTGCCTATACAGAGGTCTCACCTTGGACTGCGCCACTCTTCTTCATTCCGGCACTTGCGGCGCAGCGACTCTTTGGCATGTACCAGAGCCAGCGCAGCCTCACAGAACGACTTGAGGCATCGAATCTCTCGTTCGCGGTTTCGCTCGTGACAGCTCTCGAGGCTAGTGATGCTTACACAGCCGGTCACTCTCGAGCCGTTGCGATCTACTGTCGGGACATCGCCGTCAGGATGGGGCTGAAGCCGGAGGAGCAGGAGCGGGCGTTTCTCTGCGGCCTTGTACATGACGTCGGCAAGGTAGGGCTTCCTCCTAGCCTCCTGGGAAAGGACGGTCCGCTGACGCTTGACGAACGGAAGCAAATGCAGGAGCACTCAGCCATTGGAGAGCGCATCCTGCGCGAGGTAGCCGCCTACGAGGACATTGCACGAATCGTGCGACACCATCACGAGCGAATCGACGGTGAAGGATATCCGGACGGCCTCACAGGACCTAGCATTCCGCTTCTGTCGAGGATCATTGGCGTCGCGGACGCCTACAACGCGATGACCTCGAATCGTCCGTATCGCGAAGCGATGCCAACGCGCGTCGCCAGGCTCCGGCTTGCCCAAGCGGTCGAGAGCCAGTTTGACACGAGTGTCGTCGCGGCGTTTGAGGCGATCCTTGCGGGGGCCGACGAGGCGTATCGAACTGCGACAAGCCCAGAGTTCCGACCGGCCGAGACGCCGTCCGTCTACGAGCCTGCCGCAGCCGCGCCCTCAGAACCAGTGCTCGGTGTGGCTTGATTTCGGCTTCGACTTGCAGCCTCCAGGGCGAGGGCCTTTCGCGAGCGAATTCCCAACTTGTCAAAGACGTGCTGAACGTGAACCTTGACAGTCGCCTCGGAGATGAACAACCGACGCCCGATCTGAGGGTTTGAAAGTCCCTGGCAGACAAGGTCATAGACCTCGCGTTCCCGAGCGGACAGCTTCCTAACAGGGTCAAGCGCGTCGCCCGGGTCAAGGCCGAGCGTCTTCATCAATGACTGATCCTGAGCCCGAGCAACGATAAACCCGGTGATCTCTGCTGTCTCAGAGTTGCTCAGGAGCACACGAAGCACATCAGGGCTCGCCCTGTATGTGGTGACAACCAGGTCGACTCCTCCCGCACGATACGCCGCCTCGATCATGTAGCGGAGCTTGGGCAGCATGGATTCGTCTCGCCGTTTCAACGCGACGAGAGCCTCAATGCATTTGACAAGGATGGACGCCTCGATCCCCCGGGTGATCTGTCCAGCCTCTCTTGCGCTAGTGAGAGCCTCATCAAGACGGCCTGTGCATGCAAGGGCCAGTCCTCGCGAGGCGATGACTTCGCCCATCATCCCGGGTAAGGCACCGTCAAGGTCAGGCGGCTCAAGACTGCATGCCTCCCCTGCGCGACTCTCCTGCAGGAGTGCCCGTACACGAGCTGCGTAGATGCCCTGCTCGGCGAAGCTGTCCGAGCAACGACGTGCATCGACGATGGCTTGATCCAGATCTGCGTGTGCCGCTTCGAAGCGTCGTGTGCCGGCAAGTCCCGCCGCCCTCATGAGCGATCCGTACGGGAGAGCGAAGTCAATCCGAAGGTCAGATGCCTCCTCAAGCAACTCTGAGGCGACTGCGATGGCAGCCTCGTACTCCGCGGCAAGATTCAGCGCGCAAGAGTACGTGGCACGAAATGAGCACCGCACCACAGGGTCGTGAACCTGTGGGAGCAGTTCCGCGACCTTCCGCGATTCCGCGAGAGTCCTTACCGCGCCAAAGCGCAGTCCAAGCGCAGCCTTCTTGTCCGCTTCGCGTACGGCGTCCGAAGGGTCTAGCCTCGCCTGTGTGGATTCACTCAGGCGTTCCAACATCATCGGCGCTTCGGAGAGCTCAAGCGCCGTTGCAGCCATTACCTGCCCCCACTGAGCCTTGCGCTTGAGGACTTCTTCCGGCGCCAGTCGCTCAGCCTCCTCGAAGTACGAGAGTGCAATCTGTTCCCGCGAACCGACGTGTGCGGCATCCGCTGCGACCATCAGGGCGCGACACCGTAGGCTGGTGTCGGTCGTGTCAAACGCGCCTTCCGCAAAGGCCTGCGCACGGAGGTTGAAGCCTTGCCGCAAGGCCAGACTCGCTCTGGCCACCAGGACCGCAGGGACGTCACCAACATGTGCCCCCGCCCTGTCGGTGCAGAACTCAAGCGTTGAAAGTCGGGATGCACCGAGCAGGTCGTCAAGAGCCTCAAGCAGGAGTGACTCGACTTCGATGTGCCCCCCGTGAGTAGTCACGAGTTCAATCGCCGCATCCCAATCTCGTCGACGCCTGTACACGGCTAAGGCTGGGGCTATGAGTGCATCCATGCCAGGCACGCCACGGGCACGAGCGACCTTGGCGAGAAACGCAGCAGCCAGTGGATGGAGCTCCAGCCGGCCGTCGCGGTCGTC
>CAZUVW010000015.1:0-26221 GCA_964623875.1 uncultured Gaiellales bacterium
CGCGTGCTGCCCGGCACGACGCCGACCTCCGCCGCCCACGGCGCTGCCGGGTCGACGTGGCAGACGGCGATCCCCGGCGCGACGGCCGGCGCGGTCGGCAGCGCGTCGTCGTCCGGGGGCGGAGTGGGCGGCGCAGGGGCCGGAGCCGCCGCCCCTCCTGCGCGTGCGGACGCCTCGGCGTCGGTGTCACCGCCCGCGGGCCGTAGTCGCGCGACCTCGTCCCGGGTCAGCGGGCCGCGGAGGTACGACATCGCCCAGCGGGTGGAGAACAGCCGCGGCTCGGACGCCTTGGCCGAGACGAGCAGGAACTCGCGCTTGCGCAGCGCGCCGATCGCCCGACCGAGGGACGAGACGTCCGCCGAGCCCGTGGCCGAGCGGAGACCCTCGAGCACGCGTGCCTTGTCGTTCTCCGTCTGCAGCCGCCCGACGAGCCAGGTGCCCGCGTTGGCCATCGCCTTGTAGTCGAGGTCGACGGGGTTCTGCGTCGACAGCACGAGCCCCACTCCGAACGCACGGCCCTGCTTCGCGATCGTCAGGATCGGCTTCTTCGGCGGCGGCGCGGCGGTGGGCGGCACGAAGCCGAAGACCTCGTCCATGTAGACGAGCGCGCGGAGGTCGGGCGTGCCGCTCTGCGCGCGCATCCACGTCACGAGCCGTGAGAGGACGAGCGTGACGACGAGCTGGCGCTCCGACTCCGACAGGTGCGCCAGGTAGACGACCGCGCAGCGAGGGCCGCCCGACTCGGTGAACAGGAGCGATTGGGGGTCGAGCGGCTGCCCTGCGCCCCAGGCGGCGAACTGCGGCGAGGCGACGAGCGCGTTGAGCCTGAGGGCGAGCGCCGTGCGGTCCTTGGCGGGGAAGAAGCGGTCGAGCTCGAACACGCCGAGCTTGCGGAACGGAGGCGTCTGGATCTCGGCGATCAGCGTGGCCAGGTCGAGCTCACGACCCGCGCGCCAGGCGTGCTCGACGAGGTTCGAGAGCAGGACGTGCTCTCGGCTCGACAGGGGGTCCGAGGAGATGCCGACCAGCGCCAGCAGGCTCGTCACCGTGCCCTCGATCTCGTCGCGCAGGGCCTCGGCCTCGCTCTCCCAGGAGAGCGCCGGAGGGCGGAGCGACCCGATCACGTCGAGCGGCACCCCGGCGGTCGAGCCGGGCGTGTAGACGATCACGTCGGCGGCATCGCGCAGCGCCTGCAGCCGCTCGGGACCGATCCCGCTCGCGGCGAGGCCGGTGCGCCAGTCGTTCGCGACCTTCTCCGCGTAGGCGTCGAGGGTCAGCCCGGCGGCGTGCGCCTCCGCCTCGGGAACCCACGGCCGGAAGCTGGCCGGAGAGAGGTCCGGGAAGACGAGCGCGAGGTTGCCGAGGTCACCCTTGGGGTCGAGCACGAGCACGGGAATCCCCGCCAGCAGCGTCTCCTCGACCAGGTCGATCGCCAGGCCGGTCTTGCCCGAGCCGGTCATGCCGACGATCACGGCGTGGGTGGTGAGGTCGGCCGAGCCGACCGTGAGGCGCTCCGGGCCGGCGACGCCGTCCGGTCCCACGAGCGCTCCGAGGTCGAACGTCCCCCGGTCGGCCATGCGCCGAGTCTACGGGACCCGGCCACCGAGAGAACGACGTTGCGAGCCCGCGCGCCCGCCAGGAGCACGGTTCGATCCGCGGCAGGCCGGCTCTGTCGCCGACGTGCCGCGGATCGCGTCCCTCGCAGGGGACAGGCGAGTCCTCCCCGCTAGAGGAGGATTCGCAGTGCCGTCGCCGGCGGGCAGCCGCGTGTGACGAGCCGCGTCGCCTGGTGCAGGTCGACCTCGACCTGGGTCGCGAGTCGCGCCGCCGACTCGATGTCGTATCCCGACCGGCACAGCGCGTCGAACCGCCACGCCAGCACGTCGGCCGCCTCGTCCACCTCGAGCTCCTCGAACTGTGCCGCAGTCATGGGCTCTCTCCGTCGGTCGTGTCCGCAGTGACCGGGCCCCGTGACGCCGGAGCGACGGCCGTAGAGACACCCTCGGTCGGGCAGGAGCGGCGCGCCTCCCCCGGATTGGGGATCTTCGTCCCCCGCGCAGGGGGATGTGGGATCGCTACCTCGGCCTCGACGTGACCTTCCCGACCATGCCCGACCCGCCACCCGGCCACGTGATGCGGATCGAGGTGACCCGGATCGGCGGGGTCGGCCCCTGGACGAGGCCGTCGTCGTAGAGCCGGGGCTCGCCCCGCCCGCCGTTCCGCCCCGTCGCCGCCCAGCCGGGGGTGGCCTGTCCCCTGGAGAAGGGAGGAACCCGTGCCTCCCCGCTGAATCCGGGGGCGCCGTCAGCGACCGCCAGGAGGACTCCCGTGCAGACCGAGCATGCCGCCTTCGTCGTCTTCGCCTCCCTGCTCTTCGTGCTCGCGCTCGGCGCCGCCACCGTGATCACCAGGATCGGTGCGGTGCTCCAGGCGCTCGTGCCGTAGTGGACGACCGCCGGCTGGGCGGCGCGAACCCCACGCGCCCGCGACGAGTCCTCAGAGCCAGCGCTTGTAGCGGAAGTAGCCCACCATCACGCTGACCGAGCCGACGAGCGTCGCGACGATCACCCAGAACATCCAGGGCGTGCCCTCGCCGGGGAACAGCACGTTCATGCCGAAGATGCCCGTGATCACGAACATCGGCAGCATCACGGTGCTGATCAGCGTCAGGACCCTGAGGATGTCGCCCTGGCGGTGTGCGATCACCGACTCGTTCGTCGACTCCAGGCCCTCGACGACCTCCTTGTAGTTGTCGAGCTGATCCCAGATGCGCTCGGCGGCGTCGTTGAGGTCGTCGAAGTAGAGCTCGAGCTCCTCGGGGAGGAAGCGGTCGACCCGACGCTCGAGCACCCGCAGGGTGGTGCGCTCCGGCTTCATCACCTTGCGGAACGAGATGATCTCCTGCTTGACGTTCGAGATGTCGCGGACGACGTCCTCGGCGTAGCCCTCGAACATGTCGTCCTCCACCCGGTCGAGCTTGTGCCCGATCTTGTCGAGGATCGGGAAGCAGTAGTCGAACAGGTCGTCGAGCACCTCGTAGAGGAGGCGGCCCGAGCCCTTGCCGAACAGCTGGTCGCGGAACGCGTCGTCGTCCTGCAGGCGCCCGAACAGCCGGGCGACGGGGAGGAGCTCGCGGTTCGGGATCGTGACGAGGTAGTCGTGCCCGATGAAGATGTCCAGCTCGGCCGCGTTCAGCCGCTGGATCGCCTTGTCGTAGACGGGGAAGTGGAGAACCGCGAACAGGTAGCCGTCCTCCTCGTAGTCGTCGACCTTGGGGCGCTGGCGCTTCGAGACGATGTCCTCGACGTCGAGCGGGTGCCACCCGAATCGATCGGCGAGGGCCTGGGCGGTCTCGAGGTCGGGCGAGACGACGTTGACCCACGTGAGGCCGGCGGCCGTCAGCTCATGGACGGTGACGGTCCGCGCGGCGCCCTCCGCGGCATGCGGGTCGGTGCTCCGACGGATGCGGGGCAGGCTCGGCACGGGTACTGAGAGGGTCCTCGAACGCGTGGGTCATCGTTCGACATCGTAGCCCGGCTGCCTGCCCGTTTCCTCTCGCTCTACACGCGGGCGACACCGGCCACGGGCGTGCGCACGGCGTTGTGCGGGAGTCGCCCCTCCAGGCCGAGCGCGACGAGCCCGGTCGTGAGGCACAGGGCGGCTGCCGCCACCCACGTGAGGCTCGGCGAGCGCTCCAGCGCGAATCCGCCTGCCGCCGGGCCGAGGGCGAAGCCGACCTGCCACGACATCGCCGAGAGCGCCATGTAGCGGCCGAGCATGCTCGGAGCGGCCAGATCGGCCACGAGTGGGCCCTGCACGGCGCCGTGGATGCACTCTCCGACCCCGAACGCCGCGAGCACGAGCGCGAAGGCGAGCGCCGCAGTGGTGCCCGACAGCGACCCGCCGACGAGCGGCACGGCGAGCCAGCAGCAGGCCCAGACGGCGCCGAGCAGCGCGAGTGCGCGCATCCGCCGGTGTCCCTCCGAGAGCTTCGTGATCGGGAGCTGCGCGACGACGATCACGACCGTGTTCACGAAGAAGATCACGCCGATCGCGCTCTCCGCCACGGACACCTCGTTCTTGGCGTAGACCGGGAGCAGCTCGAGGCCCGCCATCCCGGCGAAGACGAAGAGCGTGTTGAGGCCGATCACGCCCATGAACGCGCCGTGGCGGACGACGCGCCGGTAGCGGGGGCGCGGGCCGTCGTGAGGCTCCGGCCGGTGCTCCGGGACGAAGACGCGCAGCACGGCAAGGTAGAGGAGGAAGGTGAGCGCGTCCACGAGGAAGAGGAGCTCGAACGTGAGGGGCTCGTCGACCCGCGCGACCAGCCCGCCGACGAGAGCGCCGAGACCGACGCCGAGGTTCATCACCACGCGCTGCATGCTCCACGTCGCCGGTCGCCTGTCGGCCGGGGTGAGCGCAGCGAGCAGCGTCGACTGCGCGGGCCAGAACGTCGCGTTGCCGAGACCCCCGACGACGGCCGCCACGAACGCCTGCCAGGGCTCGTGGACGAGCGCGAGCGACCCGTAGCCGACCGCGAGCAGCACGAGCGCGGCCGAGAGCATCGTGCGGCCGCCGAGGCGGTCGACGAGCACGCCGGCGGCAGGGCCCGCCACGAGGCCGGTCAGGGCGAGCGTCCCCACCACGAGTCCCGCGACGCCGAGCGAGATCCCGCGGACGTTGTGGAGGTAGATGAGCGTGAACGGCAGCACGATGCCGTTCCCGAACGCGCTCAGCAGCCCGCCGAGCTGGAGCATCTGCACCGACCGCGGCAGCCGTGGGTTCAGTGTGCGCAGCCAGGCGAGCACAGCCGTCACGGTAACCGCGGGTCGGCGGCTCAGACGACCGCGTCCGCGGCGGCGAAGGCGGGTCGCGCGAGGAGCGCGTCGCGCCATGCTGCCACGCGCGGGCACGCGCCGAGATCCAGCCCCGTGCGGGTCGTGCGGTACAGGACGGGTGCGGCGGCGGCGTCGGCGATGCTGTACGTGCCGAGCGCGGTGCCCGAGTCGTCGAGCAGCGACTCGAGGAGCGCGAGGGTCGGCGCGATCTCGTCGGCGACCCGGGCGGCCGCATCCGGGTCGGCCGGCGCGCCGCCCATGCCCTTCCCCGGCGCGAACCCGAGCGCTGCCGCTTCGTGGCGGAACAGCGCCGGGCGGAACGTGAGCGACCAGCGGTCGAGGAACGTGTCCACGCGGGCGGCGCCGGCGGGATCGGCGGGGTAGAGGTCGTCACGGCCCTCGCGCCGGGCGAGGTAGCGCAGGATCGCGTTCGACTCGGCGACGACGACGTCGCCGTCCACCAGGGTGGGTATCCCGCCGACGGGATTGAGGGCGAGATACGCGGCGGGTCGGGGGAGCGCGAAGGGCACCGTCACGCGTTGGTAGGGCAGGCCCAGCTCTGCGAGCAGCACGCGGGCCTTGAGCGCGTTGGACGATGCGGGGTTGTCGTGGAGGACGAGCCGCACGACACGATCCTACGCGCCGTCGCGCTCGGGCGAGCCCGGCGCCTGCGAGGCGCGGCTCTCGATCCGAAGGGAGGGCTCGGGGGCTCGACGACAGCGCTGGGGACGGAGGGAGCCCGAGCCGGGGCTCCCTCGTGATGCGCCCGGGAGGATTCGAACCTCCGACCTCTCGCTCCGGAGGCGAGCGCTCTATCCCCTGAGCTACGGGCGCGGACTCGCGGCAGTGTAGTGGACGCGGGACGCGAGCCCCGCCTCGGTCGGCGCGCGAGGACCGGAGCCGTCGGAGGAGCCGCGGTGAGATCCGGGCGCAGTAGGCTGCGCGCGATGCAGGTGACGGGGGAGATCGTCCGGCTGCGGCTCGCGCAGACCTTCGTGATCGCGCGGGAGTCGCAGGACGTGGCCGAGGTCGTGCAGGTCGCGGTCGAGCACGCCGGCGTCGTCGGACACGGCGAGGCGGCGCCGATCGCGCGCTACGGCGAGAGCGCCGAGAGCGCACTCGACTTCGTGCGCGCGCACGGGGGGCTGCTCGGCGACGACCCGTTCGCGCTGGAGGAGATCGGCTCGCGCCTCGCCGCGGTCCCGGGCGAGCAGGCCGCCAAGGCCGCGCTCGACGCAGCGCTCCACGACCTTCAGGGGAAGCTGCTCGGCGTGCCCGTCTGGCGCCTGCTCGGCCTGCCGCGGGTCGGTCAGCCGACGTCGTGGACGGTGTGGCTCGGCGATCCGGACGACATGGCCCGGCGCGCCGGGGCGGCTGCGCCGCGCTTCCGGCGCCTCAAGCTCAAGCTGGGCGGCGGCGACGGGCTCGACGTTGAGCGCGTGCGCGCGGTGCGCGCGGTGACCGAGCTGCCGCTGATGGTGGACGTCAACGAGTGGTGGTCGCTCGACGAGGCACTGGAGGCGATCCCACAGCTCGCCGCGCTCGGCGTCGAGTACGTGGAGCAACCGCTCCCCGCCGGCGATCCCGGTGGCGCGGAGCTGCGCCGACGGTCGGCGCTGCCCGTCTACGTCGACGAGGACTGCCATGTGCTGGCCGACGTCGCCGGCTGTGCCGCGATCGCGCACGGCGTGAACGTGAAGCTCGCGAAGTCCGGCGGGATCCGGGAGGCCGTGCGGATCGCTCACGCGGCGCGGGCGCTCGGCCTCGGCGTGATGCTCGGCTGCATGGTCGAGTCCGGACTCGGCATCGCCGCCGGATGCGCGGTCGCCCCGCTCTGCGACCACGTCGACCTCGACGGCAACCTGCTGCTCGCGGAGGATCCGAGCCCGGGGGTGGCCTTCGCGGACGGGGTGCAGGTCCCCGCCGACGCGCCAGGGCTCGGGATCGGATGAGGGACGAGCCGACCCTCGTCCTCGCCGAGGGCTTCTCGGCCGACCCGCACTACGGCAAGACGCTCCGCGGCGTCGCGCGCTACCGCCGTGACGACGTGGTCGCGATCCTCGACTCGACCCGCGTCGGAGAGAGCCACGAGGGCATCCCGATCGTCGGCCGCGTGGAGGACGCCCTCCCGCTCGGCCCGCGCGTCGCTCTGGTCGGCGTCGCAACGCAAGGAGGGCGCTTCCCGCCGGCGTGGCGCCAGGTGCTGCGCACCTGCCTGCGCCACGGGCTGTCGCTCGAGAACGGCCTGCACGAGCTGCTCACGGACGACCCGGAGCTGACCGCCCTCGCGGAGCGGTTCGGCGCCACGCTGCGCGACCTGCGCCGGGTGCCGGACGGGCTCGACTGCCCCACCGGGGCGAACCTCCAGGTGGATGCGAGGATCGTGCTCACGGTCGGCTCCGACTGCGCGATCGGGAAGATGACGGTCGCGCTCGAGCTCGACCGCGAGGCGCGCGACCGCGGCATCGCATCCCTCTTCGTCCCGACGGGACAGACCGGGATCGCGATCGCCGGCTGGGGCATCTCCGTCGACGCGGTGGTGGCCGACTTCATCGCGGGCGCCGCGGAGCGGCTCGTCGTCGAAGGGCGCGCGCGCGGTGGCGAGCTCCTCCTCGTCGAGGGCCAGGGCTCCCTCTCGCATCCCGCGTACTCGGGCGTCACGCTGGGGCTGCTGCACGGGTCGACGCCCCATGCGCTCGTCCTCTGCCACCGCGCTGGCGCGACGGAGATCGAGGGGTCGCCCGGTCATCCGGTGCTGCCGCTGCCCGAGCTCGTCGACCTCCACGAGCGCATCGCGCTGCGCAGGCGCCCCGCGCGGGTCGCCTGCGTGGCGCTCAACACCTCCGGGCTCGACGACGCGGCGGCGCGAGCCGCGATCGCGGCTGCGGCGGAGGAGACCGGTCTGCCCGCGGACGACCCCGTGCGGTTCGGCCCGGGCGCGCTTCTTAACGCCGTCCTCACGGCTCTTCCGTAGGATCCGCGGCCGCGCCGCCGAAGGCGTGTGCAGCTCCGCCGGACGTCATGCGAACGCTCGCCCTCAGACTCTGCGTCGTCGTCGCCACCGTCGCGCTGGCCGTCACGGCCGCCGCGAGCGCGGCCGACGTCGGCGCGAACGACGACACCGGCAAGTTCGCGCCCGACGGCGGCGCCGCCTTCTACCAGCGGATGGCCGAGCTGGGCCTGCGGCAGACGATCGTGACCGTGCGCTGGACGCCGAGCGACCCTCTCGCCCTTCCGGAGCAGGGGATGCTCGACGCGACGGTCAAGGCCGCCACCGCCGCCGGCCTGAAGGTCGTGCTCGCGGCCTACCCCTACCCGCCGCGGGAGATCGAGGCGGGCATCGCCAAGCCTGCCGCCTTCGGTGCGTGGCTGCGCGCGCTCGCGACGCGCTACCCCGAGGTCACCCAGTACGTCGTCGGCAACGAGCCGAACCAGCCTGCGTTCTTCCGCCCGCAGTTCGTCAACGGCAAGCAGGCGTCCGCGGCCCGCTTCGGTCCCTTCCTGGCACGCGCCTACGACGTGCTCAAGGCCGTCAACCCGGAGACCGTCGTCGTCGGGGTGGGGCTGTCGCCGCGCGGCAACGACAAGCCCGACGCCAAGAGCAACATCTCCACCTCGCCCGTCCGCTTCCTGGCGGCCCTCGGAGCCTGGTACCGGAAGAGCAAGCGGACGCGCCCGCTGATGGACGGCTTCAGCTTCCACCCCTACCCGAACAGCGCCACCGATCCGCTCACCGCCGGCTACCCGTGGCCCGCGGCCGGGTTCGTCAACCTCGACCGCATCCGCCAGGCGCTGTGGGACGCGTTCGACGGCACGCCGCAGCCGACGACGCTCGACGGGCTGAAGCTCTACCTCAACGAGGTCGGCTGGCAGGTCGACACGTCGTCCCTCGAGGGGTACGTCGGCGAGGAGAACGTCCCGGTCACCGACGAGGTGACCCAGAGCCAGGTCTACCGCGACCTCGTCCGACAGGCGCTGTGCCTCGCCGACGTCGCCGAGGTCAACGTCTTCGGGTTCTTCGACGACACGCTCCGCACCGGCTTCCAGGCGGCGCTGCACCGCGCCGACGGCACGCCGCGTCCGTCGGCGACCGCGGTGGCGGAGGAGATCGCGGCGGGCACGTGCGCGCAGCCAGCGCCGCCGTGGAAGCCCGCGCGCGGCGTGGTCGGCGCTGCGAAGCCGCTCGTGACCGCGGTCGCCGGCGGCTGGCGCGTCCGCCTCGCCGCGGGCGAGGGCGCCTCCGTCGTCGCCTGCGTCCTTCCGGGTCGGCCGACGCCGCTCGACCTGCGCCGCGTGCTCGTCGCAGCGGGGGGTGGGGGAGCGCAGTGCACGGCGACCGCGATCACGAAGGCGGCGCCGGTCGAGGTCGTCCTGCCACGTCTCGTCGGCCGTCAGGTCGTGGGCGCGCGCCTCGTCGCCGAGACGAACACCGGCCGTCGCACGGTCGTGCAGCGCATCGTCCGCTAGCGACGACTGCCGCGTCCGTGCCGTCACGTGGCCTGACCGAAGGGCGGCGTCGGCACTTGACATCGAACACCTGTTCTGTCAGTGTGCAGAACACATGTTCGCATCTCGTCACATCCTCCGCATGCTCGTCGTGGCCGGCACGGTGCTCGTGCTCTGGGCCCTCTTCGCCAACGACTCCGGCGCCTCCGGGACGGCCGAGCGCTACACCGTCGAGCCCGGCGACACGCTCTGGTCGATCGCCGTCGAGCACTTCGCCGGCGACCCACGAGAGGGCGTGTGGGAGCTCGAGCAGCGCAACCGGCTCCGCTCCGCGACGATCGTGCCGGGCCAGGTGCTCGTCCTGCCGTCGTAGGGGCGGGGCGTGCTCCGCCCGCTCTTCGAGGGCTCCCGTTCGCGGGCCGGGCAAGCCCGGCCCCCGGCCGGGGTTAGCGTGCGCGGGCCGGGCAAGCCCGGCCCCTACAGGCCGCGGTAGGCGTGGCCGGCCATCGCGTCGGGGTCGAGCAGCACGTTCACGATCGCCGGCTCGTTCGCGGCGAGCGCGCGCTCGAGCGCGGGCGCGAGCTCGTCCGGGCGCTCGACGTGCTCGCCGCGCCCGCCGAAGACGTCGGTCAGGCGGTCGTAGCGGCTCGGTGACAGCCGCGTGGCGACTTCGCCCTGCGGGCCGTAGATCCCGACCTGCGGGATGCGGATCTCGCCCCAGGCGCCGTCGTTGCCGACCACGAGCACCGCCGGGATCCCGAGCCGCACCAGGCTGTCGAAGTCCATCCCGTTGAGGCCGAAGGCGCCGTCGCCGAGCACGACGACGAGCGGGCCACCGATGCCGGCGGCCCCGACGCCGAGGGCGAACCCCGGCCCGACGCCGAGGCACCCGAACGGCCCCGGGTCGAGCCAGTGACCCGGCCGCCGCACGCGCAGCACGCGGGCGACCGCGGCGACGACATCCCCGCCGTCGCCGATCACGACGGCGTCGTCCGGCAGCACCCGGTCGAGCTCCGCGGCGAGCCGGTAGTGGTGCAGCGGCGACGCGTCCGACTCGAGCTCGGCACGATGCCGGCCCCACCAGTCGGCCTCCGCAGCCCCCACCGTCTCGAGCCACGAGCCTCGCTCGCGCTGCTCGAGGCCGTCGGCGAGCGCCTCCAGGACAAGCCCGCAGTGGCCGACGACCCCCACTTCGGGAGTGCGATTGCGACCGAGCTCTCGGGGGTCGGCGTGGACGTGGACGAGCGCGCCGTCGCCGACGCGGCCGTACCGCAGTCGGAAGTCGAGCGGCGCGCCGACGACGAGCACCGCGTCCGCGGCGGCGAGCGCGGTCGAGCGAGCGTGCTGGAACAGCAGCGGGTGTCCCGGAGGCAGCGAGCCGCGACCCGAGCCGGTCGGGAAGACCGGCGCCTGGAGGGCGGTGGCGCAACGATCGAGCTCGCCCGCTGCGTCATCCCACCACACCCCCGAGCCCGCCACGATCGCAGGCCGCTCGGCCGCCTGCAGGAGCGCCGAGGCGCGCGCGATCGCTCCCGGATCGGGCGCGGCGCGCACGTCGACCCGGGCCGGGGCGGGCAGCGGCTCGGGCTCGGCCTCCTCGAACAGGACGTCCATCGGGAGCTCGAGGTACACGGGTCCACGAGGCGGCGCGAGCGCCTGCCTGAACGCGGTCGCCACGTACTCCGGGATCCGAGCGGTGTGCGCGCAGACCGCCGCCCACTTCGTCACGGGGCGCATGAGGGACAGCTGGTCGAATTCCTGGAGCGCGCCCTGCTCGGCCTGCACCAGGGGTCGTGCGCCGCCGATCACCACCAGCGGCACCTGGGCGACCGAAGCGCTCGCGAGCGCGGTGACGGTGCCGGTCACGCCGGGGCCGGCGGTCACGACGGCGACCCCGGCCCCTCGGCGCACGCGGCCGTAGGCCTCGGCCGCGTACGCGGCCGACTGCTCGTGACGCACGTCGAGGACGCGAAGCCCCTCGAGCCGGCACCCCTCGTAGATCGGCATCACGTGGCCGCCGGACAGCGTGAACACCGCATCGACCCCCTCGACGGCGATCGCCTGCGCGACGAGTCGTCCTCCCTGCAGGCGCTCGGCCACGAGGCGACGATAGTCGGTCGGCGGACACCGCGGACGGCTCCCACCCAGCGCGCCCCGAGGCCCGACGAGGGTCGGGGGTACCATCGGCCGCCGTGAACCTCGACGTCGTGTTCCTCGGGACGGCGGGCTCGAGCCCCACCGCGCAGCGCGCTCCCTCCGCCACCGTCGTCCGCCGCGGTGGCGACCGCCTGCTCGTCGACTGCGGGGAGGGGACGCAGCGGCAGCTCCTGCGCTCCGACGTGGGCCTCGTCGACTTCGAGGACGTCTTCCTCACCCACCTCCACGCCGACCACTTCCTCGGACTGCCGGGCATGCTGAAGACCTTCGGCCTGCGAGGGCGCGAGCTGCCGATCACGGTGCACGGGCCGCGGGGGACGGGGGAGCTGCTGGCGTCGCTGCGGCGGATCTTCGGTCGGCTCACGTTCCGACTCGACGTCGTCGAGCTCGACCCAGGCGACCGCGTCGGCCGTGGCGACTACCGGGTCGAGGCGATCGCCGTCGATCACGGCGTGGCGGCCCTCGGGTACGCGGTGCGGGAGGACGAGCGACCCGGGCGCTTCGCGGTGGAGGTCGCCGACCGGCTCGGCGTGCCCGAGGGGCCGCAGCGGGGAGCGCTGCAGCGCGGTGAGGCGGTGACGCTCGCCGACGGCACGACGATCCGACCCGAGGACGTGCTGGGAGCGCCGCGCGCCGGGCGCGTGATCGTCCTCACGGGCGACACCGCCCCGTGCGGCAGCGTCGTCGACGCCGCCCGCGGCGCAGACCTCCTCGTCCACGAGGCGACCTTCCTCTCCGACGAGCGCGCCCGAGCACGCGAGACCCGCCACTCGACCGCGGGTGAGGCCGCCCTCGCGGCCCGAGAGGCCGGGGTGCACCTGCTCGCGCTGACCCATCTCTCCGCCCGCTACGGCGGTCGGGAGGTCGAGGAGGAGGCGCGTCAGCTGTTCGAGTCGGTCGTCGTGCCGCGTGACTTCGACGTCATCGAGCTGCCGCTCCCCGAGCGCGGCCTGCCGCGGCATCACCCCAGAGGCGCACGCGCACGCCGTTCGGGTGTACCCTCGGAGACATGAGCGATCTCGTGCACCTGGCCGCCGCCGGCAACGTGGCGGAGGCGGAGGAGCTGGAGCGGATCCTCGCCGAGGCGGGCATCGTCGCAACGCTCAGGTCTGCGATCGACGAGCACCCCACCGGCCACGGCGACGCCCCGGTCAACGTGCTCGTGGCCCCGGAGGAGATCGACGCCGCGCGGGACGCGATCGAGGCGCTGACCGAGCCCGACGAGCTGATCGACGAGGACTGAACCTCGCTGCGCAGGTGGGAATCCGCAGGGGCGGATTCCCATGCGCCGATGCCTCGCGCCCGGCCGCGCCGGAGCCAGTCGATGCCGGGGCCGGCGATCCGGGCCATCGTCTAGAGTGGCCCGCGACCCTTTAACCCGGTCCAGTGAGGCCGGAAAGGAGCTCCATGAGCGAGGTGCCAACCGGCCGCGGCGCGGCCGTCACGCTGCTCGACGACGAGGCCGTGGGCCGGACGCTGGCGCGCATCGCGCACGAGCTGATCGAGCGAAACGCCGACCTGAGCTCCGTCGCGCTCGTCGGCATCCACACGCGCGGCGTCCCGCTGGCCGAGCGGCTGCGCGGTCTCGTGCACGAGCGCAGCGGCGTCACGGTGCCCCTGGGGACGCTCGACATCACGTTCCACCGTGACGACGTCGTCGTGCGTGCCGGCGAGGCGCCCCGCGCGGCGCAGCCCGTCGTGCACGGCTCCCGGCTCGACTTCGTGCTCGAGGGCGCGACCTGCGTGCTCGTGGACGACGTGCTCTACACGGGTCGCACCATCCGCGCCGCGATCGACGCGCTGCTCGACTATGGCCGTCCCGCCCGCGTGCAGCTCGCCGTGCTCGTCGATCGCGGTCACCGCGAGCTGCCGATCCGGCCGGACTACGTCGGCAAGAACGTGCCGACCGCCCGGGACGAGCGGGTCCAGGTCGAGCTGCGCGAGACCGACGGCGCCGATCGCGTGCTGCTCGTGCCGGGGGCGGGGGGCGGGGAGGGCGAGGATGGCTGACGGAGCGCGCAGGCACCTCATCTCGATCGGCGACCTCGGACGTGACGACGTCGAGCGGATCCTCGACACCGCCCGGGCGCTCGAGCGGTCGCTCGACCGCGAGGTCAAGAAGCTGCCCACCCTGCGCGGCCGACTCGTGCTCAACGTCTTCTACGAGTCCTCGACGCGCACCCTCTCGAGCTTCGACCTCGCCGCGAAGCGCCTCTCCGCCGACACGCTGGCGCTCCGCTCGTCGGGCTCGTCGGTGGACAAGGGCGAGTCGCTCAAGGACACCGCGCTCACGCTCGCGGCCTACGACCCCGACGTGATCGTGATCCGGCATCCGCAGATCGGCGCCCCCGCGCTCGTCGCCGCGAGCACGGAGGCGCACGTCGTCAACGCGGGCGACGGGAAGCACCAGCATCCCACCCAGGCGCTCCTCGACCTCTTCACGATCCGCGAGCGGCTCGGTCGGATCGAGGGCGTCCACGTCGCGGTCGTGGGAGACGTCCTCCACTCGCGGGTCGCGCGCTCGCTCGTGGAGGCGCTCGGCCTCGTCGGCGCGCGCACGACGCTCGTCGGCCCGCCGACCCTCCTGCCACGGGGGATCGAGCAGATGGGATGCGAGGTGTCCCACGAGATCGGCGCGATCGCCGCCGCCGACGTCGTCTACGTGCTGCGCATGCAGCACGAGCGGATGCTGCCGGGCGCCGCATACCTTCCGAGCCTGCGGGAGTACCGGGCCCTGTACGGGATCACCGAGGACCGCGTTCGGCCCGGGCAGGTCGTGATGCACCCGGGACCGATGAACCGCGGTGTGGAGATCGACCCGCGCGTGGCGGACTCCGGCGCGTCGCTGGTGACGGCGCAGGTACGGTCGGGGCTCGTCGTGCGCATGGCCGCCCTCTACGACCTGCTCACCGCCGCCGCGGGCGAGGCGGTCAGGCCGCTGGAGGTCGCGTGACCCTCGCCTGCAGACCCGGGCCGCGCGACAGCCTCGTGCTGGGCGGTGCGCGCGTCGTCGACCCCGTCTCCGGGATCGACGGCGCGTTCGACGTGACCGTCGAGGACGGCGTCGTGACCGCGATCGAGCCGGCGGGAGAGCCGGCTCGCGGCCTGGTGCTCGCACCCGCGTTCGTCGATCCGCACGTCCATCTGCGCACCCCCGGGCGCGAGGACGAGGAGACGATCGCGACGGGCACCGCCGCAGCCGCGGCGGGCGGGTACTGCGCGATCCTCGCGATGCCCAACACCGACCCACCCGTCGACAACGCCGCAGTCCTGTCCGCGCTGATCGAGCAGGCGCACGAGGAGGCCGTCATCCCGACGGGGTTCATGGCGACGATCTCCAAGGGGCTGCGCGGCGAGGAGCTGACGGAGATGGCCGAGCTGGCCACCGCCGGCGCCGTGGCGTTCACCGACGACGGCAAGCCGGTCGCGTCCGCAGGGCTGCTGCGGCGCGCGCTCCAGTACAGCGCGGTCGCCGCGCGCCCGCTCGCCCTGCACTGCGAGGAGCCCACGCTCTCGCGGGAGGGGCAGATGCGCGAGGGCGCGGTCTCCGCCGAGCTCGGGTTCGCCGGCTGGCCCGCGGTCGCGGAGAGCGTGATGGTCGAGCGCGACCTCTCGCTGGCGGCGTTCGAGGGCCGTCCCGTGCACCTGATGCACCTGAGCACGCGCGAGTCCGTCGAGGCGCTGCGCAGCGCCCTCGCCCGTGGCGTGCAGGCGAGCGGCGAGGCCAGCCCGCACCACCTCTGCGCCACCGACGAGCTCGTGCGCACGCTCGACCCGAACGTGAAGATGAACCCGCCGCTCGGCACCGTCGAGGACCGGCGGGCGCTCGTCGAGGCCGTGCGCGACGGCACGATCGCCTGCATCGCCACCGACCACGCGCCGCATGCCCTGCACGAGAAGGAGGCACCGTTCGAGGAGGCGCCCTTTGGCGTGACGGGCCTCGAGACCGCGTTCGCCGTCCTCCACACGGAGCTCGTCCGAACGGGCGAGCTCGACCTCGCCGTCGTCCTGGAGCGGATGTCGGCGGGACCGGCTCGGGTGTTCGGGCTGCCCGTGCCCCGGGTCGCCGTCGGCGAGGTCGCGAACCTCGTCCTGCTCGACCTCGAGCAGACCTGGACCGTGCGCGCCGACGCCTTCCGCTCGCGCTCGACGAACTCGTGGCTGCTCGGGCGAGCGCTCACGGGCGCGGTGGTCAAGACCGTCGCAGACGGGAGGGTGGTGTACGCGGCGTGAGGCGGTCGGACGAGCGGTGTGGGGCGGATGGCGTGCGGCTCCGCCGCTGCGGGAGTCGTTGCGAGGTCGGAGCTGCTGCGGCAGATCCAGCCCCTGCCGGGCGGGAGAGGACCGTTCAGCCGTCATGAGCGGGAGCGCCGGGTACCTCCTGCTCGAGGACGGATCGGTGTTCACCGGTCGCTCGGTGGCGGCGCCTGGGCACGCCTTCGGCGAGGCGGTGTTCACGACGGGGATGACCGGCTACCAGGAGACGGTCACCGATCCGAGCTACGCGGCGCAGCTCGTCTGCTTCACGGCGCCGATGGTCGGGAACTACGGCGTGGACGACCGGCGGCTCGAGTCGGCGGCGCCGCACGCACGAGCCGTGCTGATGCGGCGCCTCGGCGGCGAGGCGTGGGCCGAGTGGCTCGCGGGGCACGGCGTCGTCGCGCTCGACGAGATCGACACGCGGCGGCTCACGCTCCACCTGCGCGATGCCGGGGCGATGCGGGCGATCGCCGTCGCCGACGCAGACGAGCTCGCGCCCGACGACGCGCTCGTCGCGGTGCGCGCGCAGCCGACGATGACCGGTGCCGCGCTCGTCGGTCAGGTCTCGACGCCGATCTCGTACGTCGCGCACGAGTCCGGCCACGTGCGCGTGGCGGTCGTGGACTACGGCGCGAAGCGGTCGATCGTCCAGCGTCTCGCGGCGGCGGGTGCGGCGGTCACCGTCGTTCCGCACCTGAGCGACCCGGACGAGCTCGCGGGCTTCGACGGCGTGCTGCTGTCGAACGGGCCCGGCGACCCCGAGCCGCTCGAGGCGGAGACGGAGGTCGTGCGGGCGATCCTCGGCCGCGTGCCGGTGCTCGGCATCTGCCTGGGTCACCAGCTGCTCGGGCTGGCGACCGGGCACACGACCTACAAGCTGCCGTTCGGGCACCGCGGGGCGAACCACCCGGTGCTCGACCGCCGCAGCGGCCGGGTGCTCGTCACGAGCCAGAACCACGGCTTCGCCGTCGCTGCGAGCGAGGACGCGGACGCGACCCACGTCTCGCTCTACGACGGGACGGTGGAGGGGTTCGCGTTCGGCGAGCTGCGCGCGCAGAGCGTGCAGTTCCACCCGGAGGCCGGACCCGGCCCGCACGACGCCTGGCCGATCCTCGAGGACTGGGTGGCGTCGCTGTGAGGACCAGCTCGGCTGAGGGGCCGGCACAAGTGACAAGTTGTCACGTGTGCCAGGGGCCTGTGGCGAAGGGACGCGTGTAGGTGCCCGCGCGGCGGGACATCTCGTCGGTCTGCGTGATCGGGTCGGGGCCGATCGTGATCGGCCAGGCGTGCGAGTTCGACTACTCGGGCTGCCAGGCCCTCAAGGTGCTGCGGGAGGACGGCTACCGCACGATCGTCGTGAACTCGAACCCGGCGACGATCATGACCGACCCGGGCTTCGCCGACCGCACGTACATCGAGCCGCTCGACCTCGAGGGGGTGGCCGACGTGCTGCGCCGTGAGCGGCCCGACGCGCTGCTCCCGACGCTGGGCGGGCAGACGGCGCTCAACCTCGCGATCGAGCTGAGCGAGGCCGGCGTGCTGGAGGAGCTCGGGGTCGAGCTGCTCGGCGCCCGGGTGGACGTGATCCGGCGCGCGGAGGACCGCGACCTCTTCCGCAAAGCGGTCGAGAGCTGCGGCCTGCGGGTGCCGACCTCGTGGATCGTCACCGAGCTCGAGCAGCTGGACGGGATCCCCGCGCCGGCCGTCGTCCGGCCGGCCTTCACGCTCGGCGGCCACGGCGGCGGGCTCGCGGAGACGGTGGAGCAGCTGCGCCGCCAGGTGGAGCGGGGTCTCGCGGAGAGCCCGATCGGACAGGTGCTCGTCGACGAGTCGCTCGTCGGGTGGGACGAGTTCGAGCTCGAGGTGATGCGCGACCGCAACGACAACGTGGTGATCGTCTGCTCGATCGAGAACCTCGACCCGATGGGCGTCCACACGGGCGACTCCGTCACCGTCGCTCCCCAGATGACGCTCTCGGACGAGGCCTACCAGGAGCTGCGCGACGCCTCGGCGGCGGTGATCCGCGCCGTCGGGGTCGAGACCGGTGGCTCGAACATCCAGTTCGCGCGCAGCCGGGAGACAGGCGAGATCCGCGTGATCGAGATGAACCCGCGCGTGTCCCGCTCCTCGGCGCTCGCCTCGAAGGCCACCGGGTACCCGATCGCGAAGGTCGCCGCCAAGCTCGCGGTCGGGTACACGCTCGACGAGATCCCCAACGACCTGACGAAGACCACCCCCGCGAGCTTCGAGCCGACGCTCGACTACGTCGTCGTCAAGTTCCCGCGCTTCGCGTTCGAGAAGTTCCCCGGCGCCGACACGACGCTCGGCACGCAGATGAAGTCCGTCGGGGAGGCGATGGGGATCGGGCGCACGTTCAGCGAGGCGTTCCTCAAGGCCTTCGGCTCCCGCGAGCTCGACCCTGGTGCGCCGACGCCGTGGGCGACCTTCGACGACATCCCCGACGGCGTGCATCCGTGGTTCGAGGAGCAGCTCGCGCTCGCGAAGCGCGAGCTCGCCTCCCGTGACATCGGGCGTGCGAAGCGCGCCGGATGGGGAGACGACTCCATCGGCGCCGCCTGGGGGACGAGCGGCGACGAGGTGCGGCGGGCCCGCTATGCGCGTGGGATCAGGCCCGCCTACCGCAGGGTCGACTCCTGCGCGGGCGAGGTCGAGGCTGCGTCGAACTACTTCTACTCGACCTGGGGCGAGGAGGACGAAGGGCTTCCGCCGTCCGAGCGGCCTCGGGTCGTGATCCTCGGCTCCGGACCGAACCGGATCGGGCAGGGGATCGAGTTCGACTACTGCTGCGTGCACGCCGTGCAGACCTTCCGCGCGCTCGGGTACGAGGCGGTGATGGTCAACTGCAACCCCGAGACGGTGTCGACCGACTACGACACGTCCGACCGGCTCTACTTCGAGCCGCTCTCGCCGGAGGAGGTGCTCGCCGTCCTCGACCGAGAGCGCCCGGAGGGCGTGGTGACCCAGTTCGGCGGGCAGACGCCGCTGCGCCTCGCTCGACCGATCGAGGCGGCCGGCTATCGGATCATGGGCACGCCCCACGACGCGATCGACCTGGCGGAGGACAGGGAGCGCTTCGGCGCGCTGGCGAACGAGATCGGCGTCCGCTGCCCGCCCTGGGCGACCGTCGAGGGCGTGGAGCAGGCGCACCTCGCTGCGGCCCAGATCGGCTATCCGGTGCTGGTGCGGCCCTCGTACGTGCTCGGCGGCCGCGCGATGCGGGTCTGCTACGACGACGCCGACCTCACGGCGGCGATGTCCGCCGTCAGCGGACCGGTGCTCGTCGACCGGTTCGTCGAGAACGCGATCGAGATCGACGTCGACGCGCTGTGCGACGGCGAGGAGGTCTACGTCGGCGCCGTCATGCAGCACGTCGAGGAGGCGGGCGTCCACTCCGGCGACTCGGCCTGCGTGCTGCCCGCGCAGTCGCTCACGCTCGCGAACGCGTTCGAGGTCGAGCACGTGGTCAAGCGGCTCGGCCCTGCCCTCGGCGTGGTCGGCCTGCTCAACGTGCAGCTCGCGATCGCCGATCAGACGGTCTACGTGCTCGAGGTCAACCCACGCGCGTCGCGCACGGTGCCGTTCGCGAGCAAGGCGATCGGCGTCAACCTCGTCGAGGCCGCCTGCCGGCTCGCCGCGGGCGCCACCTTGCGCGAGCTGGCGCTGCCGCAACCGCGCCCCGCGGAGGTGAGCGTCAAGGCCGCCGTCCTGCCCTTCGCCCGCTTCCCCGGCGCCGACCCGGTGCTCGGACCGGAGATGCGCTCGACCGGGGAGGTGATGGCCAGCGCCTCCGACCTGCCGACCGCGCTCGCGAAGGCCGAGCGGGCGGCCGGTCGGCCGCTGCCGACCGACGGCACCGCCTTCCTGTCGGTGCGCGACGCGGACAAGGCGGGCGTGGCGCCGATCGCTGCGGCGCTCGCCGGGCTCGGGTTCGCCCTGGTGGCGACCTCCGGCACCGCGCGCACGCTGCGCGCAGCGGGCCTCGAGGTGGCGGAGATCGGCAAGGTCGCAGACGCCGCGCCGGGAGAGGCGACCGTCGTCGATCTCATCCGTGACCGGCGCTGTGACCTCGTCGTCAACACCCCGCAGGGGTCGGGCGCGCGAGCCGACGGCTACCTGATCCGCGAGGCAGCGCTGATCGCACGCGTGCCGTGCATCACCACCATCGCAGGCGCCGCGGCGGCGGTGCACGCCATCGCCAACGCGCGCGCGGAGACCGCGCTGTCGTTGCAGGAGCGGCAGGGTCTCGTTCCCTCCGGGAACGAGACCTAGCGAGGCATGCGGCGCGAGCGGCTGACGGTCCGCGCGAACGAGCGCGTCGGGCCGTACCGGCTGGTCAGGCTCGCACGCGGCGGGCTCGAGCCCGGCGAGCCGGGTCAGTTCTTCATGGTCGAGGCTCCGGGCCGTCTCCTCCCGCGGCCGTTCAGCCTGTGCCTCGCCCCACCGGGCGAGCTGGCGTTCCTCGTCGACGCCGTCGGGCCCGGCACGCGCGCGATCGCAGCTCTCGAGGTCGGTGAGCGCGTGCACGTGCTCGGCCCGCTCGGCACGGGGTTCGACCTCGACGTGCGGCGGCCCCTGCTCGTCGGCGGCGGCATCGGCGTGGCGCCGTTCCCGTTCCTCTCGGCGCGGCTCGGGGCGCCGCCGGCGATCCTCGGCTTCCGCTCGGCGGCGCACGCCGAGGCTGCGGCGCTCGTGCCGAACGCGGAGGTCGTGCTCGAGCCCACGCTCGTCACCGAGGCGCTCCCCGCCGACCCGGGTGACGTGCTCGCGTGCGGTCCGGAGCCGATGCTCGAGGCGGTTCGCGGGCTCGTGCCGGACGCACAGCTCGCCTGGGAGGCGCCGATGGCCTGCGGCTTCGGCGCCTGCTTCGGGTGCGCGGTGCTCGTCGACGGACGATACCGGCGCCTCTGCCTGGAGGGTCCCGTCCTGCGCGGGCACCGCCTGGCGGCGAGGGAGCCTGTCGCATGAGCGTGCCGCTCCTGAACGCCTCCGGCTGTCTGGACGCGCTCGCGGCGCCGTCGGTCGCACGATCGCTCGACGTGTTCGTGACCAAGACGATCACCCCCGAGCCGCGGGAGGGCAATCCGCCGACGCGCATCGCCGAGGTCGACCACGGCCTGCTGAACTCGATCGGCTTGCAGGGGCCGGGCATCGACGTGTTCGCGGACGACGTCCTGCCGCGGCTCGTCGAGCTGCTCGGCGCGGTGTGGGTGTCGGTCGGAGGGTTCTCGGCCGCCGACTTCGCGCGGGTCTGCGAGCGGCTCGACGGGGAGGACGGCGTGGCCACGATCGAGCTCAACCTCTCCTGTCCGAACGTGGACGAGGCCCCCGAGACGGCGGGCGAGCTCGTCGCCGCTGCCAGAGCTGCCACGAGGAGGCCGCTCTACGCGAAGCTCTCTCCGGCCCAGTGGGACGTCGCGGAGGCAGCGCGTGCCGTGGTCGGCGCAGGCGCGGACGGCGTGTCCCTCGTCAACACCATCCGCGGGCTCGCGCTCGACCCGCGGACGCTCCGCCCTCGGCTGGCGCGCGGGGCGGGCGGCTACTCCGGCCCCGCGCTGCGTCCGATCGCCCTCGCGGCCGTCTGGGCGTGCGCGAGCGCGGTCGACGTGCCGATCGTCGGGATGGGCGGCGTGGTGACGGGGGACGACGCCCTGGAGCTGGTGGCCGCGGGCGCGTCGGCCGTGGCGCTCGGCACGATCCTGTTCGCCGATCCGGACGCGCCCGGCCGCGTCCGAGCGGAGCTCCGGGACGCCGCGACGGCGCGCGGCTGGACGGACGCGATCGCCGCTCGCCGGACGGCCGTTGTCAAGTACGACAAAAATGCCTGCAAACAGGCGAAAACCGGTTCTCCTTGACCGTGTTCGCCCGCTTGCTAGACTCGTCCGCTCACATGGTCACGTCCAAGACGACCTCGCAAGCCCCCGCCCGATCGCTCGATCAGCGGATGGAGGCGCTCAAGCGGGCGAACGACATCCGCGTCCGACGTGCGCAGCTGAAGAAGGACCTGAAGGAGGGGAACGCGCAGATCGAGGAGATCCTGCTCGACCCGCCCGACTGGGTCTCGACGGCGAAGGTGTTCGACATGCTGATGGCCGTCCCGAAGTTCGGCCGTGTCAAGGCTGCGCGGCTGCTCAACCAGTGCCGCATCAGCCAGTCGAAGACCGTCGGCGGGCTCTCGGAGCGCCAGCGCACCGAGCTCGTGAACCTGTTCAACAACCGGTGAGGGGCGCGCCTGCGCCGATCTCCTGAGGCGCACGGTCAGCGCGTGACCAAGATCCCCGTCTTCGTGATCACCGGACCGTCGGGCGCGGGCAAGGGCACGCTCATCCGCGCGCTCGTGGAGCGGCTGCCGGAGCTGGAGGTCGCGGTCAGCGCGACGACGAGACCGCAGCGACCCGGCGAGGAGCACGGACGCGAGTACTGGTTCCTCGACGAGGCGGCGTTCCGGGAGCGGATCGCGCAGGGAGCGTTTCTCGAGCACGTCGAGTACGTCTCGGGCAAGCGGTACGGGACGCTGCGGTCGGAGATCGGCCGCATCGCCGAGCAGGGGCGGGTGTGCGTCCTCGAGCTCGAGCTGGAGGGAGCGCTGCACGTGCAGGACGAGGTTCCGGGCGCGGTCACCGTCTTCATCGCAGCCGACGTGCCGGAGCTCGAGCGCCGCCTGCGCGAGCGGGCCACGGAGTCGACCGGCGAGATCGGCGAACGAATCGAGCTCGCGCGGCGGCAGCTCGAGCAGGCGCACCGCTTCCGGTACATGGTGCGCAACGACGACGTGCACCGCGCGACCGAGGTGCTCTGCGCGATCGTCGAGCGTGAGCTCGAGCTCGCGGCTGCAGGTACGATGCACGGCTCATGAACGAGCCCCGCATCGACGACCTGCTCCCGCACACCTCGACGAAGACCGATCCGGAGTCGCGGTACGCGCTCGTGATCGTCGCGGCCAAGCGCGCTCGGCAGATCAACAACTACCACCACCAGCTCGGCGAGGGCATCGGCCTCGAGGAGGCACCGCCGCCGCTCGTCGAGTCCCGCTCGAAGAACTACTTGACCATGGGCATGGAGGAGATCGCCCAGGGCAAGCTGCTCTTCAAGTACCCCGCGTAGCCCTCTCGTCGCCGCCCGGGCGGGCGGAACGACCTCGACGCCTACAATCGGGCGATGGCGCGGATCCTGCTCGGTGTGACCGGTGGCATCGCAGCGTACAAGGCCTGCGAGCTGACGCGCCTGCTCGTCCGGGAGGGGCACGACGTGCTCCCGCTCGTCACGCGAGGAGCAGAGCGGTTCGTGACGGCCGAGACGTTCTTCGCCCTCGCGCGGCGTGAGCCACCGCTCGATCCGTACCCCCACCTCCAGCGAGCCGACGCGCTCGTGATCGCGCCGTTGACGGCGCACACGCTCGCCCGGCTCGCGCACGGTCTCGCCGACGACCTGCTCACCGAGGCGGCCCTCGCCCATGGCGGGCCCGTGCTCGTCGCGCCTGCGATGAACACCCGTATGTGGCAGCACCCAGCCACCCAGGCGAACGTGGCCCTCCTCCGCAGCCGCGGCGTCGTCGTCCTCGGCCCCGCCGAGGGCGAGCTGGCCGAGGGGGACGTCGGCTCCGGTCGCATGGTCGAGCCGGAGGAGATCGCGGAGGCGGTCGAGCGGCTCCTGGGCGGCACGCTCGACGGAGCGGCCGAGGGTGCGGTGCACGGCGCGCTCAGCGGCGTCCGCGTGCTCGTGAGCGCCGGCGGCACGCGTGAGCCACTCGACGACGTCCGCTTCCTCGGCAACTGGTCGTCGGGGCGGATGGGCGTCGCGCTCGCCGAGGCTGCCCGCGCCCGGGGGGCGGTCGTCACCCTGTTGGCTTCGAACGTCGCCGTGCCGGTGCCGGACGGCGTCGAGGTCGTCCAGACCCCGACCGCAGCAGAGCTGCGCCGCGAGGCGCTCGCGCGGAGCGACGCGGACGTCGTGCTCATGGCCGCCGCCGTCGCCGACTACCGGCCGGCGGAGCGCGTGGACGGCAAGCGGCCCAAGGACAGCGCTCCGTGGCGGGTCGAGCTCGTGCCGACCGCCGACGTCCTCAAGGCGCTCGGCGCCGCGCGACGCCCCGACCAGGTGCTCGTCGCCTTCGGCGCGGAGACCGGGGACGAGGGGCTGACGCGCAAGCGGGCGATGCTCGACGCGAAGCACGTCGACCTGGTCGTCTACAACGACGTCGGGCGGCAGGACATCGGCTTCGAGAGTGAGGACAACGAGGTGGTGCTCGTCGCTCGCGACCGGGAGCGGCACGTCGGCAAGGCGCCGAAGCGAGCCGTCGCAGAGGCGGTGCTCGACGAGGTCGAGCGGCTGCGGGCCGCCCGGGGATGACCGACACCGAGCAGGCGGCCGAGCTGGACGTCGCCGCGGTGGGCGATCTCGCCGACGCGGTCACTGCGAACCTGGCGCTCGCGGTGCATGCGCCGCGGGAGACGCTCCGGCTGCCGCTGCTGGCGCTGCTCGCGGAGGGGCACGTGCTCGTGGAGGACGTGCCCGGCGTCGGCAAGACCGTCCTGGCCAAGGCGCTCGCCCGATCGCTCCACCTCTCGTTCCACCGGCTCCAGTTCACGCCCGACCTGCTCCCGAGCGACGTCACCGGGGTGAGCGTCTACGACCAGCCGTCGGGCACCTTTCGGTTCCGCCCGGGGCCCGTCTTCGCCCACGTGCTGCTCGTGGACGAGATCAACCGGGCCTCGCCCAAGACGCAGTCCGCACTGCTCGAGGCGATGCAGGAGGCACAGGTCACGGTCGACGGCTCGACTCACCTGCTCGACAGGCCGTTTCTCGTGATCGCCACCCAGAACCCGGTCGAGTACGAAGGCACGTTCCCCCTGCCGGAGGCCCAGCTCGACCGCTTCGCCGTGCGGATGTCGATCGGCTACCCGCCGGCCGACGAGGAGGCACGGATGCTCGCCGAGCAGGTCACCGAGCCACCGCTCGATCAGCTCGAGCCCGTGGCCGGGCTCGCCGAGGTGGCCGCCGCGATCGCCGCCGCCCGCGGCGTGTACGTCGAGGAGAGCATCAACCGGTACGTCGTCGACCTCCTCCGGCGCACGCGGGAGGACCGCCGGCTCGCGCTCGGCGCCAGCCCGCGAGCCGGCATCGCGCTGCTGCGACTCGCGAAGGCGCGCGCGGCGTCGCTGCGGCGGAGCTTCGTCGTTCCCGACGACGTGCGCACGGTCGCCGGTGCGGTGCTGGCGCATCGCCTCATCCTGGCGCCCGAGGCGCGCAGCGTCGGGCTGACGGCGTCCCACGCGGTCGAGGAGGCGGTCGCGGCGACCCCAGTGCCCCGGTGAGCGCCGCGCGTCGCGCGCTCGTGCTGGGGCTCGCCCTGGCGTTCGCCGGCTGGTCTCTGGGCTCGGCAGCGCTCGGCGTGGCGGGCATCGGGCTCGTGCTCGGGGGAGCGTGGGGGCTCGCCTGGAGCGCCGCAGCCTCACGCGCCGTCACCGTGGAGCGCGTCGTCGGCCAGACGACCCTCGTCGAGGGGGACGACCTCCGCTACGACGTGCGGCTGCGTGGCGCGGGGCTGCTGCCCGGCGCGTTCCGCCTGCACGAGCGACTCGGGCCGGCGGGGGAGGTGGAGCTGCACCTGCGTCGCCGCTCGCCGGTGAGCGGCGGTCTGCTGGAGGCTCCGCGCGGCAGGTACGCGATCGGTCCCGGACGGCTCGTCGGGGCCGATCCGCTGGGTCTCGGACGCGTGGAGCTGCCCGTGCAGGCCCTGCACACCGTGATCGTCGTGCCGCGGGTGCCCGTCGTCGACGCGCTCTTCCTCGACGGCGGTCGAAGGGGCGTCGACGGCCGTCGCTCGCTCGTCGGTCGTGGCGGCGCCGAGCCGTATGGCGTCCGCGAGTACGAGGACGGCGAGCCGCTGCGGGCCGTCCACTGGGCATCGTCCGCCCGCCGCGGGCGGCTGATGGTCAGGGAGCTGCACGACGGGCCGGACGACGAAGTGGCCGTCCTGCTCGACCTCGACGCACGCGGCCTCGCCGGGCCGCCCGGCCGTAGCAGCCTCGACGAGGCCGTGCGCATCGCCGCCGGGGTCGTGCGCACGAGCGCTGCGCGTGGTCGGCGCTGCGTCCTGGTGGTGGCCGGGCGGCAGGCCACGCGGCTCACCGTCGCGTCGCTCGGGCGAGACTGGGAGGACGCGCTCACGGCGTTGGCCGAGGCCGAGCCGACGACCGCCGCGTGCACGGCAGACGTGCTCCGGGACGGCGGCCGCATGCTCGGTCGGGCCGCGCTCACCCTGGTGACCGCCCGCGGCGCAGAGCCGTTCGCCGAGGCGCTCGAGGCGCGAGGAGGCGCATCCGTCGTCGTCGTCGACGCTCCGACCTACGCGGATGCACCGGCAGCGCCAGTCGCCCCGGCCTTGCTCCGTCTCGCCGCGCACGGCGTGCCGGCCGCGATCGTGCGCCGCGGCGACGACCTCGCCGCCGCGCTGTCCCCATGGACGACGGCGGTGGCGCATGCGTAGGACGCTGCTCGGC
>CAZUVW010000016.1:0-25885 GCA_964623875.1 uncultured Gaiellales bacterium
CCGGCAACGCGCTGGACGGGAACCTCGACGGCATGCCCGGCGGCGACTTCACCCACGCGCCGCCGAGCTCCGACCAGACGGACGACATCTGGGGGATGTTCGGCATCGGGACGCCGCCCTTGCTCGCGTTGCCGAAGAGCTTGAGGACGGGATCCTTGACGAGCTTGCCGGCGGTCGTATTGGCCGGGAAGCGGCCGTTCGCGGCCGCGAGCGCCAGCTGCGAGGCCGACGAGCCGAAGTAGTTCGCGACCAGGTCCTTCGCGGCGGACTCGACGCCGTGGCCGGCGGCGAACTTCGTCACCATGAAGCCCTGGACGCCGAGGAACGGCACCGAGCTGCAGCCCTGCACGATGTTCGGGAAGCCCGTGATCGTGTAGGAGAGGCCGCTCTTCTTGAGCGTGTCGGACTCCCAGGGACCCGTGATCCAGAAGGCCGCCTTGCCCTTCAGGAACGCGTCCTTGGCGACGCCGTAGTCGATCTTCGAGTTGATCAGGCCGGTCTTGTTCCACTGGTTGATCAGCCCGGCGTTGCGCAGGAACCGCGTGTTCGCGACGCCGATGTCGGACGGATCGAGGTTGCCGACCTTGTTGGTGCCGAAGATGTAGCCACAGAGGCCGGAGAAGAACGGGTACATGTGGTACGCGTCACCGTTCGCGCCCTGCGGAACGGCGAGGCCGATGTTGCCCGACGCCTTCTTCTGGAAGGCGAGCGCCTGGGTCTGGAGCGACGCGAACGTCGTCGGCACCTTCGCCAGCCTCTTGTTGACGACGAGGCCGATGTTCTCCAGCGCCACCGGCATGCCGTACAGCCGCTTGACGGCCGTCCCGTACGACATGGCGTTCAGCGCGTACGCCGGGAAGTTCTTCTTCGCCGTGCTCGAGAGCACGAGCGGGACGACGGAGCCGTCGGCGGCGAGCTGGCCGACCCAGTCGTGCGCACCGACGATCACGTCGGGCGCCGTCTCGGGCTGGACGGTCTTGAGGTCGTCGCGGATGCGGCCGAACTCCTTCTGCACGACCTCGATCTCGACGCCCTTCGCCGTCGCCCAGGCGCCGGCGACCTTCTCGACCGCGGCCTTGCGGTCGGCGTCCGTCCAGATGCGCACGACGGTGGCGCTGCCAGCGCTCGTCGCGGCAGACGCCCCGATGGCAGCGACGACGCCGACGATGGCGGTCATCACCACCACGCGGAGCTTGCGGGTGCTCGTCATTGAGCTTCCTCCTTCGCGGGTTTCGGCGCGATGCGCCGTACTGAAACGTGTTTCATTGTTGTGAAACGCACCGGCAGAGTACCGGCTTCGATACCACTTGGTCAAGCGTGAAATACCGCCGAAGTTCCGTATATAGTGCGGAGGTCAGGTGATCTATCCTGTGGGGCTGAGTGGAATCGCGTTACGCAACTGTGAAACCCGGCGTGCCGCAAGGGCGCGGCACCCGTCTTAGAGACGTCGCCGAGCGCGCGGGAGTTAGCACCGCCACCGCCTCCCGGGTCCTGACCGGGTCTGCGGCAGTCAGACCGGAGACGCGAGAGCGGGTCGAGCGCGCCGCGCGGGAGCTCCTCTACGTCCCGCCGGGACACGCGGTCGCGCAGGCGACGGGCGCGATCGGCCTGCTGATGCCGGAGTTCCAGAACCCGGTGTTCGCGTCGCTCGCGCAGGCGCTCGAGACGCGCGCAACGAGCGCGGGCTACGCGACCATCATCTGCAACACCGCCGGGTCGGCGATGCGCGAGGTCGACTACGTGCACATGCTGCTGGAGCGCCGAGTGGACGGGATGGTCTTCGTCTGCTCGGAGGTGACCGACATCCGAGGCGAGCACGGGCACTACCGGATGCTGTTGGAGCAGGGCGCGCGGCTCGTGTTCGTGAACGGCGGCTCGGAGCAGCTCCCGGTGACCTCCGTCGGCGTGGACGAGCGGGCCGCCGGGCGCATCGCGACCGAGCACCTGCTCGAGCTCGGCCACCAGCGGATCGGCTACCTCGCGGGAGGCCAGTTCGCACAGGCGACGCGCGAGAAGGCCCTCGGCCGCGAGGACGCCCTCCGCGAGGCCGGTCTGCCGGCGGATCGCTGGGTGGCACACGCGAGCTTCACGACCGACGGCGGACGCCACGCGATCCGCGCGCTCGTCGAGAGCGACGGCGACGACTGTCCGACCGCGGTCATCTGCTCGAACGACCTGATGGCGATCGGTGCGCTCCAGGAGGCGACGCTCCTCGGGCTGTGCGTCCCCGACGACCTCTCGATCGTCGGGTTCGACGGCATCGACGCGACGGCGTGGACCCAGCCACCGCTGACGACCGTCGAGCAGCCGATCGACGAGATCGCCGAGACGACGATCACCGCGCTCGGCGCGCTGATGCGCGAGCCGCACGCGACGCTCCCGCGGTACGTCTTCCGCCCTCGGCTCAGGTTGGGCGGGACCACCGCCCCGCCGGGTGCCGTCGGCTGACGCGGACGACACCTAGCAAAGAGGGCGCGGGACGGTGCCCGGCTTCAGCCAGGCTCCTGAGCCAGCGCTCTCGTGACGTCGTACAGGTCCGTGAACGGCTCGAACGCCGCGCCCTGGGCCTCGAGCCACCGGGCAAGACCGGCTCGGGCGAACCGCCGAGCGGCGGCGAGTGACACGCAGCGGTCGGAGACCCCGTCGCCCACGTAGGCGAACAGCCCGAGACCGTCCACCGCCACGCGCTTGCAGTGCTCGCCGCAGACCGCGCAGCGCGTCTCGTCGGGGAACACGGACCGCCAGCCCGTCGGATCGGGCTCGACGTGGTTCGCGACCACGCGGGCGACGATGCCCTCGCGCGCCAGCACGGGCGCGATCAGCTCGTGGAAGCCGGCCGAGACGATCAGCGGGTCGTGCGCGGCCACGAGCTCGGCGAACCCGTTGCGAATCCGCACGTGCTCGAGCAGCCAGTCGACCACCACCTGCGCCGGCGCGCGGATGGTGGCCATCTCGACCCCGATCACCTCGCGCAGCGTCATCCGCCGCCCGAGCTCGGCCTCCATGCGCCGGAAGACCTCCACGTCGCCGAAGCGCTCGATGACCATGTGCAGCGTGTCGCGCTCGGTAACGGTGCCGTCCCAGTCGAGCACGAGCGATAGCGGCGTCACCGTCACGGCTCCGTGTGGACGATCGCGTCGTGGACGCCGGGAACCGTCGCCCGCACGTGCCGCGCGACCTCGTCGGCCTGCTCGTGCGCCTGGTCGAGCGGCATGTCCCCGTCGACGGCGAGCGTGACGAGGACGACGAGCCCCTGGGGCGTGTCGAGCATCCGGATCGCCCGGGGGCCGCGACCGACGACGGCGCGCACGGCCTGCTCGACGGCGGTTGCGTCGCGACCGACCTCCGAGCCGGGCGTCTGCTCCGTCAGGGGCTCGAGGTGGGTCAGCACGCCGCTCACCTCGGGCACCGCGGCGCGTATCGCCCGCTCGACGGCCTCCGCCCGCGCGTGCGCGACGGCGAGCGGGAGGTCGGGGGGCAGCTTGAGGTGCAGCGCGACCTCGACCCCGTCGGCCGTGTCGATCACCGCGACGTCGTGGATCTCCTGCACGTGCGGGACGCCGGTGGCCGCCGCGCGCACGCGCTCGCGCAGGGCGGCCTCGTCGTCGGGCTGCGGCTCGACGTGGACGACGACGTCGATCCCGGGCAGAGATCGCTCCAGAGCCCGCTCGACCCGGTCGGCCGTCGCGTGCCCCTGGCCGACGGCCGCCCCCGGCGAGACCCCGATCACGACGTCCGCGAACGCCCGACCGCCCGCCTCGCGCAGCCGCACGCGGCGGACGGCGACCGGTGGCTCGAGGGTCGCGATCGCCGCCCGCGCGACCTCGACGGTGCCCGCCGGCGCGCGATCCATCAGCACGTCGACGTTCCGCCGCATGAGACGCGCACCGGCGACCACGACGAGCACCGACACGAAGAGCGCGGCGAGCGAGTCGCCTGCCGGGAACCCCGCCGCGGCGGCCACGAGCCCGGCGACGACGGCCAGCGTCCCGACGAGGTCCGAGCCAAAGTGCAGTGCGTTCGCCATCAGCGCAGCGCTCCGGTGACGGCGGGACGCGCGCAGCGAGGAGACCGTGCGCGCGACGTCGAGCACGATCACGATCCCCGCTGCCGCGAACGCCCACCAGGCCGGCTCGACCTCCGTCTCGATCCACCCTCCGAGGCGCGCAGCGGCCAGACCGGCCACGAGCACGCTGACGAGGACGAGGAAGGCCGCCTCGACGAGCGCGGCGAGGTGCTCGGCCTTGCCGTGGCCGTAGAGGTGGGCGTCGTCCGCGGGCTTGGCCGCGTATCCGACGGCGAAGAACGTGAGCAGGGCCGCGACGAGGTCGGTGCCCGAGTGCGCCGCCTCGGCGACGAGCCCGAGGCTGCCCGCCGCGAGCCCGGTGGTGAGCTTCACGACGACGAGCGCTGCGGCGGCGACGACCGACGCGAGCGCAGTGCGGCGGATGGGCGTCACCCCGCAAGCCTATGGCCGGCCCCGTCCGCCGGCCGCCGCTCAGTCGCCCGGGGGCGGCACCGACCCGGCACGCCGACGGGCGACGAGGATCCCCAGCGCGATCAGCACGCCGCCGAGGAGGAGCAGCGGCTCCAGCGGCTCGCCGAGCAGCACGATCGCGAACACGGCGGCGACGAACGGCTGGAGGTTCGTCGCGAGCGTCGCGCGCGCCGGGCCGATCTCGTCCAGCGACCGGAACCAGAGCACGTTCGTCAGCACGAGCGGCCCGAGCGTCGCGAACAGCACCAGGCCCCAGATCTCGGGGCCGAGCGCCCAGTCCTGCTCGGCGAGCTGGGGGGTCGCGGTGAGCGCGAGCGGCACCCAGGTCGCGGCGAGCACGGTGGCGCTGATCCTCGTGGCCGAGTGCCGCTGCATCAGCGGCGTGACGAGGATGGAGTAGACCGCCCAGGTGGCCGCCGTCAGCAGGCCCAGCAGCACGCCGAGCAGGCTGCCTTCGAGCGCGCCGCCGACCGCGGCGCTGACGACGGCGACGCCCGCGAACGACAGCGCGGCGCCGGCCCAGAACCGCCCGTGCAGTCGCTCCCGCCCGAGTGCGAGCCCGATCAGCGCGGCGACGATCGGCGTCGCGGCGAGGATCATCGCGATCACCGAGGCGGAGGTCGTCTTGAGCGCGTAGACGAAGCCGAGCTGGTTGACGTACAGGACGCCGGCGGCGGCGAGCGCGATCCCGAGATCACGACCCCGCAGCCGCAGGGAGCGCTCCGCGACGAGGCCGATCGCCGCGAACACGACCGCCGCCAGCCCGTAGCGCACGACCGAGTAGGGAAGCGGCAGGAAGCCGTTCGTGAGGATGTAGCGCGAGACGGACAGGTTGAGCGCCCACAGCACGATCGCCAGCAGCAGCATCAGCTCGATCCTCGACGGCGGTCGCATGGAGACGACGCTACTGGTCTGTCCTGTCCCGCAGGCGGGAAGGATCGAGGGGCGAGGGGTCAGGCGACCACCTCGTAGGGGCCGGGCGTGCCCGGCCCGGAGCCCAGGGCGGCACCTCACACCCGGATCACGTCCCCGGGCGACGGCGCTAGTGTGTCTGCGATGCCCGAGCCGACGATCGACGACATCGACGCCCTCGTCGGGCCTGCGACCCCGCACTTCGCCTACCAGCTGCGAGCCAGGGTGCGGGAGGCGGTCGAGGGCCTCCCCGAGACCCACCCGGTGCGGGTGCACGCCGAGGCGCGGATCGCGCAGCTCGACCGTCTCGGCCACGCGTCGACGAAGGCGGAGGAGGACGACGAGCGCGAGTCGCGCGATCGCCCCGGCTGGGAGACGATCCCCTCGTCGGCGCCGGCCTGGGACGCGACTCCCGCCGAGCACCGGTGAGCGACGCCGCGCGCGCCCCGCGCACCGTGCTGGTCACGGGGGGCTCACGGGGCATCGGCAAGGCGATCGCGCTCCGGCTCGCGCGTGACGGTGCGACCCGTGTCGCGATCGGCTACTTCCGCTCGGACGCCACGGCCGAGGAGACGGCGACCGAGCTCGAGCGGCTCGGCGCCGAGCCGCTGCTCATCCGCGGCAACGTCTCCTCCGAGCGCGTGGCCGAGCAGGTCGCCGCGCTCGGCCCGATCGACGTGCTCGTCCACAACGCCGCGACGGGGGTGATCCGCCCCGCCCTCGAGACCGACGACAAGCACTGGGACTGGACGATGTCCGCGAACGCCCGGGCGCTCCTCTCGCTCACGCGCGCCGCCGCACCGTCGATGCCGCAGGGCGCGTCGATCGTGGCGATCTCGAGCCTCGGCTCGACCCGCGTGCTCGACAACTACACGCTGGTCGGCACGTCGAAGGCGGCGCTCGAGGCGCTCGTCCGCTACCTCGGCGTCGAGCTCGCGCCGCGCGGCATCCGCGTCAACGCCGTCTCGGCGGGCGTCGTCCACACCGAGGCGCTCGACCACTTCCCGAACCGCGAGGAGATGCTCGCGCTCGGCGCCGACAACGCGGCCGGCCGGCTCGTCACCCCCGAGGACGTCGCGGGCGTGGTCGCGTTCCTCTGCTCGCCCGCTGCCGAGATGATCCGCGGCCAGACGATCGTGATCGACGGCGGCTGGTCGCTCCGCGCTGGTGCCTGACCGACGTCAGGCACCAATGGCAGACACCGCTGCCAGCCCCCGCTCGAAGTCCGCCTCCACGTCGGGGTAGTCCTCGATCCCGACCGACACGCGGAACATGCCGCCGCGCTTCGGCATCGGGTAGACGAGCGTGTCGACCTCGCCCAGGCTGACGGCGATCGAGCAGAGTCGCAGCGCCGACGCGAACGCCTCCATCGCCGCGAGGCCGCCGCGCAGCCGGAACGAGAGCATCCCACCCGTCCGACCGCCGAAGAGGCGCTCGGCGACGGCGCGGTCGGGGTGGGAGGCCAGCCCGACGTGGCGCACCCACTCGACCTCCTCCCGCTGCTCCAGCCACGACGCGAGCGAGAGGGCGTTCTCGGTGTGCGCGCGCATCCGGAGCGGCAGCGTCCGCACGCCGCGGGCCACGAGCCACGAGGCGATCGGCGTCGGGCATGCGCCGAGCAGGTCGAGCTGGCGCCGGATCGGGTCGACGAGCTCCTTCCGCCCTGCCGCGACGCCGGCGAGCACGTCGCCATGCCCGGCGAGGTACTTCGTCGCAGCGTGCAGCACGAGGTCGGCGCCGTCGGCGAGCGGCCGGTAGCAGGCCGGCGAGAGGAAGGTGTTGTCGACGAGGAGCAGCGCACCGTGGTCGTGGGCCAGGGCTGCCAGCGCGGGCACGTCGGCGACCCGCAGGTACGGATTCGACACGGTCTCGGTGAGGACGACGCGCGTCTCGGGCCGCAGCGCACCCTCGACGGCCGCGAGCTCCGTGATCGGCACGCGCGTCACCTCGATACCGCGCCGGGGCAGGTCGTCCTCGAGCAGCTCGGCCGTGATCACGAACAGGTCGTCGGAGCACACGACGTGGTCGCCCGCCCGCAGATGGGCGTAGAGAGCCGCCGCGACGGCGGCCATCCCCGACGCGCCGACGGCGGCCTCTTCGGCGCCCTCGAGCGCGGCGAGCTTGGCCTCCAGGGCGGCCGTGGTCGGGTTGCCGGTGCGGCTGTAGAAGAAGCGCCCGGGCTCCCAGGCGAGGGCGCCGTCGACGGCCTCCTCCTTCGCCGCGGCCGTCGGGAAGCTGAAGGTCGCGGTCTGGAAGATCGGCGTCTGGTGCGCGCCGGTCAGGGGGTCGGACCGCTCGCCCGCGTGCACCGCCCGCGTGGCGATGCCCGCGTCACGGATCGCGTCGTCGACCCCGTCGGCGCACACGGACGCGAGCCTAGCCCGTCTCGGAGCAGACCGAGGAACCGCGACACGGTCGCGATCCTCCACGCGAGAAGACGAACCAGTTCCCAGGTAGTGTCGAAGCAGCGGTCGAGCCGATCCCGTCGAGGCCGATCTGACAGCATCGGGGTGTCGGGCGACCTCACACAACGAGGCAGGAGGAGACACCATGGCAGACCAGGCATCCGACTCACCGATCCTCGATCTCCTCATGAGCATGAACCTGGCCGGCCTCGAGGCATCGAACCTCGACGCGCAGTCGCTCATGCTGGTGCGGATGGCCGCGCTCGTCGCCGTCGACGCGCCGCCCGTGTCGTACATGCTGAACCTTCGGATGGCGGGCGACGTCGACCTCGACGGCGAAGCCGTCGAGGGGATGCTCGCAGCGATCGCGCCCATCGTCGGCACTGCACGGGTCGCGTCCGCGGCGGGCAAGATCGTTCGCGCGCTCGGGATCGAGCTCCGGCTCGCGGAGCTCGACCAGGCCTGAGCCTCCAGCGGCGCCGGTCATCGCTCGTGCTCGATCGGAGGGGAGCCGCGCCTCCCCTTCGCTGCGGCTCGTGACGCCCGAGCCTCCCCATGCCAACGTCGTCGTGCGCACCGCCGCGGACGACGTCGTCCTCATCCGGCGCGTCAGACGTGGGCGGGTCTACTACGTCGTCCCTGGCGTGCCGGTCGCCGAGGGCGAGACGCCGGGCGCCGCTGCGCATCGCGCGGCAGCGGAGGCGCTCGGGATCGACGTCGTGATCGGCACGATGCTGTACGCCCAGGAGTTCAGCGGGGTCGACCACTTCTTCTTCCTGGCGACGACCTCGGATGCGGAGCTGCGGCCGGGTGCCGCGCTGCACCTCCCCGACTACGGCGACTTCGAGCTGCAGCGCGCCCAGGCAGGGTCGTACGAGATCGTGCGACTCCCCCGCAAGGTGCTGCTCGCCTACGACATCAGGCCCGTCGCGCTCGCACGTCGGCTCGCCCGCGAGCCCTGAGCCGGTGCCGCGGGCGACGAGCGGCTGCGGCGAGCGCCCTGTCCCGCGGCGCTGGTGCCGGGTACGTGCTGGCGCGGGCGAGAGGTCAAGTCAGGTTCCCCCTGGGAAACGAGCGCCCCTCGCCCGCTGCCACATGTCTAGCGCTCCACGACGGCAGCGTCAAACGGCAGGATCATTCGCGCCCACCCCGGCACTGGGCAGCCACCACTCCGACTCGATCCCCCGATCGGACGCCTCGACGCCATCGCTTCCGAGCGGTGACGGGCTTCCGGAGAGCCGATGCGCGAACTGGAGGCCGCCCAACCTCCGTCGTCCCACGCCGCTGCCAGATGTCTAGCGCCCCCGAACGGCGGGCGGGTCGAACAACCGGAGTCCCTGCCGCGCTCAGGGCGACGAGGTCAGACTCTGCGATCGATCCGATCGGCCGCCGCCATCCCCGAGAGAAAGGCGCCTTCGATCCTCGGACCGCCGAAGGCGTCTCCGGCGAGGATGATCCGCCCGTCCTCGGTGGCGAAGGTTCGCTCGGGAAACGGATCGGCCGGCGTTGCGTACAGCCATCGCTGGAGTTGGCTCTCGATGACCGACGCACCGCGCAAGAACGGGCGTGCCGCGTCGATCAGCTCGTCGGTGAGCGACGAGGCGGGATCGTCGAGCCGTGATGCGGCAAAGCCGGAGGTCGAGTGAAAGGTGACCACAGGGACCGTTGACGCCCCCTTCGCCTGGTTGTCGCCGACGAACGACCACACAGGATCATCAGCCAGCTGAAGCCCCCCGGAAGGAGAGATGGCGACGCTCCGATCGAGCGCCACCATGAGCGACAGAGTCGGGAGGTAGGAGATCGAGGGCAGGAGGACATCGCCGCCGAGCAGCGCAGCTGCCTGCGCGACCGGAACGGTGACGATCACGGCGTCGGCCACGAGCCGGCCCAACTCCCGGCCATGGGCCGCCGGCCAGTCGACCACGACCGTGTCGGCCTCCACGCGAACGCGCTGGACGTGGATCGAGCAGCGAACTTCGAGCCCGGCGGCCATCGCCCGTCCGAGCCGGCTCATGCCTCCCCGGACTGCGTACCGGGGGTGGCCGTCGCTCGAGGAGAAGCCCCTGCACCACTCGTGCACGAGACCGACGGCCCTCCATCGAGCAACGGCTCGGGCGAACGCATCCGACCGGATCGTGAAGAACTGCGCCCCGGCATCGGCGCGGCCGCCGTTGGCGAACTGCCTGGTCGACAGCCGTCCTCCGACTCGGCGACCCTTGTCGAGCACGGTGACCGCATGTCCGGCATCGGTGAGCGCGCGGGCAGCGGTCAGACCCGCGACGCCCGCACCGACGACGACTACCTCCACGGCACCGGGCTCGGACGTTCGCTCACAGACGTCTCTCCTCGAAGAGGCGCTCTGCGGCTCGCACCGGACGCACCGTGCGATGGTCGCCCACGAACCGATCCGCGTGACGGAGGACGAAGTCCCAGTACGGCGTGGTGAACGGACAGGCATCCTCGCCGACCCGTTGCGCGTGATCGAACGAGCAACCGCCGCTCGCAGCGGAGGCGCGGAGGTGGGTCGTGCCCTGTCGCATCGGTTCAGTCCGCGTCTTGTCGAGTGTCTGTGAAGGCATTCGGAGCTGCGCGTTGCGACCGGCTCGGTCGAGCCGTCCCTCAGTCGCCCGGCAGCAGGACCCAAAGCGCAGGCCGACCGCAGTTGCAGTGAACCGCGCGCGAGAGCAAGCCGAGTGAGGCCCACGAGAGGAACAGCGCGGCACGTGCGGCGTTCCAGGGCTGCGGGAGCTCCGGGCCTTGCACCGCGCCGAGCGCAGCGAGCCGCCCCTCCAGCGAGGGCACGGGGTGGAAGACGGTCTCCACGAGGCGGCCGCGCTGCGGCTCGTCCTCCTGCTCGGCGTCGAGCCTTCGCAGCACGCGGGTGAGCTCAGCACGATCGATGCCGCGCGAGGCGGCCGCGCGGTCGGCGGCGAGGACGGCGCGTCGGGAGAGCGACGGCAGGACGAGAAGTCCGAGGAAGGACCAGAGGGTCATCCAGAGCGAGACCATGGCCAGGCCAGCGACGGACGAGGCCGAGGCCGAGGTGGCGAACAGCACGACGGCCAGGCCGACGAGGTCGAACAGCGCCGCCACCACGATGCCCAGCGTTCGAGAGCCGCTCGACCTGACGGCTTCCCGGCGCACCCGCTGGACGCGCGCGGTCTCCTCGTGCCAGGCGGCCGACAGCATCGTTCGGTCGCGCCCGGGTAGACCGACGATGCCGCCCACGAAGGACGGATCGGAAGCACGCAGCCGGTCTCCGTCCCGGCGGACGCCACCGACGAGTCCCGCAATCGGAACCTGGGCGGCAAGCAGGCCGCCCATCAACACCAGGGCCACCACGAGGACGACGCCGTCGCCGCCCGCTCGGCCGGCGGCGAGCAGCGCGAGCGCGACGGCAAACAGGCAGACGCCGTGTGCCGTGGCGCCGCGCGCCCAGCTGCGCGAGAATCCTCGGGCGACCACCGGTCGGCCGTAGCGGCGGGGCAGGACGAGGCCGCCAAGGAGATCGAACGGCGCCGAGACCGACGCGTAGAGCGCGACGAGGAGCGCGAGCCAAGCGACGTCGGTCGGCGCCCACGAGGTCGAGGTCGGCAACACGTCGCCCGGAACGCCGAGCACGAGCAGGCCGGCCGAGAGCACCACGAGCGTGCCGACCGAGGCGATCCCGAGGCGCAGCCGAGCCCGGGCGTACGTCGTGCCCGAAAGGCGGTCGCGGGGAACGGCTGACAGCTCGTGGGGCGGTGCCGTCGGCATGGCACCTCAATCGTACGGATGACCGTCCAGGTTATGTCGAGATTGAGGGGTGGCGCCGTTCCGCGTGACGGAGGACGAGATCCCAGTACAGCGTGGTGAACGGACACGCCACGCCGCCGACCTCTTCGCCGAGATCTCACGGGCGATCGACAAGCACCTCTGATTCGTCGAAGCTCACGTCCAGGGATGGCCTCCGGCAGCGGTGGCCAGGCGCCGGTGCGAGGGACGCCCCACGGATCGAGCGCCCCTCGCAGTCTCGACGGTCAGGTGCCCTGGGAGGCAGTCCGTGCAGCAGGCATCGGTGTCACGAGCCGGGCGACGCCTCCGACGAGCAGCAGACCGAAGCCGACCTTGGCCAGGAGGTCGACGATCGCGAAGATCCCGACTTCGGCAGAGAGTCCGATGACCTCCGACCCCTCCGTTCCGAGCACCCAGACGATCGGGTAGACGAACCAGAGAACGATCAATGTCCAGAGCAGCCGGTCATAGAGACGCGCGTGCTCCAGTCCGCGGCCGCGGGCTGCGGCGCGGATCGGTACCAAGATCGCGTAGAGAACGACGAGGAATGCGACGCAGCCGAACGCATACCACAGGTACTTGACCGTGGTGTCGACGGTGACAGCACCGATCGCGCCTGTGACGATCATCAGCACGTCGGCCCCGATCACCGTTCCGATCAGTGCATTCCTGTCACGAGCCTGCCCGGTGTTCTGAAGTCGCGGCATCGCAACCGTCATCAATCCGATGAGGAGCAGCGGGGTCGTGAAGACCCAGTCGATGTAACGGGCGTAGTAGACGACGCGTCCGTCGACGTCGATGGTTCCCTGGCCGTTCGCCATCGCGAAGTAGGCGAGCGAGGCGATCGCGAGCACGAACGAGCTCACGACGACATGATGCTTCCTCTCCGGTGCGACGGTGCGCCCGAGGGTGAGGACGAGGACGAGACCGGCTGCCATTCCGACAGCGCCGATCCAGAGCCATGTAGAGACCACGGATTATCACTCCTTTGGACGTTCTGTCTATCTTTTGTCTACGTTCTGTATCGTACAGGTTGTCTTCAGCTCTCCGCTGCGACGAGAGACCGCTGCGAGCCAGAGGTCGAGCGACGACCGATCAGGCCCGAGACCGAGGGCACGTCGCCGCGGGCGGCGCGATCAGCCGATGAGCAGCGTGGGGGGCCGCTCGCCCGCCTCGAGCGCCGCGAGGCTGCCGAGCGTCGACTCCGCGATCGCGGCCAGAGCTTCGCCGGTGAAGAACGCCTGGTGTGCCGTGATCAGCACGTTCGGGAAGGTGAGCAGCCGGGCGAAGACGTCGTCGTCGAGGATCTCGTCGCTGCGATCCTCGAAGAAGAGCTCCGCCTCCTCTTCGTAGACGTCGAGCGCGAGCGAGCCGATGCGACCGCTCTTCAGCCCGTCGATCGCGGCGGCTGCATCGATCAGGGCGCCGCGGCCGGTGTTGACGAGCATCGCCCCCGGCTTCAGCTGCGCGACGACGCTCGCGTCGACGAGGTGGTACGTGCCGGTGGTCAGGGGGGTGTTGAGGGTGATCAGGTCGCTCTCCGCCCAGATCCGCTCCACGGGGACGTACTCGATCCCGAGCTCCGTGACGAGATCGTTCGGGAACGGGTCGGAGGCAAGCACCGTGCAGCGAAAGTGCCAGAGAAGTCGAGCGACGATCGTCCCGATCCGGCCGGTGCCGACCACGCCCGCCGTCTTGCCGGCCAGGTCGAACCCGAGCAGCCCGTCGAGCGCGAAGTTGCCTTCCCTCACCCGGTTGTAGGCCTTGTGGATCCTGCGGTTGAGCGCCAGGATCAGCGCGATCGTGTGCTCGGCGACGGCGTTCGGCGAGTACGCCGGAACATGGGTCACCGCGATCCCGAGCCGTGCGGCGGCGTCGAGGTCGACGTGGTTGTGCCCTGCGCAGCGGAGTGCGAGGATGCGCACGCCGCCAGCGGCGAGGCGCTCCAGGACCGGGGCGTCGGCCCGATCGTTGACGAAGATGCACGCTGCGTCCACGCCGTCTGCGAGTGCGGCCGTGTCGAGGTCGAGCCGTGCTTCGTGGTAGTGCAGCTCGTGCGCGAGCGCGACGTTGATCGCGTCGAGGCTGTCGCGGTCGTACGACTTGGCGTTGTAGACGGCCACACGCACCGCGGTCAGTGTCGCAGCCCGGCGGTGTCGCCTGCCAGCCGCCGGGTCGGCGGCACGCAAGGGCGCGTCGACGACCGCGCGCAGCTCGTGGGCCTGGAGAGCCGACGCGCGGACTCGAACCGCGGACCCCTTCATTACGAGTGAAGTGCTCTACCAGCTGAGCTACGTCGGCGCGGGCGGAAGTGTAGCCCCTGCGCCCACGACGAAGCGACTCCCCGCGGCAGGAGGGGCGCGCGGCGGGCCGAATCCACGGACGAGATGCGGAGGCCGCTCGAGCGCAGCCTGACGAAGTTCATGGAGCAGCCGGCGTCGCCGGCGAGAGCTGCGCGTGTGATCGTGGTCGCGACTGCCGCCGCCACCTTCGTCGGCGCGATCGTCGTGCGTCTGTTCGACACGAGCGACGCGTTCGACAGCTTCGACGACTCCCTCTGGTACTCGCTCCAGACCGTCACGACCGTGGGCTACGGGGACGTCGTCCCGACCACGGCGTTCGGGCGCATCGTCGGCGCGGTCGTGATGCTCTTCGGCATCGCGTTCACGGCGGTCGTCACGGCCTCGATCACGTCGACCTTCGTCGAGGCCGCCCGCCAGCGCGGGGGCGCGCAGGAGCAGGCAGACGCGGAGAGCGCCGCGGCCGCGCTGCACGGCCGTCTCGACGAGCTCGTCGAGCGCCTCGACCGGATCGAGTCGCGACTGTCCGACACAGGTCGCTGAGCAGCCTGCGACCGCGACGCACGCCTCCCCCGTCGTCCTCGCGCGGAGTAGATTCGAGGCGAGCGATGACGAGCGAGCATCGAGCCCACGAGCGCGTGCCCGGCGTCCAGCAGGTGACGCGGCTCTCGCGCGCCGTCTACGACGCCGAGCTCCGCCGTCTGCAGGTCGAGCTCGCGCTGATGCTCGAATGGGTGCGCGAGACGGGCGCGCGGATCGTGGTGGTCTTCGAGGGCCGGGACGCGTCCGGGAAGGGCTCGACGATCAAGCGGATCCTCGAGCCGCTCAACCCGCGCTTCGCCCGCCTCGTCGCCCTGCCGGTGCCGACCTCGCGGGAGCGGTCGCAGTGGTACTTCCAGCGCTACGTCGAGCATCTCCCCGCTGCGGGCGAGATCGTCCTCTTCGACCGCTCGTGGTACAACCGCGCCGGCGTCGAGAAGGTGATCGGCTACTGCACGCCGCAGGAGCACCAGCGCTTCCTGCGGCAGTGCCCCCTCTTCGAGCAGATGCTCGTCGAGGACGGGATCCTGCTGCGCAAGTACTGGTTCTCGGTCTCCGACGCCGAGCAGGAGCGGCGCTTCCGCGCGCGGCTCGACGACCCGACGAAGTGCTGGAAGCTGAGCGACACCGACCTCGAGTCCCGCCGGCACTTCGTCGACTACTCGCGCGCCAAGGACGAGATGTTCGTGCACACGGACACGGCACACGCCCCGTGGTGGGTCGTCGAGGCCGACTCGAAGCGGAGCGCGCGCGTCAACTGCATCGCCCACCTGCTCTCGACGATCCCCTACGAGGTGCGCGAGGTCGGACGACTGGAGCTGCCGCCGCGCCAGCCCGACGACGGCTACGTCCGTCCCGATCCGGGCCTGATACGCCACGTGCCCGACCACGCCGGCAGCGTCGCGGCAGGGCTCCGGCCCTGACGACTGCCGCCAGCACCAGCCCTGCGCTCGGTTAGGGTGGGCCGGTGAGCGAGCCGGAGCGCGAGAGCGTCTCGGAGGAGTTCGACAACCCGATCGAGCGACTCGGCCTGCTCGCCGGCGACGACGACGCGATCGCCCGCTTCCTCGACGAGATCGACATCTCCTCGCCACGCGAGCGGGAGATGCTCGCCGAGCTCGCCCGCACAACGCCGCTCGCGCGCCCGGCGCGGTTCTGGGACGACCACCGTCGCACGATCGAGGCGATCGAGAGCCTTCGCCGCCACGGGTTCCACGGCTCACGCGTCGGGCGGTCGCTCGGGCCGCTGCGCTCGTTCGTCCGCTGGCTCGTCGAGCTGATCGCACGCTACCTCGTCGTCTCGTACATCAAGAACGTCGTCGTGTCGATGCGCAACCTCTACTGGGTGCGCGAGATGCAGGCGCGTGACGACTCGGAGGAGCTGAAGCTCCTCCGGCCCGCGCGCTTCGACGCAGAGGCGCTCGTCGAGATCATGCGCTCGCGGGAGATCGGCATCCCGTCGTTCGTGATCGCCGGCCTGCTGATCCCGCTCGGGGCGTCGCTGTGGCGCATCGGCAGCGGCTTCACGTTCGCCGAGTGGTGGGTGGCGGCGCTGGTCGGCATCGTGGGCGGCGTGATCGGCGTCGGCCTGTCGTGGATCGTCCTGCGTGGCACGGCCATGGCGAGCCGGCGCATTCGGCTGACCACGCGTGAGCCGCTGCGCGAGCTCTGGATCTCGGTCGGCTCGTGCGGGAACCCTCCGCTCGACCGCTCGCGCACGTTCGCGGTCGTGGCGATCACGCTGACGGTGGGCGTGTGGGTCGTGCTGCCGACGCTCGTCGCGATCGCACTCGCGACCTGAGCGGCCGGCCGGCTACGCGAGCGCGCGGCGCAGGCGGACGAAGAGCGCCTCGAGCCACAGCGACGGGTTGACGTTCAGCTCCTCCGCGACGCGCCACGCGGCCCGCGCCGCCTCGGCGGCGTCCTCCGCCCCGGCCGCGCTCCCGCGTGCGACGTCCGCGCGGAGCTCGTCGAGCCGGTCCGCGTGCGCGACGGCGCGCTCGGCTCCGGCAGCGACGACGGCGAGGTCGCGGTACCAGGCCGAGAGCTCCTCGAGCGCGGCGAGCAGCTCCTCGCGCTCGGCGCCGCGCTGCGCCCGTCGGAGGCGCTGGTCGGCCTCGCGGGCGGGCAGCTCGACGCCCTCGATCGCGTCCTGCTCGCGCTCTCGCGCCATGCGCCCCTCCTCGCCCATCGCGTCCAGCACCACCCGGGTCGCAGCGCCCGGGTCGAACCCCTCGTCGAGATAGACCGAGCGCGCGGCGGCCACGAGCGCGTCGCGCCGGGCGCGCGCCGCCGGGTCGACGAGACGCCGCGCTCGGTCGAGCCGGCCAGCGGCGACGCGCGCCACCGCGCGAGCCTCCTCCTCGTCGAGCCCGGGGGCGTGCGTCGCGAGCCAGTCGAGCACCGCGCGCTCCGACAAGCGGCGGAACGGCACCAGCTGACAGCGTGACCGGATCGTCTCGGGCAGCGAGCCGAGCTCGTCCGCGACGAGGACGAGCGTCGCGTAGGACGGTGGCTCCTCGAGGTCCTTGAGCAGCGCGTCGGCGGCGTCCTCGTTCAGGAGGTGGGCGTCGAACACGAGGTACACCCGCCTATCCGCCTCGAACGGGCGCATGTGGAGGTCGTGGTGCAGCTCGCGGATCCGGTCGATCCGGATCATCTCGCCGAGCGGCTCCACGATCGTCAGGTCGGGGTGGGTGCCGGCCTCGACGCGGCGCAGGTCGCCGAGCAGCGTGCCGGCGAACGCGCGCGCCGCCGTCCGCTTGCCGACGCCCGGAGGGCCGTGGAAGAGGTAGGCGTGCGCCGGGCCGTCGACGAGCCCGGCCTCGAGCAGCTTCACGGCACCGGGCTGCTCAGGGACGGAGGACGCGAAGGACGTCGTCGATCACCTCCGCCAGCTCCTCGGGGGCGAGCGCGCCGTCGACCGGGACGATCCGCTCCGGGAACCGCTCCGCGAGCAGCCTGTAGGCGGCATCGATCCGGGCGTGGAAGCCGACCTCCTCGCGCTCGATGCGGTCGGGGGCACCCGTCTGCCTCGCGGCCGCGGCGGCCGGGTCGAGCAGCAGGAGCAGGGTCAGGTCGGGAAGCAGGCCGTCGACCGCGGCGAGGTTGAGCTCGAGCACGTCGTCGATGCCGAGACCGCGGGCACCGCCCTGGTAGGCGACGGACGAGTCGAGGTAGCGGTCGCAGACGACGACGGCGCCTCGGTCGAGCGCGGGCCGGATCACCTCCGCGACGTGCTGCGCCCGCGCGGCTGCGAAGAGCGCGGCCTCCGCCCAGGGCGCGACGTCGCCGGCGTGCAGGAGCAGCTCGCGGATCGACTCGCCGAGCGGCGTGCCGCCCGGCTCGCGCGTGAGCACGACCTCGCGACCGGAGGCGCGCAGCCGCTCGGCGAGCAGCCGCGCCTGAGTCGACTTCCCCGACCCGTCGATTCCCTCGAGCGAGACGAACATCGGCCCCTAGGATACGGCGGTGCGCACCGTCGTCACCGGAGGCGCGGGCTTCGTCGGCTCGCACGTGGCCGCCGCCCTCGTGGCGCGCGGCGACGAGGTGCACGTCGTCGACGACCTCTCGCGCGGACGCGAGGCGAACGTGCCGGACGGGGCGACGCTGCACGTGGCCGACATCCGGCAGCCGCTCGACGTGCTGCTCGCCGAGCTCCGGCCGGAGGCGGTGCTCCACCTCGCTGCGCAGATCGACGTCCGCCTCTCGGTCGCCGACCCGGCCGCGGACGCGCTTGCGAACGTCGTCGGCACGATCAACGTGCTCGAGGCCGCGAGGCCCCTCGACGCCCAGGTCGTGCTCGCCTCGACGGGCGGCGCGATCTACGGCGAGTGCGAGCGGCCGGCAGCGGAGGACGCCGTCCGGCAGCCGCTCGCACCGTACGGCACCTCGAAGCTCGCGGCCGAGGAGTACCTCGCGACGTGGAACCGTCTGTACGGCACGCGGCACGTCGCCCTCCGGCTCGGGAACGTCTACGGGCCGCGGCAGGACCCGCACGGCGAGGCAGGCGTGGTCGCGATCTTCTTCCAGCGGATCGCCGCGGGCGAGCCGGCCACGATCTACGGCGAGGGCACGCAGACGCGCGACTACGTCTACGCCGGCGACGTCGCCGACGCGATGGTCGCCGCCCTCGGCGCGGAGGGCGGCACGTTCAACGTCGGCACCGGAATCGAGACGTCCGTGCTCGAGCTCTGGGAGTCCTGCCGGGCGACGGCCGGGTCGAGCCTCGCGGCGACGCATGCCCCGGCGCGCCTTGGCGAGCTGCAGCGCAGCTGCCTCGACCCGTCGCGCGCGGCGGACGTGCTCGGCTGGCAGCCGCGGACGTCGCTCGCCGACGGTCTGCGGGCGACCTGGGAGTGGCTTCGGGAGGAATGAGCCGGCGGCGGACGAATCTGTCCGCGCCGTGGATCACCCGCTCCGCCTCGACCGCGTCCATGCGCTGCGCCCCTGGCGCATCGCCGTCCTGGCCCTGGCCGCCCTGGCCGCGCTCGAGCTGGTGCTGCTCGTCATGGCAGGCGGCGCGCTCCTCGCGAAGCCGGATGGCACGGCCGTGCTGCGGCCGCCGGTCGCCCGCGCCGCGAGAGCAGCGACGACCGAGGCGCGGACGGCGCCCGCGACGGCGACGGGGAAGGCCTCCGGGCGCGCGACCGCCGCGGGGATCGAGCTCCCCCGACGCAAGGTCGGGTTGCTCGTGCTGAACGGCAACGGCCGCCAGGGAGCCGCGGGGGCGGCGGCCTCGCGCGCGCAGAGCCGCGGCTACCGGATCCGCGGCGTCGCGAACGCACCGGCCTCTGACTACCCACGCTCGTTCGTGATGTTCCGCCCCGGGTTCGCACCCGAGGCCCGGCGTCTCGCGCGCGACCTCGGCGTCCGCGTCGTCGTGCCGCTCGACGGGATGCGCCCGTCGCAGCTGCAGGGCGCCCACGCCGTGCTGATCCTCGGCGGCTGAGCCGCGCGCGCCCGAAGGGCGCGAAGGGCCGCAAGGTGTCGGACACCGTCGGCTCTCGAGGGGAACCGTGCCGATCGCGCCACACGCGCTCGGACGCTCGAGCGGTCTGTCACTCGTACTCGCACGCCCCGGCGTCGACCGCGTCCCGGGCGACGTCGAGCGGCCCGCCCGGGATCCAGCGGCTGCTCCGCGGATCGAGCGTGTACGCGGCGTTGAAGGCGACGTACGCAGCGCACAGCTCGCGCGGGTCGGCGGCGTAGTGGAACCGGCCCAGCTCGAGCCACGGCGCGGGGTTCTCGGGCTGCATGCGCGTCGCCTCCTCCAGCAGCTCCTGCGCCCGTCGACGGTCGCCGGCGCGCTCGGCGACGTATGCCTGGGCGAAGACCGGATCGAGCGAGAGCGGGTCGAGCGAACGCGCCCGCGCGGCTGCGTCGGCCGCGGCCGTGAGCTCCTCGGTGGCATAGGCCTCGTCGACCGCGTCCCGGGCGAGCGCCGGCAGCCAGAGCGATGCGAGCGCGGCCGCAGCGACGGCGGTGAGGGCGAGGACCTCGGCGAGGCCGGCTCGCACGCGACGAGGCGAGCCTCCTGCGGCGAGGAGCGCGCCCGTCGCCACGAGCGCGGGCGCGCTCACGGCGAGGAACTCCAGGTCGTAGTCGACGAGCGCGTGCAGGCCGAACGCGACCGGCACGGCGGCGAGCGCGGTCGCGTCCCAGCGATCGGCGCCGTCGAGACGCCGCAGCGAACGGCCGACCGAGAGGGCGGCGGAGGCTGCCGCGGCGAGCCCGAGAGCGAGCCCGACCAGGCCGAGGTCGGCCAACAGCTGCAGCGGCACGCTGTGGGGCTCGGTCACCGGTGTCGCGTCGTCTCGGACGCGCAGGCGGGCGATCGCATAGGTTCCGGCGCCGGTGCCCGAGACCGGATGCTCGCGGGCGATCTCGACGGCGTCCCCCCACCACGCGAGCCGGTTGTTGTCGCAGAGCTCGGTGAGGCGCCCGGGGTCGTTGGCGCACTCGCCGCCGCTGACCTGGTCGGCCGCCCAGGTGAACGGGTTGCCGACCCCCGCGACCAGCCCCACGGCACCTGCGAGGACCGCCGCCACGCCCACGGCGGCGAGCGCCCTCGTCACGACGCCACGCCGCTCGGCCACGAGCCGCTCGACCGGCGCCCACAGCGCGAGCACGACGGCGACCAGGGCGCCCACGCCCACGGCGAGCGCGAAGAGCCGGCCGTCGTCGACGCGGGCGGCACGACCCGCACCGTCCTCCACCAGCGCGGGGCGGGTGAACGCCCAGGCCGCGACCGCGACGGCCGGGGCCGCGCCGCAGACGAGGAGCAGCCCGACCTCGAGCCGCCGCGGGGCCAGGGCCAGCACGAGCGCGAGGACGGAGAGCGCGGCGAGCACCCCGGCACGCGACTGCGTGAGCGTGACGACGACGACGCTCCCGAACACGAGCAGCACCCCGGTCGCACGCCGCCATCCCCGGCCGCCGGCCGCGATCCACAGGCCGAGGGCGATACCAGCGTCGGCGAGCAGCGCGAGCCCGTTCCAGTAGCCGACCGGCTCGCGGAGCCTGGCCACCCGGTCGCCGTCCTCCGCGAGCGCGGGCACCGCGACGCCGAGCAGCGACCAGCCGATCGCGGCGCCCAGCACGCCTGCGAGGATCCAGGCGAGGTCGGCGCGACCGTGCGCGAGCGCTCCGACGAGCAGGCCGAGCACGAGCAGCGCGGCGTACACCACCGACCGGTTCAGCCAGGCCCAGGATGCATCGGGGGCGATCGACCACGCGATCGACAGCCCGACCCACACGCCGAGCCCGAGCACGGCGCCGAGAGCGACCCGCCCCGCCGCGTCCAGGCCGGGCAGCGGCAGCCTGCCGCGCAGCGCGAGGACGAGCGCCACCGCCGCAGCGACGACCGCGAGGCCGCCGACCGTGTGCAGGGTGCCGTCGGCCGAGACGTCCCCGGCGAACACGGCGAGCGCGAGGGTGAGGGCCGTCGCGAGGAGGAGCGCGACCCGGGCGCCGCCGCCCGGAGCGGGCGCGGGTCGCGGGTCCCCGTCCATCGCGGGGCAGGCTAGCAGGGGCTCCGGCGACGGCCCGCCTGCGGGACGCGCAAGGGAGTCGCGGCCGGGCGGCGAACCAGGGACGACCGAGGCAGCCATGGCTCTACCACCCGACAACCCGTCTTACACATCGTTTACCCTTCCCCCATGCTCGACTCATCCCCGCGGGGGAGACTTCCTCGCGGCTCCCGTCGCGCCGCCGCCTTCGTGACCGTCTCACACTCCCCGCACCGTCGGCTCGCCGCACTGCTCTCGCTGGTCGTCGCGATGGTCGGCGTCGCGCTCCTCGCGGTGCCCGACGACGCCGCGGCTGCGCCGAAGTGCGCGAAGCTCGTGGTCGCGGACTGGTACGGCGACGGGAGGGTCGACAGGGTGTACCCGCTGCACTGCTACACCGACGCGATCCGCTCGCTGCCCGTCGACGTGCTCGACTACTCGAACGCGAAGGAGGACATCCTCCGCGCGCTCTCCTACGCCAAGCGCGGCGAGCCCGATCCCGGGAACGCAGGCGCCGACGGGGGCGGAGGCTCGAGCGGGAGCAGCTCGGGTGGTGGCACGGCCGGTGGCAGCGGCGGTGACGGCGGGTCGGGCATCGGCGGCGGGAGACCCCTGACCGAGCCGGACGAGACGACGGGCGAGGAGACGCTCGCCGGCGGTGACCCGCTCGACACGTCGGGACCGTCCTCCGTGCCTGTGCCGCTGATCGTGCTCGGAGGGCTCGCGCTCCTGCTGCTCGCGGCGGGCGCAGCCGGCTACCTCAGCCGGCGGTCGCAGGCCGGCAAGGCCGGCGACGGCGGCCCCGGCGACCCCGCCGTGTAGCGCAGACCGCACCGGCTCGCAGTCCGCCGCTCGTGCCCGTCCAGGTGGGCACGGGTATCATCCATTCGTGAGGCAACCCTCGTTTTTGCGCTCTTTGCGGGGATTTCGAGACCCCGGAGCGTCCGTCCGACGCGCCTCCTACCATCCCCCGTCCGCTCGCATGACCCGCCAGGGTGCGCCGGGCGACCAGATCCACACCCCATAGCCGACGGAGGACAGGATGGCGAGCGCGAAGCAGGCGACCCCGGACATCGACGCGACACCTGAGGAGGAGCTCGTCAACGCGGTGCTCGACGAGGATGCGACCGTCGCTCCCGAGCGGGCGTTCACGATCCCCGGCCGCGACCCCTTCGACGAGGTCGAGTGGGAGATCCGCGACGCGCTGATCCCCGGCCGCAACGGTCCCGCCTTCGAGCAGCGCGACGTCGAGTTCCCGAAGTTCTGGTCGCAGACGGCGACCAACATCGTCGCCCAGAAGTACTTCCGCGGCCGCATGGCCTCCCCGGAGCGCGAGCGCTCGGTGAAGCAGATGATCGGCCGCATCGTCGACACGATCGGCGGCTGGGGCCGCAAGGGCGGGTACTTCGCGACCGACGAGGAGGCCGACACCTTCGAGGCGGAGCTCAAGGCGATCCTCGTCAACCAGATCGCGTCGTTCAACTCACCGGTGTGGTTCAACGTCGGCTTCGAGGAGACGCCGCAGTGCTCGGCGTGCTTCATCCTCTCGATCGAGGACTCGATGGAGTCGATCCTCGACTGGATCCGGCGCGAGGGGATCATCTTCCGCGGCGGCTCGGGCTCCGGGCTCAACCTCTCGCGGCTGCGCTCCTCGAAGGAGCAGCTCTCCAAGGGCGGCTACGCGTCCGGCCCGGTGTCGTTCATGCGTGGCGCCGACGCGTCGGCGGGGACGATCAAGTCCGGCGGCAAGACCCGGCGCGCGGCGAAGATGGTCGTCCTCGACGTCGACCACCCCGACGTCGAGGAGTTCATCTGGTGCAAGGCGAAGGAGGAGCGCAAGGCGCGCGTCCTCGAGGCTGCCGGCTACGACATGTCGCTCGACTCGGCCGACTGGGCCTCGATCCAGTACCAGAACGCCAACAACTCGGTGCGCGTCACCGACGCCTTCATGGAGGCCGCCGTCGAGGGGCGCGAATGGGGTCTCACCGCGCGCACGGACGGGTCGGTGATCGAGTCGGTGGACGCGCGCGGCCTGCTGAAGGACATCGCCGCCGCAGCGTGGGAGTGCGCCGACCCGGGCGTCCAGTACGACACGACGATCAACGCGTGGCACACCAGTCCGAATAGCGGACGAATCAACGCGTCAAATCCTTGCTCGGAATATATGCACGTCGATGACTCGGCGTGCAATTTGTCCTCGCTCAATCTGCTGAAATTCCGCAAGGACGACGGCGAGTTCGACGTGCCGATGTTCGAGCACGCGGTCGACGTGATGTTCCTCGCGCAGGAGATCATCGTCGGCTACTCGTCGTACCCGACGCCCGAGATCGGCCGGAACGCGAAGCGCTTCCGCCAGCTGGGCCTCGGCTACGCGAACCTCGGCGCGCTCCTGATGGCGCGCGGGCTGCCGTACGACTCCGACGAGGGTCGGGCGTACGCAGCGGCGATCACGGCGCTGATGACCGGCCGCGCCTACCGCAAGTCGGCCGAGGTCGCCCGCCGCATGGGGCCGCACGCCGGCTACCAGGAGAACCGCGCGGCGATGATCGGCGTGATCGCGAAGCACCGTGCCGCGGTCGGGAACATCGACCACGCCCACTCCGTGCCCGCCGACCTGCTCGACGGCGCACGGCGGGCGTGGGACGACGCGCTCGAGATCGGCGAGGTGCACGGCTTCCGCAACGCGCAGGCGACGGTGCTCGCGCCGACCGGCTGCCTCGTCGGCGGCAGCCTGATCTCCACGAGCCGCGGCCTGGTTCGACTGCGGAGCCTCGGTGACACGCTGGGCCCACGGTGGCAGGACATCGACGTCCAGGTCTCCACCGACGAGGGGCCGCAGCAGGCGACGAAGTTCTACGTCAACGGCTTCGAGACGGTGGTCTCGATCGAGACGAGCCGCGGATACCGGATCCAAGGGACCCCGACGCACCGCATCAAGGTGGTGGATGCGAGCGGTGACTGGGTGTGGCGGCGGTTCGGCGACATCCGCTCGGGCGACCGTGTGCCGTTGCAGCTGAACGGCCTCATCGGAGAGCAGCAGGAGGTGCAGCTCGCGCCGCTCGGGGAGCTCCACTGGAGTGCCGACCAGCGCACGAGCGTCCCCGAGCACGTGACGCCGGAGCTCGCCGAGCTCGTGGGCTACTTCATGGGCGACGGCTCCCTGCACGCGAAGGGACTTCGCTTCTGCGTCAGCGCGGAGGACACCGACGTCGTATCGCACCTGGTCGAGCTCGGACGTGCGCTGTTCTCACTCGACGCACACGTCTCCGAGCGAGCGGGACACATCGAGGTCAGCCTCAACTCGGTGCCGCTCGCGCTCTGGTGGGAGGCCTGCGGCTTCGCAAAGCTCCCGCCGGGCTCGGAGCACCGCGGCAAGGGCTGGATCGCCCATATCCCCGATGCGATCCTGCACACGAACGATCCCGAGGTGTACGCGGCGTTCGTGCGCGGTCTGTTCGAGGCCGACGGGACGACGAGCAACGGCTACGTCTCCTGGAGCACGGTCAGCGAGAGCTTCAGCCGCGACGTCCAGAGCCTCCTGCTCGCGCTCGGATTCGTGACGACCCGCAAGGTCGACGCCGCAGGGTCGAACTGGGGCCCGCGCGCGCGCTTCGTTCTCCGTCTGCTCAACGTGTCCGCCGCGGAGCGCTGGCTCGAGGAGATCGGCTTCATCTCGGCGCGCAAGCCGCGTGGACTCGCGACGGGCGATCATCGCCAGGCTGCGAGGCACGACCACATCCCGGTGAGCCGCGAGCTCGTGGACGCCCTCGCACCGGAGAACGACACGCTCCGCAAGGCGATGCTCATGAGCCTCGCCCGCCGAGGCGAGGTCTCACGCCGCTCGGCGACCGCGCTGCTCGAGCAGACCGCCGACCCGCAGCTCGCACACCTGCTCGGCTTCTTCTACGACAGCGTGGCCACGGTGGAGATGCTCGAGGACGAGCCGACGTTCGACCTCTCCGTTCCCGAGAACGTGACCTACGTGGCCAACGGGTTCGTCAGCCACAACACGATCAGCTTCATGATGGACTGCGACACGACGGGCGTGGAGCCGGACTTCTCGCTCGTCAAGTCGAAGAAGCTCGTCGGCGGCGGCGACATCACGATCGTCAACAAGACGGTGCCGATGGCGCTGCGCGAGCTCGGCTACACGCCGGACGAGACCGAGGAGATCGTCGCCTTCATCGACGAGCGCGGCGGTGTCGTCGGCGCTCCCCACCTGAAGAGCGAGCACTACCCGGTGTTCGACTGCGCGATCGGCGAGCGCTCGATCCACTACATGGGCCACGTGAAGATGATGGGCGCCGTCCAGCCGTTCATCTCCGGCGCGATCTCGAAGACGGTCAACCTGCCCGAGCAGACGACCGTGGACGAGGTCGCGCAGCTGTTCGTCGAGGCCTGGCAGCTCGGCGTGAAGGCGATCGCGATCTACCGCGACAACTGCAA
>CAZUVW010000017.1:0-24934 GCA_964623875.1 uncultured Gaiellales bacterium
TCGCCTCGAGCGCGACCATGCCGAAGCCCTCGCCGTGCGAGGGGACGACGACCACGGCAGCGCGCTCGAACACCGGATCGGCGGGGGCCACACGACCGAGGAAGCGGACGCGCTCGCCGAGCCCGCGGTCCGCCACCTCCGCCTGGAGCGCGTCGCGCAGGGGGCCGTCCCCCGCCACCTCGAGCGAGACCTCCGACAGCGCGGCTCGCTCGAGCGCGGCGAGCAGGTCGCCGTGCCCCTTGATCGGGATGAGCCGACCGACGATCGCCAGCCGCGGCTCTGCCGGCGGCGGCGGCGGCTCGTCGCGTGGCTCGATCCCGTAGTGCACGATCTCGAACGTGCCGGGCGCGAAGCCCTCGGAGCGCTCGAGGTACCGCGCCAGACCGGCGGAGATCGCGACGTTGACGTCCGCGAGCGCCCCGACCGCGCGATCTCCGGCCGCGAACGCCCGGGAGGAGCGAAACGCGTTGAACCCGTGCTTGGTGCTGACGAGCACGGGCACCCGGGCGAGTCGCCCGGCGGTGAGCCCGTGGAAGTCGGCGTGCACCAGGTGCGTGTGGAGGATCGCGGGTGCGTTGCGCCGCACCACGCGGAGGATCCGGGAGAACGCGAGCGGGTCCGCGGCCCGTGGCAGGCGGACGCCCTCGACCGGAACCCCTGCGCCGTCCAGGCGACCGGCCAGCTCCCAGGCACCCGGCTCGTCCTCGTGGAGCAGGAGGAAGCGGACGTCCCAGCCGCGGGTGCGAAGACCCGGGAGCAGCGCGAGCAGGTGGTTCTCGGAGCCCGAGATGCCGGAGGCCTTGGCCACGTGCAGGACGACCTCGCTCACGGCCGCCCACCGGACGCGACTGCGACGACGCGCTCGGCCCATCCCTCGACGCCGTGCTCGCGCTCGACGACCTCGCGCAGGCGTCGGCCGATCGCTGCTCGGTCCGCGCCCGCGAGCGCTGCGATCCGCTCGGCGAGCACGCCGGCGTCGTCGCGGGGGAAGCGAAGCGCGGGTGGGAGCAGACCGTCGAGCGCCGGGTTCGAGGCGAGGACGGGCAGGCACGTCGCGGCCGCCTCGAAGACGACCTTGTCGGTCGCTCCGGCGCGCATGTTGTTGACGAGCGCGTCGGCGTCCGCCAGCAGGGCGGGCACCCGCTCGCGGGGGACGGCGTCCTCGATCCGCACGCGGTCGCCGAGGCCGAGCTCCGCGACGAGCGCCTCGAGCACGGCACGGTGCGCGCGCTCCTCGGCGGTCAGCGACGGCCCGGTCACCGTGAGCTCCGCTTCCGGAACGAGCGCGACGGCCCGCACGATCGTGTCGAGCCCCTTGGCCGGGGACGTCCGCCCGAGCGCGACCAGCCGCAGCGGGCGACCGCCCACCGCACGCTCGACGCAGGGGAATCCGCCGAGGTCGATCCCGTGCCCGATCGGCACGACCTTGCCCGACTCGAGCGGGAACGTCCGTGCGTCGACGGTGATCACGGCGGTGGAGACCCGCTCGGCGGCCCGCAGCAGTCGGCTCGCGCGCCAGTGCGTGAACCAGAGCAGCACGCCGACGCGGAGCGGTCGGGCGAGCGGCGCCGCGAGCACCGCGTAGATCGGGCACATGTGCGCGACGACCGCAGTCGGGCGCGGCGACCGGGCGAGCTCGCGCGCCAGCGCCGACTCGAAGCGCAGCCCCCGGCCCGCGCGTGTCGCCGACCGGAAGGGACGCACGACGCAGCGCTCGGGCAGGACGCCGGGGACGGCGGTGTCCGTCAGGACGACGAGCTCGTCGACGCGCCGTGCGAGCGCGTGGAGCTTCGCGACGGTCGCGCCCAGCACCGGGCTCGCCGGATCGACCTGCTGGGTGACGAACACGAGCCTCACCGTCCGCCCTCGCTCTGCCCGTCGGGAGCGCAGACCGCGTCGACCAGCGCGCGCACACGGCGCGCGTACTCGGCGGGTGTGGCCCGCCACGGCCCGACGGAGGCGTGCGCGGCGGACCCGAGCGAGGACGCGAGCCCCGGCTCGACGAGCACCCGCTCGAGCGCCGCCGCGAGCGCTTCGGCGTCGGCGGGTGGGACAAGGAGACCGGTGACACCGTCCTCGACGATGTCGGGGATCCCCCCGACACGGCTTCCGACAATCCCGCGTCCACGGCAGAACGCCTCGACCACCACCCGTCCGAGCCCCTCCGACCGTGACGGCAGCACGAGCACGGTCGCCTCGTCCAGCGCGCGCGCCACGTCGGGCGTCGGCAGCACGGGATCCCAGCGCACCCGTCCCGGGAGCTCCTCGACGAGAGCGCGCGCCACCTCGGTCATCGTGCCGCGGCCGACCAGGCGGAGCTCGGCGTCGGGTACCCGACCGACCACGATCCGCCAGGCGTCGGCGAGCACGTCGACCGCCTTGTAGCGCTCGAGGACACCGACGAACAGGACGGTCGGCCGTGCCGGGAACGGCGCTGGCCGATCGGTCTCGAACGGCTGGAGATCCATGAACGCCGGGAACTCGGCAGTGGGCTCGACGCCGAGCTCGCGCACGAGGCCGGAGGTGTAGGCGGAGATCGTCCGCACGCCGTCGGCTCGACGGATCGCATGACGCGCGAGCGCGTCGCCCGGCAGCGAGAGCGCCCGACGGAGCGGGGAGCCGTAGAGGCGCGTCGCCGCCCCCGGGTCCCCGTGGACGTCGGCCACGATCCGCGTGGGCACGCGCGCCAGCGCCCGACCCAGGAGCGCGAGCGCCGTCTCCTGCGCGCCCTGCACCAGCACCGCGTCCGGCCTGTGCCGCCGGAGCAGCCGAGCGAGCCGCCAGGGGAAGAGGGCGTAGAACGCCGCGCCGTCGAGTCGTCGCGGGCGGATCGGCCCGACGAGCTCGAAGCGCGGGTCGAGCTCTCCCGTCACGGCGCCCCGGCTCCCGAGGACGCGCACGTCGAGCTCTGCGTCGAGCGCGTCGAACTTGGCCCGCAGCGAGGGAGGGAGCGGCATGGCGTAGCGCATCCGGCCGGCCATCAGCAGCGACCGCCTCACCGACGCACCGCCCTGAGGAGCTGCGCCTCGACCTGCCCGAGCAGGACGGCCTCTGCCAGATGCGCCACCGAGGGGGCGGCTCGAGCCGCGAGGCGGGCGCGGAGGTCGTCGTCGCCCGTGATCCGCCGCAGCGCGGCGCCGAGCGCGGCCACGTCGTGCGCGGGAACGAGCAGTCCGTTGTCCTCGTGGAGAACGACCTCGGGGACGCCGCCGACGGCCGTCGCCACGACCGGAGTGCCGACCGCGAGGGCCTCGACGACGGTGTGCGGGAAGTTCTCCCACGCGGACGAGAGGACTGCCGCGTCCGCCGCCGCGAACAGCCGCAGGACGTCGTCGCGCACCCCCCCGCCGAGGAAGCGGACGCGCCCCGCGAGGCCGAGCCGCCCCGCCTCCCGCTCGAGCGAATCCCGCTCGGGCCCCTCGCCGAGCAGGAGCAACGCAACACCCTCGACGGAGACGAGCGCCGACAGCAGGTCGCCCAGCGCCTTCTGCCGCGTGAGGCGCCCTGCGAACGCGAGCAGCGGCCCGGGCGGCGGATCGAGCGCCGCCCGCAGCTCCTTGCGGGGTGGCAGCGCCGGCAGCGGTGGTGCGGGGTTCGGGAGAACGGAGATCCGTGACGGGTCGAGCCCCCAGCCGAGCGCGACGTCGCGGAGGTACGCGCTCGGGACGAAGACGTGAGCGGCGCGACCGAGAGCCACGGTGCGCGAGCGTCGCAGCGCCCGGTCGCGCCGCTCGCCCGGCCAGGTCTGGAACTCCTCCAGCGACCCCCGGAAGCGCCCCGAGCGTCGCGCGCGCTCGTACGCCTCGTCGGCGACGAGCTTCACCACCGTCGGACGCCGCGCGAGCGATGCGGCGCCCACCGCGCGGCGCACCATGCTGGTCGCGTAGACGACGTCGGCCCGGCGCGCCGCACGCGTGACCTGCGCCGCGACGGCGACGTGCCGTACCCCGGGAGGCAGCCCGCGCGAGACCCAGCGCACGGGAAACGACTCCGCAGGCGGAGGAGACGACGCCGTCGTGACGACCTCGACAGCGTGGCCGCGGGCGACGAGGAAGCGGGCGAGCGCCGGCGCATGGCTCGCGGGGCCGCCGACGTCCGGCGGCCAGATCCCGCTGACGACGAGCGCCCTCATGGTGCGAGCGCCTCGGCCGGGCCCGTCTCGGAGCGGACGGCGGCGTCCGCGCGGACGCGGAGCAGGAGGACGACCCAGACGATGGCGAACGCCACGCTGGAGGCGAGGATCGCGATCGCCGCGCCCGTGACGCCCCAGCGGGCGCCGAGCAGCGCGGTCAGCGGGAGCAGCACGGCTGTCTCGATCCCGTGCGAGACGATCCGCAGCCCCGGCCTGCCGATGGTCGTCGGCAGCGACTTCGTCCAGCCGAGCACGAGGTGGATCGCCGCGGCGACGAGGACGATGCGCGCCGCGTCGACCGCCCCGAGGTACTCCTCGCCGAACACGACCTCGATGAGCCACGGCATCGCCACGAGGAAGACGGGCACGGCGACGACGGCGATCGCGGCCGCGCCGACCATGTAGCGGTTCACGCCGGCGAGCACCCGCCGCTCGCGCCCGTGCTCCCAGTCGCGGGTCTGCTCGGTGAGCAGGATCAGCCGCACCGGCGAGCTGGCCGCCGAGAACCCGCTCTGCGGCGCCTGGGCGATGCGCAGCAGGCCCACCTGCGTGGGGCCGGAGACGACGCCCAGGACGAGCGGCGCGAGCGTCGTGCGGGCGGACACGACCCCTGTCGCCAGGCTCGACCACAGCACGAAGGAGCGGATCCCGTCGCGGTCCTCGCCGAGCGACTCCGGGGGAGCCTGCGGGAAGCGCGCGAGCGCCTGTCGCCCGAGGATCCAGACCGCGCCGGTGGCGAGCGCCTGGGCGAGCACCACGCCGACGAGGGCCTCCACGACTCCGTAGCGCGCGCCGATCGCGACTGCGACCAGCTTGAGGCCCTGCGAGAGCATCTGGTAGGCCCCCCGGAGGTCGTACCTGCCGCGCAGGAGCAGCGCGGAGGCGGAGACGTTCTCGGTGCACTGCGCCAGCGGGAGCAGCGCAGCCACGAGGAGCGCGGTCCTCAGCCCGTCGGCGTCGAACAGCGCGTCGGCCGCCGGCGCGAGCAGCGCGAGCGCGAGCGCCGCGAGCACGCCTCCGGCGAGCTTCAGGCGGGTGGCGACAGCGAACAGCCGGCGCAGCTTGCCCCACTCCCCCGCGGCGACGTAGCGGAAGCCGACCTTGGTGAGCGCGTCCTCCACCGTGAGGTCGAGCAGCACCTGGAAGAAGGAGGCGGCCGCGAGCGCCGTGGCGTAGACGCCGAAGTCGTCCAGGCCGAGGCGGCGCGCGACCACCACGGTGGCGAGGATCCCGAGCGCGACCGACACGTAGAGCCCGGCAGCCGTCGCCGCACGACGCCAGAGGAGCCGGGAGCGCATCAGAGGGCGCCAGTATAGTGGGCGCTCTTGGCGTCCCAGCCTCTCCCGAGCGCGCTGCCGCAGGCGCGCGGCGCGGTGGCCGAGACGCGGGTCTCGGTGGGCGCCGCGGTGCTCGCTGCCGCGATCCCGCTCCTCTTCGTCCACGAGGAGTACCAGCCGGGGGTAAGCGTGTCCGCTGGAGACACGACGATCGACGTCTCGCTCGCCGACCTCGCCGTCGCCGTCGTCGTGGCGTCGGCGATCGCGCTCGCGGTGCGCGACGGCGCGAGACCGCTCGCGCGCGGGCGCTGGCTGTGGGCGTCGCTCATCGGGCTGTGCGCGTTCGCGCTGCTGTCGGTCGCCTGGCCCGTGATCCGGGACGACTCGACCGACTGGCAGGCGCGGCTGGTGGCTGCCGTGGGGTTCGTGGAGTACGCGCTGCTCGCCGTCGCCGTCCCGCTGCTCGTGCGAACCCGACGGGATGCGGTGCCACCGCTGGCCGCGCTCGTGCTCACGTCCGCTGCCGCGACGCTCTGGGCGGCGCTCCAGTTCGCGGGCCTCGTCGACCAGTTCCTCGGCCGGCGGCCCGCGCAGCGCGAGCCGTCGTTCGTCGGCTACCACGACCTCGCCGCGCTCTCGGGGCTCGTGCTCGTCGTCGCGCTCGTCGCGCTGCTCACCCGTCGAGACCTCCTGCCACGGAGCCTCACGATCACGGCCGGTGTGGCGGGGGCGCTCGGGATCGTGCTCTCCGGTGCGATGACCGGAGTGCTGGGGCTCGCCCTCGCCGCGGTCGTGCTGGCGATCGTCGGCGTCGGACGCTTCGGCGCCACCCGTCGCTCGGTCGTCGCGACGGGCGCGATCGTGCTCGCCGTGCTCGCGGGCACCGCCACGATGCGCGGTACCGCGATCGAGGAGTTCGCCGAGTTCCTCGGGATCCGGCCCGCGCAGGACACCGGCCAGGTCGAGAGCTACGCCCAACGCACCGTGCTCGCCTACATCGGCCTCAGGATCTTCCTCGACCACCCGATCCTCGGCGCCGGGTTCCAGGGGTCGAACGACGAGTTCGCCTACGGCCCGCACCTCGAGGCGGCCCGTGCCCGCTTCCCCGACCAGCCCGCCGAGACGTTCCCGTCCCCCGAGCACCCCTGGGGCGTGCAGAACCTCCCGATCGCCGTCCTGGCCGACTGGGGCCTCGTCGGCTTCGGCCTGCTGCTCGCGGTGGTCGCCGCCGGACTTCGGCTGGGCCTGCGTCGGGCGTCGAGCGTCGTGCCGCTCGTCGGCGCGGGCGGGATCCTCGTCGCCGCTGGAGTCTGGAACGGTCTCGGCGTGGTGCCCGCGATCCCGCTCGCCGCGATGACCTGGCTGTCGTTCGGCCTGGCGGCGGTCGATGACTGACCCCCGCCTCGATCCACCGCGGTCGATGCCGACCTACGCCGTGCGCGCGCCGCTCGCACGCTGGCTCGGCGCCGAGGCGGTGCGCGCCCAGCGCGACCTCGGTCCGTACCGGGTTCTCGACGTGGGGTGCGGCGAGAAGCCCTACGCGCCGCTGTTCACGCCTTTCGCGACCTCCTACGTGGGCGTCGACCCGGTCGACAACCCGCACGCCGAGGTCAAGGGCTACGCCGAGGAGCTCCCGCTGCCCGACGCGTGCGCGGACGTCGTCCTCTGCATCCAGGTGCTCGAGCACGTCGACGACCCCGCGGCGGTCGTCTCGGAGCTCGCGCGCGTGACCGCGCCCGGGGGCCGGGTGCTGCTCTCGACCCACGGCGTGATGGCGTACCACCCATCGCCGAAGGACCACTGGCGCTGGACGCACGCGGGGCTCGAGCTGCTCTTCCGGCAGTGCGCGGACTGGGCCTCGGTCACGGTGACGCCCGCCTCTGGCACGATGGCCTGCCTCGGGATGCTCACCTCGCTCTACCTCGACCTCGGTCTGCGGCGCATGCGCGCCGGCGGGCTCGCGAAGCCGCTCGTCGCCGCGGTCAACGTGGGAGCCGCAGGGCTCGACCGGCGCGTCCGCCGCTTCGCCGATCCCGCGCAGCCTGGAACCCTGTTCGCGAACCTCCACGTCGTGGCCGAGCGGCCCGCATGACGCGCGCCCTCGTCACCGGCGGTGCCGGCTTCATCGGGGCGAACCTCGTGCGTGCGCTGCTCGAGCGCGGCGACGCCGTGCGCGTGCTCGACAACTTCTCGACCGGCAACCGCGGGAACCTGTCAGCGGTCACCTCCGACGTCGAGATCGTGGAGGGCGACCTGCGCTCCTACGAGCGGGTTCACACCGCGGTGCGCGGCACCGAGGTCGTCTACCACCTGGGGGCGCTCGGCTCGGTGCCGCGCTCCGTGCAGGATCCCCTCACGTCCACCGCCGTCAACGTCGAGGGCACCCTCAACGTCCTGCTCGCCGCTCGCGACGAGAGCGTCCGCCGTGTCGTGTTCGCGTCCTCCTCGTCGGTGTACGGGGACGGTGGCACGTTCCCGCGGGTCGAGACGGCTGCCGCGAACCCGATCTCGCCGTACGCGGTCGCCAAGCTCGCGGCCGAGCGCTACTGCGTCAGCTTCCACCGCGTCTACGGGCTCGAGACGGTGGCCCTGCGGTACTTCAACGTCTTCGGGCCGTTCCAGGATCCGAGCTCGCAGTACGCGGCGGTCGTGCCGCTGTTCATCCGCGCGATCGCGGAGGGGGCTCCGGTGACGGTCTACGGCGACGGCCGGCAGTCGCGGGACTTCACGTTCGTCGCGAACGTCGTCGCTGCGAACCTCGCGGCCGGCGACGCGCCCACCGCAGCGGGAGCGGTGCTGAACGTCGCGACGGGAGGCTCCGAGACGGTCGACGACCTCGCCGAGACCGTGGGCCGCCTGCTCGACCGGCCGGTCGAGAAGCGCTACGAGCCGGCCCGCCCGGGCGACGTGGAGCAGTCGTGGGCGGACGTCACCGCCGCGCGCGACGTGCTCGGCTACGTCCCCACGGTCGGCTTCGAGGAGGGGCTGCGTCGCACGATCGACGCCCTCCTGGGAACGGGGTAGCCGATGGGCCACGCGATCTCCTCGCTCGACGAGCTCGGCGACGGGTACGGCTTCCGCAAGGTGCGCCAGGCGCTCGGCGTGACCGCCTTCGGCGTCAACGCGATCGTGATGCCGCCGGGCTTCGTCGGGTTCCTCCACTTCCACGAGCAGCAGGACGAGCTCTACTTCGTCCACCGCGGCACGGCGCGGGTGGAGGTCGACGGCACGGCGCACCTCGTCGCGACCGGCGGCCTCGTCCACGTCGAGTCGACCACGCCGCGACGGATCTCCAACGCGGGCGAGGACGATCTCGTCGTGCTCGTGATCGGCGGCAAGGACGGCTACGTGGGCCGCGACGGGCAGCTCGTCGACGAGGCCGAGGCCGACCGGCGCCGGGCGTTCGGATCGGGCGGGGAGACCCCACCGCCGTAGGTCGAGGCACGCCTCGCCCGCCGTGTGCGTCACCCCGGCCCTAGGGCGATCACAACGCCTCCTCGGGCGCGGGGTCGTCGGGCGACAGGCGCAGGGCGGCACCGGCGAGCGCGAACACGACGACCGCGATCCAGTGCACGCCGAGCACGTCGGTCTGCAGGCCGATCACCGCCACCGCGGCGAGCGACGCGGTCAGCCAGGCCGATCGACGCCGTAGCGCGGCGAGCAGGCTCCCCAGCCAGCCGACGAGCGCGGCGAGCCCGAGGAGACCCACGTCCACGCCGAGCTCCGTGTACGTCGACTCACCCGCCCTGACCTTCACCCCCGTCCGCGAGGCCACGACCCCCGCGTTGCCGAGCCCATAGCCCTGTGGGTGTCGGAGGACGGTCTCGAGGCCGTCGCGGAGGTTGCGAAGGTGGCTGCGGGTCGATGCGTCGTCCCCGGTGAGCGGATCCTCGTCGGCGTCACCGCCGACCGCCGCCGCGTTCTCCCGGAGGCAGACGAGCTCGGCCGCCGTGTACGACGTCGTCGGCCCGATCGTCGGGAACGCCGCCACGAAGGCGACCGACGCCGCGAGGGAGCCGACGGCGAGCGCGCCCGGCCGCCAGTCACGTCGCACCAGGGCGAGGACGACGAGCCCAACGGCGAGGCCGATGAAGGCGGCCCGCGTGTGCGTCCACAGCAGGCCGACGTACACGAGCACGGCGGCGGCGACCGTCCACCGCCTGGGACGGACGGCGGCCAGGAGGAGCAACGCCACGACGAGCAGGTACGCGGCCGTGAGCGGGCTCAGGAGGCTCGACACCAGCCTGCGCAGCGGCTCCTGCTCGTCGCCCGTGTTGAGGATCCAGTTCTCCGGCAGACCAGAGAGACAGCGGTAGACGAGGCCGAGCTGCTCACCGAACCAGCCAGGCACCCCCGAGTCACGCCACCACTGCAGTGGGACGAGGTAGACGTCCACGACGCCGAGCACCGCGACGCCGCCGGCGACCGCGACGATCGCCAGCCCGGCGCGTCGCCACCACGCCGGCGTCAGGAGCACGAGGCGCCCGAGCGCGTACGCGCCGACGGCCAGCAGGTGGTGGCGGAGCGCGAGCAGCTCGCCTCGCGCCGTCGCGTCGCCGCCGAGCCAGCTCTGGGGAACGATCAGGTACGCCACGACGACCGCGGCGTACGCCAGCGCGAGGCGATCGGGCCACAGGAGCCGCGGGAGCGCGCCTGCTGCCGCGAGGGCGGCGACGATCCCGACGAGCAGCAAGACCTCCTTCCACGCCGCGACGGCGTCGAGCGCGGCGCCCGTCACCCCGGCGCCGTGCAGCAGGGCCATCGCGAGGTTGTGGAGCGCGAGCCCCACGATCAACACGAGGACGACGAGGCGGGGCAGTCGCTCCGTCACGTGATCGCCACGAGCGTCATCCCGAGGTTGACGATCCGCACGGGGACGGGGAACAGCGCACGCAGGTCGCGCGGGCCGAGGAGGTGGTTGTCGATCGCCCAGGGCTTCCCGAGCGAGCGGTAGAGGCGGTGCGCGGCGGGGTCCGGCAGCCAGTGCACGAGCGGAAGGCGCGTGTGCACCTCGACCGGGAACCATCGGTTCGGCGTGGTGAGGAACACCCGCTTGCCGACGCGCAGCGCCTCGCGGACGAAGAGCTCCTGGCGCCGGCGATCACCGACGTGCTCGATGACCGCGTTCGAGGTCACGACGTCGAAGGCCTGATCCGGGAACGGCAGCGCGCACGCGTCGCCCTGGACGTAGGCGATGCGGGGGTACCGCGCACGGAATCGCGCGCCGTCGTGCAGCCCGAGCGCGGTGACCCGTTCGGGCCACGGGTAGCGCTCCTCGAAGAAGTTGTGCGTCGTGCAGCCGGACTCGCCCCCCGCCTCGCCCAGCGAGACCTCGTCCACCCCCACGTCGAGCACGGTCGTCGCCTCGGTCGGATGGAGCTCCTGGAGGAACAGGTCGAGCTTCCGCCGTCGAGAGCGGAGGGAGAGCGCGTCGGCGATCCGCATCGCCACGGAACGGTACGGACGCCGGCCGACGCGCGCCCGTCCCGCCGAGACCCGCGCGTGCTCCTGCTACCCCACGCTGGCAACGAGTCCTGTCAGGGATCGCTGCCAGGCCCTGCTGCCAGGCGTTGCTGTCAGGGTTCGTGCCGAACGTGTGCCGATCGCTCCACAGACGCGAGGAAACGAGCGGTCCGTGTCTTCCTCTAGCCTGCGGCCGTGCTCGAAGCTGCGATCGCGCCACGTGGGCCGTACCGGCTTCGTCTGATGGCGCGCTCGGGTCGCTGGACGGGATCCCTGCCGGGCGGACGACGCGCCGAGGCGTGGCAGCGACCCGACGGGCGGGTCGTCGTCCGCGCACCCGACGCGGCATCGCTCGAGCTCGCGCGCTTCATGCTGGCGCTCGACGACGACACGGGCCCGTTCCACCGTCGCTTCGGCGACGATCCGCTGCTCGGGCGGGCCTCCCGCGCGCTCGTCGGCTACCGCCCGCTGCGACTGGCCACCGTCGCGCACGCGACCCTGCGCGCGCTCTGCGGCCAGCTGATCGAGGCGCGCCGGGCGCGGGCGATCGAGCGGGCGATCGCCCGCGCGGTGGGCGAGGAGGTCGTCACGCAACCGGCGCTGCAGTCGCTCGCACCCGCCGAGCTGCGCCGGCTCGGGCTCGCGCAGGCCCGCGCCACCGCGCTCGCGCGGCTCGTCCGGACGATCGACCTCGAGGCCTTGCGGTGTCACCCGACCGACGCCGTCCTCGCCCGCCTCACCCGGGAGCGGGGGATCGGCCCGTGGTCGGTCGGGGTGATCGCGCTGGAGGGGCTCGGCCGCTACGACCACGGCCTCGTCGGCGACCTCGGTCTCGTGAAGCTCCACTCCGCGTTGGAGGGACGGTGGGTGGAGGGAGGGGAGACCGCCTCGCTCCTCGCGCCGTACGGCGAGTGGCAGGGCCTCGCCGGCGAGACGCTGATGCGCGGCGCGGCGCTCGGCCTCGTCCCGGGCGCGAGCCTCGACGTCGCCCGGATCGCCCGACGCAAGGCGCGCGCCGCCTAGACTGCTGCCATGTCGGTCGACGAGCGCAGGATCGCCGTCCTGGGAGCGGGCAAGATCGGGGAGGCGCTGATCGCCGGGCTCCTGTCCTCCGGCTGGCGCACCACCGACGACATCGTCGCCTCGAGCCGGCGGCCCGAGCGGGCGGCCGAGCTCGCGGAACGCTACGGGATCGTGACGTCCACCTCGAACGAAGAGGTCGCGGCGGGCGCAGCGCTGGTCGTGGTGGCCGTCAAGCCACAGGACATCGAGGCGCTGCTCGGCAGCGTGGCGCCCGTGATCTCGCAGGAGCAGACCGTGCTCTCGGTCGCCGCCGCGATCCCCACCGCGGCGATCGAGCGCCGCCTCACCGCGGGCGTCCCGGTCGTCCGGGCGATGCCGAACACGCCGTCGACGGTGCACGAGGGGATCGCGGGACTGTGCGCGGGCGCCCACGCGAACGACGCGCACGTGACCCTGGCGGAGGAGGCGCTCGCCCACCTCGGAGCCGTCGTGCGCGTGCCGGAGCGCTACATGGACGCCGTCACGGCGGTCTCCGGCTCGGGTCCGGCGTACTTCGCCCTGCTGGCCGAGGCGATGATCGAGGCGGGGCTCCTGCTGGGGCTCTCCCGCGAGATCTCGACACAGCTCGTCGTCCAGACGATGCTGGGCACGGCGAAGCAGCTCCGCGACGAGGGCCTCCATCCCGTCGAGCTGCGCGAGATGGTCACCTCTCCCGGCGGCACGACGATCGCCGCGATCCGGGAGCTGGAGGCGGCCGGGGTGCGGGCAGCGTTCCTGAACGCCATCCAGGCCGCGATGACGCGCGCCCAGCAGCTCGCCGCCGGCGAGTAGCAGCTCCCGACGGCGTGCGGGGGTCCCTAGGGCTGTTCCCCGCAGGGAACGGCCCTGACTGAACGGTCAATCAGCCACGATATGCTCCGGCGATGCCCCGGGAGCTGCGTGAGGTCGTGGTCGTCGACAGCGTCCGCACCGCGTTCGGCAAGGCGGTGCCCGGCGGCCTGTTCGCGCGCACGCGGGGCGACGACATGGCCGTCAAGGTCGTGCGGGAGCTCCTCCGCCGCAACCCTCGCGTCCCGGTGGACCGGATCGGCGACGTCGTCATGGCGGCGACGGCACAGGTCGGCGACCAGGGCCTGACGCTCGGCCGCGACGTCGCGCTGCTCGCCGGCCTGCCGCACACGGTGCCCGGGTTCGCCGTCGACCGGATGTGCGCCGGCGCCCTGACCGCCGTCACGGCCGCCGCGGGGGAAATCGCGATGGGGGCCTGCGATCTCGTGGTCGCCGGTGGCGTCGAGCACATGGGGCACCACCCGATGGGCGACGAGGTCGACTTCAACCCGCGCTTCGTCGCCGAGAGCCTGATCGACCAGAGCGCCGCCGTGATGGGCGAGACGGCGGAGAACCTGCACGACGTCTTCCCGCACCTGACGCGAGCCGACGCCGACCGGTACGCGGCGGAGAGCCAGCGACGGGCCGCGGCGGCCTGGGCCTCGGGCCCCGAGGGCGTCTTCGGTCGCACGGTCGTCCCGATGGCCGTCCTCACCCACGACGGCTGGGCGCTCGCCGACCGCGACGAGCTGCTCCGCCCCGACACGACGGTCGAGAAGCTCGCGCGCCTGCGCACGCCGTTCCGGCCGGGCGGACGCGTGACGGCGGGCAACGCAGCCGGGCTCACCGACGGCGCGACCGCGTGCCTGCTCGCGGAGGAGGCGACCGCCCGTTCCCTCGGGCTCGAGCCGGCGATGCGACTCGTGGGGTTCGCCTACGCAGGCGTCGAGCCCCACCTCATGGGCCTCGGCCCCATCCCGGCCACGCGTCGCGTGCTCGAGCAGCACGGGCTGACCCTCGACGACATCGACCTCTTCGAGCTCAACGAGCCGTTCGCCGTCCAGGTGCTGACCTGGTGCGACGGGCTGGGCATCGCGCCCGACGACCAGCGCCTCAATCCCTACGGCGGCGCGATCGCCTGTGGACACCCACTCGCGGCGACCGGGGTGCGGCTGATCGCACAGCTCGCGTTCGGCTTCGCCGAGCGGCCGGCGGCCCGCTACGGGATCACCGCGCTCTGCGTCGGGCTGGGGATGGGCGCGGCGCTGCTCTGGGAGAACCTGCGGCATGGCTGACACCGATCGCGCCCAGGACCCCGTCACCCGCTTCCACCTCCGGACGGCCGCGACGCGGGTCGGCGACGTGGCGCTCCTGACGATCGACAACGGCGCCGACTGGCAGAAGCCGAGCACGTTCGGCGCCGAGGCTCTGGCCGACCTCGCGCGGGCGCTGGACGAGCTCGAGGCCGGGACGTGGGTCGGGCTCCTCCTCACCGGGAAGCCCTTCTCCTTCGCCGCGGGAGCCGACATCGCCGAGTTCCCCGGGATCACCGCGGAGCGCGCCCGCGAGGGCGGCGTCGCCGGCCATGCGCTGTTCGGCCGACTCAGGGCGCTCCCGTTCCCGACGCTCGCGGCGATCAACGGCGTCGCGCTCGGCGGGGGCATCGAGATCGCCCTGCACTGCGACCTGCGCACCGTCGCCTCGTCGGCCCGCCATCTCGGCCTGCCGGAGGTCTTCCTCGGCTTGATCCCGGGTTGGGGCGGCACGCAGATCCTCCCCCGACTCGTCGGTGCCACGGGCGCCGTCCGGGTGATCGTGGACAACCCGCTCGATCGGAACCGGATGCTCACGGCGTCCCAGGCGCTGGAGCTGGGACTCGTGGATCACGTCGTCGATCCGTTCGAGCTCGTCGACGAGTCGCTGGCGATCCTCGTCGACCACGTCGAGGACGGTGGCGGGAAGCGCGCGCTCGACGCGGACCTCGGCGACGCGACCGAGGTGTGCGCCCGCGCTCGAGCACGCGTCGACGACGCCGTGCACGGGGCGGCGCTCGCGCCGTACCGGGCGCTCGACCTGATCGAGGGAGCCGCCCGCTGGACGGTCGAGGAGGGCTACGCGGCGGAGGAGGACGCGCTCGCCGACCTCCTCCCCGGCCCACAGGCCCAGGCGTCCGTCTACGCCTTCAACCTCGTCGAGCGACGGGTCAAGCGCGGTGTCGGCGTTCCCGCCGTCCGACCGCGCCCCGTCCAGAAGGTCGGGATCGTCGGCGCCGGGCTGATGGCCACCCAGCTGGCGACGCTCTTCCTTCGCCGGCTCGAGGTGCCCGTGACGCTCACGGACGTCGAGCCGGGCCGCGCGGAGGAGGCCGTCGAGACGATCCGCGGCGAGCTCGCCGGGCTCGTCGCGCGCGGTCGCCTGACGGAGCCGAAGTCTCGCTTCCTCGGCGAGGTCGTCACCGCAGGCGCGGACGCAGGCGCCTACGACGGGTGCGATCTCGTGCTCGAGGCGGTGTTCGAGGAGCTCGAGGTGAAGCGCACCGTCTTCGGCGAGGTCGAGGCGGTCGTCCCCGAGACCTGCGTGCTGGCGACCAACACGTCCTCCCTGTCGGTGACCGCCATGGGCGAGCGGCTGGCGCACCCGGAGCGGCTGGTGGGGATGCACTTCTTCAACCCCGTCGCCGTGCTGCCCCTCGTCGAGCTCGTGCGCACCCCGGCGACCGACGACCACGCGCTCGCGACGGCGTGGGACGTCGCCAAGCGGCTCGGCAAGCGCGGCGTCCTCGTGAGGGACGCGCCGGGATTCGTCGTCAACCGTCTCCTGACCCGCCAGTCGTCGGTGCTGATGCAGGCGGTCGAGGCCGGCAGCACGTTCGAGGAGACCGACGAGGCAGCGTTGCGCCTCGGTCTGCCGATGCCGCCGTCGGCGCTGCTCGGGCTGGTCGGCCCCCGAGTGGCGAACCACGTCCTCCACACGATGCATGCCGCCTACCCTGAGCGCTTCCCGCTCTCCCGAACGCTGGAGACGCTCGCGGCCGGCGACTTCCCCGAGCTCGAGCAGCGGGAGGGCCGCCCGAGCGTCGACGAGATCCACGAGCGGCTGCTGGAGGCGCTGGCGGACGAATGCCGGCACCTGCTCGACGAGGGCGTCGTCGAGTCGGCAGCCGACATCGACGCGTGCCTGATCCTGGGCGCGGGCTTCCCGTTCTTCCGCGGCGGCATCACGCGGCACCTCGACGACGTCGGGGTCTCGGCGAGGGTCACCGGGGCCCCGCTCGCCTCCCGCGGCGACTGACCCCCGCACGACCGCCCCGTCCGCTACTCTCCCGGCGTCGTCCGCGCTCGCCGCTCGTCGTCGTCGAGCGGGCCGACTCCTCTGAACGCACAAAGGCACCGCCGGCACCTCAGAGGGTGCTGCGGACATGCAGGAATCGACCATCACCCCGACATCCATGTCGGAGCAGGCCGAGGCTCTGGCAGCCGAGGCACTCCGTGCAGAGCGCTGGTTCGGCGAGCCCTTCGTCCATCCCGGCGAGGACCCGGAGGTCGCGCTCGCTCCCGGAACCGCCCGTCGCGCGGCACTCGACGACGCGGTCGCCGAGATCGAGGCCGGCCGCCGCACCCCCTCGCCCGCGTGGAAGGTCCGCTACGGCCTCATGCTCGGCCTCGAGCGCGTGCTGGCCTCGGAGGCACCGGCGACGGCCTCGGGCACGGCGCTGCGCCGTCATCAGATCGACGCCCTCGCCGGGATGCTGACCGAGCTCATCGCCGCGACCCAGCGAGGCTTCGACGCCAACGGCAACGGCAACGGCGCGGCCACGGAGCTCGAGGAGGAGCCCGAGCCGGAGGACGACGAGGACGTCGACGCGGGCCTGCTCGACGACGACGTCGAGGGGGAGCTCACCGAGCAGGTGAGCTCCGACCCCGGCGCCGTCCGCCGCTACCGCTTCCGCCACCCGACCGCGTCGGGCAAGACGATCGCCGCTGCAGGCTTCGTCGAGGCCGCGCGCGAGCTCGGCGTCCTGATCCTCACGCATCGGCGCCTGCTCGTCGACCAGTTCCGACGAGACCTGACGCACGAAGGCTACGGATCGCGGTTCACGGATGCGATCGAGGCAGGCAAGGAGCCGTTGCGCTCCGACCCGATGACGATCCAGACGTACGCCTGGTTCGCCCGCCACGCGATCGAGCTCTCCCGCGACGCGTACCAGCTCGTGATCTGCGACGAGGCCCACACGGCGCTCGGCGAGAAGACGAGCGCCGCGATCCGCGCTTTTCACGAGCCCCTCTACATCGGCATGACCGCGACCGAGGAGCTGATCGCCAAGCAGGTCTCGGACGTCTTCCCCGCGTCGGTCGACGACCTGCCCCTCGCCGACGCGGCCCGGCGCGGGCTGATCGCACCGCTGCGCTCGCTGCGCGTGCCGCCCGTCGCCGCGATCAACTCCGTGCCGATCGTCGGCGGTGACTTCGAGGAGCGCGCGCTCGCGGCCGCCCTCGACCACACGGCTCTGAACCAGGCGGCCGCGAGCCTCTATCGCGACCGCTTCGGCCCGACTCCCGGCATCGTCTACGCGGCAGGCGTCGATCACGCCTACAACCTCGCGCAGGAGTTCCGGGCCGCCGGGCTGAAGACGATGGCCGTCTCGGGACGCACGCCGCCGCGCGAGCTCGCCGAGACGCTCGCGGCGTACGAGCGCGGCGAGATCAACGTCCTCGTCAACGCCCAGCTGCTCGCCGAGGGCTGGAACTCGCCCCGTGCGACGGTGTGCATGCACCTCGCGCCGACCGCGTCGAAGCGCGTCTACCAGCAACGGATCGGCCGCATCATGCGGACGCACGCACGCAAGGAGGCCGGCATCGTCGTGGACTTCGTGCCGAAGGGCGCGACGCACGCCGAGCGAGTGGTCTCGCTCCACTCGCTGCTCGACGCGGACTTCTACCGCGAGGGCGCGCGCGTCACCCCCGCCCCCCGACGTCGGTCGTCCCGTCGAGCCCGCCGGCGGCTCTCGCCTGCGCCCTGGCTCGTCCCGGTCACGCCGGACGTCCGTCGACGCCTGGCCGTGATCCAGCGGGAGTGGCAGCGCGTCGACCCGAAGTTCCTGGACGAGGCCGAGCAGCGCTTCTGGGCGACGATCGCGGGTCGCCAGATCCGCTTCGACCAGCGCGCGGACTTCGCGCGCAAGTTCGCGGAGGGGCGCGCGGGCAAGGGCGCGCTCGAGACGTTCCTGTCGGTCTGCGCCGCCGAGAACCCGAACCGCCGGCTGCGCATGACGGCGCTCGCCGACCGCGTGGCGACCCCGGTCGAGCGCGCGGACTTCGACGACCTCGTCACGCTCGTCACGCAGGCTCCGCCGTGGGAGAAGGACCGCGTCGCGGGCGTCCGGATCCTCCTCCGCGCGATCGGCGAGGGGAAGGCCAGCGCACCCGAGCAGATCCTCCAACGCTGGACCTGGAGACTCACGCGCTCGGTGCGCAAGACCCTCGACCGCAAGGCGAGCCAGGAGTTCCCGGAGGGCAAGCGCCTGCTCGGCGCCGTCGCGAACTCCCGGGGACACCGGCACGAGGAGAACGTCGCCCAGCTGATCCTGATCGCGAAGGCGCTGCCGCTCACCGTCGGCGCCGCGCTGCTCGCCTCGGCCGAGGGCTACACGCCACGGTCCACGCAGCGGCTCGACGAGGCGCGCGAGGCGCTCGGGTCGATCCAGGAGATCGCGAGCGCGCTCGCGGACGACCTCCCGGCGCCGAAGGCACCCGCTCGCAAGTCCCGTCGTCGCCGCAAGAAGAAGCGACCCGAGAGCGCGTCCGCCGTGGCGGTCGCCGACGACGCGCCGGAGTCCGGCGCAGACGGGGAGTCGGCTCCGGACGGGCGCCCGGACGCGACGGCGGAGGACGCAGCGCCGGAGCTCGCCGAGGGCGCGGCCGACGCCACCGCCGCCTGACGGCGGCTACGCGGGCCCGGTCGGCTCGTCGTCGCCGCCGCGCTCGCGATCCTGCTCGCGCAGGAACCGCGTCAGCTCCGCGGCGATCGAGTCGCCCGTCGGCAGCGACCCCCCCTCCGAGAGCTGCTCGATCGAGTCGGAGCGACGCTCGAGCTCCTCGACGTAGCTCTGGGTGTCGGGGTCCGACGCGACCGCCTCGCTCACGTGACGGCTGTACTCGGCCTCGGCCTCGTCGAGCTCGGTCGCGTCGATCGCGACGCCCATCACGTCCGACAGCCGCCCCACCAGCGCCCGCGCGGCCCGTGGGCTCGGCGCGAGCGAGACGTAGTGCGGCACCGCCGCCCACAGGCTCGCCGAGCGCACGCCCGCCTGCCGGAACGCGTCGTGGAGCACGCCCACGATGCCCGTCGGGCCCTCGTAGCGCGACAGCTCGAGCCCGAGCTCCTCCACGAGCCGCGGATCGCTCGCGGCGCCGGTGACGGGGGCAGGGCGGGTGTGCGGCACGTCGGCGAGGAGCGCGCCGAGCGTGACGACCAGCTCCACCCCGAGCTCGCGCGCGAGCGAGGTGACGAGGCCGCAGAACGTGCGCCAGCGGTAGCTCGGCTCGACGCCGATGAGCAGCACCACGTCGCGCTCGGCGCCGGGCAGGCTCGCGTGGTAGAAGACCGTCTCGGGCCACTCGATGCGTCGCGTGAGCCCCTCGTCCAGGACGACGGTCGGCCGCGTGGACTGGAAGTCGAGGAAGCCCTCCGGATCGATCTCCGCGAACCGCTCCGCGCCCCAGTGCCGGCAGAGGAACTCGGCCGCGAGGGTCGCTCCCTGGCCCCCGTCGTTCCAGCCCGAGAACGCGCAGACGAGCACCGGCCGACGCAGGACGGGTCGCTCGTGGATGAGCAGCTCGGACTCCACGGACGAAGCGTACTCGCCTCGGGCGCCGCGACGGGTCACAGGGTCGAGGCGGGGCGAGACCGCCGAGGCGGCCTAGCGCGACGAGGCGAGGGCGTCGCGTGCTCCCGCCCGACCGATCTCCGCGGCCGCCGAGGCCGCCAGGGGCAGCGGCGGCCGGAAGAGCGTGTGGGCGACCGCGACGGTCAGGCCCCAGATCGCCGCCCCCAACGTGACGTGCGCGAGCACGAGCCCCCAGGGCAGCGCGTTGCGGTACTGGACCTCGCCGACGAGCATCTGGGCGAGCAGGACGGCCAGGAGCGCTCCTGCGAGCCGCACCACGCCCGGCAGCGCTCGGCGCAGCCGCACGAGCTGCCAGCCCACGACCAGGAGCCAGATGCCGTACACGGCGGTCGCGCGCACGTGGACGTAGACGGTGTCCGTGATGCCGAGCCCGAGGCGCTGGACGTCCTCGTCGGCACCGGGGTGCGGCCCCGAGGCGGTCGCGACTGCGCCCGTCACGACCATCACCGCGCAGGCGACGACGCCGATCGCAGCCGCCAACCGGAGCCAGCGCGGTGCCGCGGAGGCCGCCCGCCCGCGGTGGTGCGACCACGCCTCGATCGTCACGACGACCGCGAGCCCCGTGACCACGAGCGCGAGCAGGAAGTGGGACATCACCGCCAGCGGGTGCAGCTCGAGGATCACCGTGACGCCGCCGAGCGGGATCTGCGCGACGGTGCCGAGGAACGCGGCGAGCGCCGTGAGGCGCACCCAGCGGTCGAGACCCTCCACGCGACGGGCGGCCAGCCAGACGACGAGCGTGAGACCGATCCCGACCAGCGCGACCAGCCGATTGCCGAACTCGACGAACGCGTGGTACCCCGCCGCGCTCGTGGGGAAGGGTGCCGAGCCGCAGCGGGGCCAGTTCTCGCAGCCGAGCCCGGAGCCGGTGAGACGCACGAACGCGCCCGAGGTGACGACGAACTGCAGCGCGACGAGCGACGCGATCGAGAGCGTCAGGAACCGCTTCGCGGTGACCGGCGTGCGCGCGCGGCGGAGCGAGACCACTCGCGCGAGTGTAGTCCCGCGAGTCAGGCGAGCGCGACGCCTGTGCCCGCCTCGACCGCCCCGACCCGCCACAGCTCGAGACCCGCGGCGGCGAACGCCGCAGCGAGGACGACGGCGCGGTCGGACGGCAGCGAGATCAGGAGACCGCCCGCCGTCTGCGGGTCGTACGCGAGCGCCTCGCGGGCTGCGTCGCACGACACGTCGACGTGGGCTCCGGCGAACTCCCGGTTGCGACGCTCGCCGCCCGTCCGCACGCCCGCAGCGGCGAGCTCGAGCGCACCCGGCAGCGCGGGCAGCGAGGCCGCCTCGAGCACGATGCGCACGCCCGACCGCGACGCGGTCTCGTGCGCATGCCCGAGCAGGCCGAACCCGGTGACGTCGGTGACCGCGTTCGGCTCGAACGGCCGGAGGACGTCGGCGGCATCGCGGTTGAGCGTCGTCATCGCCCCGATGGCCGCCTCGAGCGCCCCCGCAGGGTCGCCCCCGTCCCGCCGCGCCTGCAGGACGAGCCCGGTCCCGAGCGCTTTCGTCAGGACGACCGCGTCTCCCGGACGCGCGCCGCTCTTCACCCAGACGCCGTCGGGGTGGACGAGCCCGACGACCGCGAGCCCGTACTTGGGCTCGGCGTCGCGGATCGTGTGCCCGCCCGCCAGGATCGCGCCGGCCTCGCTGGTCGCGACGGCGGCGCCTGCGAGGATCTCTCCGAGCACTTCCGTCGGGAGCTCCTCGGGAAACGCGGTCACCGAGAGCGCGAGGAGCGGCGCCCCACCCATCGCGTAGACGTCGTTCAGGGCGTTGGTAGCCGCGATGCGGCCGAACGCGTGCGGGTCGTCGACCACCGGCGGGAAGAAGTCGACGGTGAAGACGAGGGCGCGCTCGTCGTCGAGCCGGTACACGGCCGCGTCGTCGGCCGGGTCGAGCCCGACGAGCAGGTCGGTCGCGTCGCCCGGGACGAGCCCCGAGAGCAGGGACTCGAGTCGAGCCGCCGAGTACTTCGCGGCGCAGCCGCCGGCCTTGGCGAGGCTGGTGAGCGTCGGGTCGGTCACGCCATCGAGTGTAGAGACGACCTCTGGGCGTGCCGACCGTCGTGCGAGGACGACCGGCGACGAAGGATCCGTCCGACGGAGGGCGAACAATCGTCGGGACGGAGATCCATCCCATCTCCTCTCCCCAGCACGACCGAAGGCCGCCGCCCCCCTCGGCGGCCTTCGCCTTTCGTGCGAGGATGCGACGGTGCGCAGCGCGCTCGTGACGGGAGGATCGTCGGGCATCGGTCTCGCAATCGCGAGGATGCTCCGCGACGAGGGGTTCGCGCTGACGCTCGCGGCCCGGACGCCGGAGCGACTCGAGGCTGCTGCCGCCGAGCTCGGGGCCCTCGCCGTCGGGGCGAACGTCACGCACGAGGAGGACTGCGCCCGTCTCGTCGCCGCGCATCGTGACGCGCACGGTGGGCTGGACGTGCTCGTGAACTCGGCAGGCGTCGGCATCGCGGGGACGATCGCGGACACCTCGACGAAGGCCTTCGACCTCCAGCAGGCCGTCAACCTCCGTGGCGCCTTCCTCGTCACGCGGGAGGCGCTGCCGCTGCTTCGCACGACCAGCGGTCTGGTGGTCAACCTCTCCTCGATCGCCGGCACGATGCCCACCCCGGGGCTCGCGGCCTACGGCGCGTCGAAGGCCGCGCTGATCGCGCTCACCCGCTCGCTCGTCCGCGAGGAGGCGGCCTCCGGGGTGCGCGCGACCGCGCTCTGCCCCGGGTTCGTCGACACGCCGATGGCCGCGTGGACCGGGATCGACGGCTCCGAGATGATCCGCCCGGAGGACTGCGCCGAGCTGGTGCGGGCCTTGTTGCGACTCGGCCCCGCCGTGCGCGTGCCCGTGATCGTCGTCGAGCGCGCCCAGGCGGAGACGTAACCCGGGCGCGAGTCCGCTGGGCGCGACTCCGCTTCGCGGACTCGCGCCTAGACAGGCTCGTCGTCCCCGGTGCCGAGGATGCCGAACGGGTCGCTCGCGGTCGTGAGGCCGAGACGGGCGTACAGGCTCAGCTTGTCGCGCGAGTCCTCGATGTCGAGCTGGCGCATCGTCAGCTGCCCGATCCGGTCGAGCGGACCGAAGGCTGCGTCCTCGACCCGCTCCATCGAGAGCCGCTCCGGGTGGTACGTCGCGTTCTCGCTGACCGTGTCGAGGATCGTGTAGTCGTCGCCGCGCCGCAGCTCGAGCGTCACCGACCCGGTCACCGTGGCGCCGACCCAGTGCTGGAGGCTCTGACGGAGCATCAGCGCCTGCGGGTCGAGCCATCGCCCCTCGTACAGGAGCCGCCCGAGGCGCCGACCCATCGTCCGGTAGTTGTCGATCGTGGCCTCGTTGTGGATGGCGTTGACGAGGCGCTCATAGGCGACGTGGAGCAGCGCCATGCCCGGCGCCTCGTAGATCCCGCGGCTCTTCGACTCGATGATCCGGTTCTCGATCTGATCGGACATCCCGAGCCCGTGCCGCCCGCCGATCGCATTCGCCTCGAGCACGAGCGCCACGCGGTCCTCGAACGCGACACCGTTGAGCGCGACGGGCCAGCCGTCGCGGAACTCCACCACCACTCGCTCGGGCTCGACGGCGACCGACGGATCCCAGTGGCGGACGCCCATGATCGGCTCGACGATGTGCATCGGCTGGTCGAGCAGCTCGAGCTCCTTGGCCTCGTGCGTCGCTCCCCAGATGTTCGCGTCGGTCGAGTACGCCTTCTCCTTGCTCTGGTGGTAGGGGAGCCCGCGCTCGGCAAGCCAGTCGCTCAGCTCCGCCCGCCCGCCGAGCTCCGCGACGAACACCGGGTCGAGCCACGGCTTGTAGATCCGCAGCGCGGGGTTCGCGAGAAGCCCGTAGCGGAAGAAGCGCTCGATGTCGTTCCCCTTGTACGTCGACCCGTCGCCCCAGATGTCGACGCCGTGCTCGTGCATCTCGTGGACGAGCATCGTCCCGGTCACGGCACGCCCGAGCGGCGTGGTGTTGAAGTAGGTCTTGCCGCCCGACGAGACGTGGAAGGCACCGCACTGGAGGGCGACGAGGCCCTCGTGCACGAGCTGGGGCCGGCAGTCGACGAGGATCGCCTCTTCCGCGCCGACCTCGCGCGCGCGCGCGGGGATCCCTGCCACGTCCTCCTCGTCGTGCTGACCGAGATCGGCCGTGAGGGCGTAGGGCACCGCCCCCTTCTCGCGGATCCACGCGACCGCGACCGTCGTGTCCAGCCCGCCCGAGAAGGCGATCCCGACGCGCTCGCCGACCGGGAGCTCGGTGAGCACGTGACCCATCGCGGCATTGTAGGCGGCGCTTCCGTCCAGCCAGTGGACGTGCGTCGGCGGTCGGCACGCAGGGTGCGAGTACCGTTGTGGTCCGTGCGACTCCAGATCGTCACGGACGACCGGACGCCCGACTTCCTCGACCTCCCGTGGGAGACACCGCTCGAGGAGTGGGCCTCCGACCGAGTGGTCGACGTCGTGCGCGGGATCTCCCGCCACGTCGTCCGGTTCGTCCGCTACGACGCGTCGGTCTACGCGCTCAAGGAGATCAACCCCCGGCTCGCGCGGCGCGAGTTCGGGCTCCTGCGGCAGCTCGCCGAGGCAGCGGTGCCGGTGGTCGAGGCCGTCGGGGTCGTCGACCGGCGTCCTGCCGGGCTCGACGCCATCCTCGTCACCCGCCACCTCGACTTCTCGCTTCCCTATCGGGCGCTCTTCCGCGGCCGCGGTGTCCCGAACCTGCGCGAGCATCTCTTCGACGCGCTCGCGCAGCTGCTGGTGCGCCTTCACCTGGCGGGGTTCTTCTGGGGCGACTGCTCGCTCTCGAACACGCTGTTCCGGCGCGACGCGGGCGCGCTGTCCGCCTACCTCGTCGACGCCGAGACCGGTGAGCTGCACGCGACGCTCACCGACGGACAGCGCGTGCACGACCTCGTCGTCGCGCGCGACAACCTCGCCGGCGAGCTGCTCGACCTGGCGGCGGCAGGCGACCTGCCCGAGGGGATCGACCCGGTCGAGACGGGAGACGCGGTGATCCGGCGCTACGAGCGGCTCTGGGACGAGCTCACGCGCGAGGAGCTGATCCGCGTCGACGAGCGCCATCGGATCCACGAGCGGCTCGAGCGCCTGCACGAGCTCGGGTTCGACACGGAGGAGCTCGAGCTCGTCGGCGAGGGCGACGCGTACCGCCTCCGGGTCAGCCCCCGCGTGGTCGAGCCCGGCTACCACCAGAAGCGGCTGCTCTCGCTGACAGGGCTGGACGTCCAGGAGAACCAGGCACGCCGTCTGCTCGACGATCTGCTCGGCTTCC
>CAZUVW010000018.1:0-24382 GCA_964623875.1 uncultured Gaiellales bacterium
GGTGCGAGAGCTCACCGCGGCCTGAGCAGCCGACGATGCCGACGAGCTACACCACATCCTGGGACTTGACTGCAGCTCGTCCCAGGTGCACCGGGCAGGGTCCTTGTCGGGCCGGAAGCGCACGAGCTTCGTGCCGTGGCGGAACCGGCGCCCCTGCACCTTGTCGTAGCGCACCTCGACCACGAGCTCGGGCCGCAGGGGCGACTCCTCCAGCTCTCCGCCGCCCCAGCGGCTCGGCTCCGAGAACCGTCGCTCCGGCGCGTTCTCGAGCAGCGGGAGGACGAGCGCCGCGATCTCGTCGTGTCGCGTGGCGGCGACGGCCGCCGAGCCGACGTAGTCGAGCGTGCCGTCGTCGGCGTGGAGGCCGAGCAGGAGCGTCGCGAGCCGGGGTGCGTCCCCGGCGCGCTTCCAGCGCACGCCGACCACGACGCAGTCCGCCGTCTTCTCCGGCTTCACCTTGACCACGGCGTCCCGAGCGCCGGGTCGGTACGGGCTGTCGAGCCGCTTCGCGATCACGCCGTCGAGCCCGAGCGCCTCGAAGCCCTCCAGCCAGCCGAGCGCGGCCGCCCGGTCCTCGGTCGACGGCGAGAGGCGGAAGGCGCCCGCGTCGCGCTCGAGCGCGACGCGCCGCTCGCGCAACGGACGCTCCCACACCGGCGCGCCCTCCCAGACGAGCACGTCGAAGGCGACGAACAGCGCCGGGATCTCCGCCGACAGCCGTTTGATGCGGCTCTCGGCCGGGTGGAGCCGCATCTGCATCGCGTCGAAGTCGAGCACCCCGTCCCGCTCGATCACGATCTCGCCGTCGAGGCACGAGCGCGGGGGGAGCAGCTCGCTCAGCGGGATCAGCTCCGGGAAGTAGCGGAGCAGCGGCCGCCCGTTCCGCGACCACAGTCGCAGCTCGCCCGAGATGTTCTCGAGCAGCCCCCGGAACCCGTCCCACTTCGGCTCGTACTGCCACCCGTCCGCCTCGGGCAGCTCGCGCACGAGCTCGGCCTCCATCGGGGGGAACGGGACGAGCGGGTCGAGCTCGGCGGGCCGCTCGACGGGCTCGCTGCTGCGGCGCGATCGGGCCATGACCCGGAGTATCGACTGCTCGCGTCCACGGCGCTATCCTTACTTGGATAAGGAGGTAAGGAATGGACGTGTCCGCGAAGGTCACATCGAAGGGGCAGGTGACGATCCCCAAGCCGGTGCGCGACGCGCTCGGCCTCGCCGAGGGTGACCTCGTGCTGTTCCGCGTCGTCGACGGGCATGCGCTGATCGCGCGGACCCCCGACCTGCTCGAGCTGGCTGGGACGATCCCCGTGCCACCCGAGATTCGAGGCAAGCCGTGGTCGGAGATCCGCGAGCTCGCGATCAGACGGAGCGTGCGGGACCGCGCGTGACGGCCGTTCTCGACACGAACATCCTCATCCGGCACCTCACCGGCGAGCCTCCCGACCAGGCTCGACGTGCCGGTCGGCTCCTGGCGTCGGGACTCCAGCTCGTGCTCACGGACGTGGTGCTGGCCGAGGTCGTCTACGTCCTGCGATCCGTCTATCGTGTCCCGCGCCCCTCGGTTGCCCAGGCGGCACGCGCGATCGTCGGCTTCGAGTCGATCGTCTGCGCCGAGCCGAACGTCGCGATGCGCGCGATCGAGCTCTACGGGCAGACGCGGTTGGCGTTCGCCGACGCGTACGTCGTCGCCGTCGCGGAGGCGACCGGGGCGGACGTCGCGTCCTTCGACCGCGGGATCGACACGGTCGCAACCGTCCGACGCGTCGAACCGTAGGCTACGCACCGATGCGACGCGTCGCGATCACGGGCCTCGGGGCCGTCACACCGCTCGGGCTCGACGCCACCGCCACCTGGGAGGCGGCCGTCGCCGGCCGGAGCGGGGTCGGGTGGATCCAGGCGTTCGACGCCTCCGAGTATCCCGTGCGGATCGCCGCCGAGGTGCGTGGCTTCGACCCGGAGACGGTCGGCCCCGTGAAGGAGGTGCGGCGGATGGACCGCAACGTCCTCCTCGCGGTCGCGGCCGCGAAGGAGGCGTGGGTCGACGCCGGGATCGAGGGGATCGACCCCGCCCGGGTTGGGATCCTCGTCGGCTCGGCGATCGGCGGCATCGCGACGATCGCCGAGCAGCACGCGACGCTCGTCGAGCGCGGCGCGGACCGGGTGTCGCCGTTCTTCATCCCATCGGTGCTCCCGGACACGGCGAGCGGGCAGATCGCGATCCAGCTGGGGCTCACGGGGCCGAACTTCGCCCCGGTGTCGGCCTGTGCGACCGGGTCGACGGCGATCGGCGAGGCAGCCGAGACGATTCGACGGGGCCAGGCCGACGTCGTGCTGGCGGGCGGCACGGAAGCCCCGATCATCCCGCTCATCCTCGCCGGCTTCTGCGCGATGCGCGGACTCGTCGCCGAGGACGTCGATCCGGCGCTGGCCTCCCGGCCCTTCGACGCGACGCGCGCGGGATTCGTGATGGGCGAGGGCGCGTGCGTGCACGTGCTCGAGGACATGGACGCGGCGCGTGCCCGTGGCGCGACGATCTACGCGGAGGTGCTCGGCTACGGCGCCTCCAACGACGCCCACCACCTCGCACAGCCGGAGCCCGAGGCGACGGGCGTCGCGGGGATGATCCGCGCCGCGCTCGAGCGCGCCGGGGTGGCGCCCGAGCGGGTCGGCTACGTCAACGCCCACGGCACGTCGACGCCGCTCGGCGACCTCGCCGAGACGCGGGCGCTGAAGCAGGTCTTCGGCAACCACGCCTATCGCCTCGCCGTGTCGTCGACGAAGTCGGTCACCGGCCACTGCTTCGGCGCCGCCGGGGCGGTCGAGGCGATGATGTGCGCGCTCGCGCTGCGGCACGGCGTGCTCCCGCCGACGATCAACTACCGCACCCCCGATCCGGAGTGCGACCTGGACTACGTCCCGAACGAGGCGCGGCACGTCGAGGTCGACGTCGCGCTCTCGAACGCGATGGGCCTCGGCGGTCACAACGCCTGCGTCCTGCTCGGCCGCGTCGACTGACGGCGCTCACGCGACCAGCAGGAGCCTGGCCGAAGCCAGGCACCGAGGCGGGTGCCGGCCCCTCGCAGCTCCGTGGATCATCGGTGTCTGGCTTTCAGCCAGACACCTCTGGCGCGTCGATCGCCCTCGGGAGCTCGTCGAGCGTCTCGAGCACGACTTCCGCCAGCGCGAGCGCCTCGGGTGCGGGCGGGTAGACGCGGTTCGGGAACGCGATCACCCGCATGCCCGCCGCATGGGCCGCCCGGATGCCGGCGGTCGAGTCCTCGACGGCGACACAGTCGGTCGGCTCGACGCCAAGGCGCCGGGCAGCCTCGAGGTAGACGTCGGGCGAGGGCTTGCCGCGTGGTACCTCCTCCGAGGAGACCGTGGCCGAGAAGGCATCGGCGATCCCTGCCGTGCGCAGCACTGCGTCGATCAACGGCCGGTTCGACGACGACGCGACGGCGAGCGGCAGCCCCGCCGCGTGCAGGGCCCGGACGGTCGCCACGGCCCCCGGGAGCAGTGGCAGGTCGACGGCATAGCGCACGAGCAGGCGGCGCACGACCTCGGCGCTGATCTCGCCGGGTGGCTGCGGCAGCCCGACGACGTCGTGCATGTACTGCGACCACTCGATCGAGCTCATCCCCATCATCGCGCGCTGCGCGTCGGGCGTGTAGCGCCCGCCCCAGTCGCGCGTCAGCTCCTCGCGCACCTCGTCCCAGACGTGCTCGGTGTCGACGATCACGCCGTCGAGGTCGAAGACGACGGCCACGGGCACGCGTCGATCGTACGCGTCAGCGCGTGAGGCGGAGCGCAGCGAGGTGCGCCCGCTCGATGCGGCTCGCCGTGCTCGCGTCGCGCGACCAGACGGGCCACGAGAACTTCGTGGGGCTGCGCAGCTCACAGCCGAGGTGGCACGCGAGACGGACGCCGCGACGGTCGGCGCTGAACAGGCCCGCTCCCCCGAGCACCTCTCGTACGGCGGCGGAGCCGCCCCGGCGTCGCACGGCATCGAGGATCGCGATGTCCTCGAGGCCGTCCCGGATCTGCTCGAGGCGCGCGCTCGGGATCGGACGCGCCTTCGCAGGGTAGAGCAGCACGAAGTCCCCGCCGCGCGACAGCGACGCGAACGGGCTGCCCCCGGCGTCGTAGCTGGTCGTCCCCTGCCCGTAGAGCACGCCCTGGAGCGCTTCGAGTCCGTTCCAGAGCAGGAACGTCCGCGGGTTCGAGAGCGGCTCGAGCGCGGAGAAGCCCGGCGTGCCCGCGACCGCCGTGTACGTGTACGACCACACCTGCGCCCGTCCCCGAACCCGGTCGATCGTCGCTGCGAGCTCGCGCGCGCGGCTCGGCGTCTGGCTGGGCGCCGTGAACTGCCCGTAGTAGCGGCGGCTCAGCACGACCCAGATGTCGAGATCGTCCCCGTCCTTGCCGTCCGACAGGAACCTGTTGGCGCCGGTCGGGTCGGGGTTCCCCGTCATCAGCGACTTCGCCCCCGGCCAGCACGCGTGCAGCACCTTCGACTGGCGCGCGACGAGCCGTTGACCGGGCAGGCCGGGCTCGTCCTGCGCGTAGAGGAACGGCAGCGTACGGCCCAGCCAGCCTTGTCGCTCCCAGAAGCCGCGCACCGCGCGGAGGTAGTCGCACCACGTCTCAGGGCTCGACGGGCTCAGGCCGGCGATCCAGCCACCCGGTGCGGAGCGATTGCTCGAGATCGGCACGCGCATCGCGGGGAACCCCGGACGGGCGGCGTCCACCATGTTCGTCGCGGAGTCGAGCCACCACTTCGCGCTCGGGGCGTAGCCTGCCTGCGTGCGGGGCTCGCCGAAGCCCCACGACGACGGCGAGAGCCCGTACTCGGCGAGGAATGCGAAGAGCGCGCTGTTGGTGGCCCGGCGCTCGTCGTGGCTCGCGAACCCCTCCAGGCGCGCGACCGTGTTGAGGTAGGTCGTGGGGCTGACGTGGAACGAGGTCGGCAGACCTCGCTCGGGCAGCGTGAAGGGGAAGACGCGCACGCGCAGCGGCAGCGACACGGTTCGGCCGTCGACGGTCGCGACGATCGAGCCCGCGTACGCACCCGGCGCCACCGAGCGCGGAACCTTCACCCGGACGTAGACCGGCTGGTTGGACTGCTCGCTCTCGCGCGCAGAGCCATCCCACGGCAGCAGGGCGTCGGCGACGAGCCGCGGCCCCACCCGGACGAAGTGTCCCCACGCGAGCTCGACGTCGATCGCGCCGAGCGAGCCCTGCTCAACGCGCGCCTCGACCCGACGTGCTCCACGGGCGACGATCCACGCCCCTTCTCGCTCGCCGCGCGCGGCGTTCACCGCGATGGAGTCGGTCGCCCCCGGCAGCGCGCCCGAGGCGGGCACGGTCTGGGCGGCGGGCAGTGCGACCACACCAGCGGCCGTCGGCGCTGCGAGCGCGGCGCCCCCGGCCAGCGCGAGCGCCACCACGAGCATGGCCAGGGCAGAGCCGAGGGTGAGTCGCCGCACGCGCACCATCGCTGGAGTCATCGTCGGGCACGGCCTGGGTGGCGACCCTTGGACGAGGGATGCATCACAGCACACGGGCGCAGGCCCGGCGTCGGGGACGCGTGCGCATCCTCGTCGCGCGCGCGGTCGCTCAGCTCGTCGCGCGCCGTCGCGTCCGCACGCCACGGGCCGCGAGTGCGCGCGGTATCGACAGCGCCGCGGGCTCCGAGCCTCGCGTCGACTCGACGCAGGGCCTGGGCGCGGGGTGACGTGGTGCGCCTCGTCGGGGGCGTCGGCCGTCGAGAGGGTCGTTGCCACGACCCTCATCCGACCGGAGCCGCTACCATCGAACGATCGTTCGATCACGAGGAGGCGCCTTTCTGCGCGTCTCCCGACGACAGGCGCCACTCCGGGGGTGCCTGCACGCCTCTTCGCGTGACCACGTCCTGCCGCGTGCGGGGCGTCCCGGCCCGTGACGGAAGGAGAACCGATGAGGACGATCACCACCGCGATCACCCTGACCCTGGCCGCGCTCGTGCTGGCGGCGAGCGCGAGCGCCACGACCGGTCGCACCGCCCAGCCGGCATGGCTTCCCGACATGTGGTGGCGGCTTGCCGTGTGCGAGACCGGCGGCAACTGGCGTCACGACAGCGGCAGGTACGAGGGAGCCTTCGGCTTCTACGAGGGCACCTGGGACACCTACCGGCTCCCCGGCTTCCCGGCCGACGCGCATCGCGCGACGCCGAAGCAGCAGTACCGCGTGGCGCTCGCGGTCGCGTCGCGCCACTCGATGTACGCGTGGGGCTGCTACCGCGTCATCCGTTGAGCAGCGTGCCGACGGCCACCTACGCGGCGTCGGTCTCCGCGGCCTCGAACCAGGCCTCCTCGTCGTCCCAGCGCCGCATCGTCGGCCCGCTGCCCCGCGGCGAGAACCAGGTCACCATCGGTGTCATGACCGGCTCCTTGTGGGCGATCATGTAGTTGCGGAAGGCCTCGATGAACTCCTCGACGAAACGTCCCTCGGCGATCAGCTGCTGACGCTGCTCGACGGTCACGCGTCGGAGCTCGAGCGACGCCGGGTCGGTGCCCTCCTCGAGATGGCGTTGCAGCTGCTGGGTCTGCGCGCGCCGTCGCTCGTCGCGCGTCCCGGTGCCGTAGTGCTCCCTGGCGCACGCGGTGCTGCAGAACGGGTCGCCGGTGCGCGCCGACGTCTCCGGCAGCCCTCCCCCGCAGACGATGCACGCATCCATGCCCGGAACGGTACCCGGCGCCGTCGGCGCCACGAGTCGCGTTCCCGACGGGGTTGACGGTACGGTCTCGGCGTGGCCGACGAGCCTGTCCGTCACCCTGGGAACGTCGCACGCACGGAGCGGTGGCAGAGTCTGGCTGAATGCAGCTGCCTTGAAAGCAGCCGGCCCGTCACGCGGGCCCGGGGGTTCGAATCCCTCCCGCTCCGCTCGCACGTCCCGGTCCTGGGGCGTGCCGCTCGTCCGACGCGACGTCGTCTCAGCGGGCCGCGACGCGGGTCGCGCCGCTGGGGCGCATCGGGACCGCGGGACTTGCGTGCGGTCGCAACGCCTGCTGCAGCTTGACCTTGGCCATCGCGGTGGTGAAGTCGCTCGGCGCCATGCGACGGGCGAGCTGCTGGGCGATCTCGAGCTCGATCACGACCGGCTCGATGCGTCGCGCCCGGGCTGCCTCACGCACGAGCGTCCGCGCGTCCGCACGCCCGTCGAAGCAGGGCGTCACCTCGATCGCCTCCCGCACCGCCTCGAGCTCGGCGCGAGTCCAGCTGATCGACACCGTTGTGCCGCAGTCCTTCCCCATCCCCCTGACCATCGTATCCGTGTCGGGCGAGCCGGATACCCCGAACGGGGGGAGTCGGCCTCCCTGGGGCCCTGCTCAGCCCTCGACGCGCTCGGGCGCGCCGAAGGAGCGGAGCACGTCGGGCACCTCTCCCTGGAGGTTCTCCAGGATGGAGAGCACCGCCCGGTCGGTGACGACGGTGCCGTTGAGCGTGTGCGGCGGCTCGAGCCCGCGCTCGGGCGACCGCCAGCGGATGCCGAGCCGGCGGGCCTGGTAGTCGGTCGTGTTCGAGCACGAGGTGACCTCGCGGTAGCGCCCCTGCGAGGGGAACCACGCCTCGAGGTCGATCTTCTTCGCAGCGGGCGCGCCGAGATCACCCGCAGCGACGTCGACGGCCCGGTAGGGCAGCCCCAGCTCCCGCAGGATCGACTCCTCCAGCTCGACCATCCGCTCGTGCTCCGCACGTGAGTCCTCGGGCCGGGTGAAGACGAACATCTCCACCTTGTTGAACTGGTGCACGCGGAACATGCCGCGCGTGTCGCGCCCGGCGGCGCCCGCTTCGCGCCGGAAGCAGGTCGAGAAGCCGCTGTAGCGGATCGGGAGCGACTCGGCCTCGAGGATCTCGCCCATGTGCATCCCGGCCAGCGCGACCTCGGACGTGCCCGTCAGGTAGAGCTCGTCCTCCTCGAGCGCGTAGATGTTCGCGCGGTCGGTGGGGAAGAAGCCGGTGCCGACCATCGCCTCCTCGCGCACCAGCACCGGTGGAAGCACCGGCGTGAACCCGGCGGCGACGACGCGGTCGAGGGCGAAGCGGTAGAGCGCCAGCGCGAGGAGCGCAGTGTCTCCGACGAGGTAGCCGAAGCGCGAGCCCGACAGGCGCACGGCCCGCTCGATCTCGAAACGGCCGATCTCGCTGGCCTCCCGCGGCTCGGCGATCGCCGGCGGCTCGCCGACCCTGCGCAGCTCGACCGCGTCGTCCTCGCTGTCGCCGTCGGGAGCGCTCTCGTCCGGCGGGTTCGGGATCTCGCCCAGCGCCGCCTCCCGCTCGGCCTCTGCGGCTGCGAGCGCCTCCTCGGCCGCGCGCAGCTCCTCCTTCACCTGTTGCAGCTCCTCGAGCTGCTCTGGCGTCGGCTTGCCCTTGAGCTTCGTCCGGCTGCGCAGCTCGTCCACCCGCGGCACGAGCGCGCGCCACCGCTCGTCAGCCGCGAGCAGCCGGTCGAACGCCTCGGCCGCACCCTTGCGAGCGAGCGCGGCGCGGAACCGCTCGGGCTCGGCTCTGGCGGCCTTGAGGTCGATCACGCCCTGGAGTCTGTCAGGAATGCCTGCCAGCAGGCGCTGTCAGGCACCGCTGTAAGCCACCGCTGTCAGCCACCGCTGTCAGCAGCTGCTGTCAGGAGGGGGAGACAGGGTTCGTGACGCCTCTGTGCCGATCGATCCACAGGGCGGGGCCGTCCCGCGTGGGACGGCCCCGCCCGCTCTCCCCTGGCGTCAGCCGAGCGTGGTCTCGAAGAACAGCGTCTCCCCGTAGTTGAGGTCGAGGCCGTCGTTGTCGGTCGCGGCGTACACGCTGCCGTCCTTCGTGAGCCCGAGTCCCTCGAGCTTGTCGGGCACCGAGATGCTCGCCGCGTCGAGCTCGACGAGCATGTCCTTCAGGAGCGTCTTCCTAAGCGTGGGCAGTGGCGCCACCTGTGGCGAGGCGTGCTCCACCCATGTCACGCTGTCCGGGTCGACCGCGTACACCTTCTTGATCCGGGCGTCGAGCCCGAGCTGGTTGTCCCGCTCGACCACCGCGAGCCTCCCGTCCGGCAGGGGCGTGAGCTCCGACAGCCCGACCCAACCGCCGTTCGGGGACGTGGGCGTGTCCAGCGGGTACCGCGCGAACGTCCACTTCTTGTCGGCGACGTCATAGCGGCCGAGCTTGACGAATCCGGTCTGATCGTCCTTCCACTCCAGCTGGATCGCAACCCAGACCACCTCGTCGCCGTCGGATTCGCTGCCCGTCACGGCGACCCCCTCGAAGCCGTTGCTCGTCGCCTCGCTCACGAGCGTGGCGGGCAGCTCGACGGTCTGCTCGATCGTGCCGTCATCGCCGATCCGGACGAGGAGGTTCGGACGAGACGTCGAGGGGTTGGTGGTCACCCTGCCCTCGCTCGCCACCCAGAAGCCGCCCTCCTCGCGCGCTGCGATCCCCTCGAGGTCGAAGTCGCCCTTCAGGCGGTCGGTGAGACCGACGCCGCCGACCGGGATGCGATCGACGATCACCCCCCGACCGGACGAGACGTCGATCTCGTAGACGTACGCCTGTGCGAGGAACGAGTCGCTCACCGCCCAGAGCGTGTCGGCGTCGTCGGGATCGCCGGCGAGACCGGAGATGGCGACCCAGGGGATCGGCAGCCCGCTCCCGTCGTCGGAGCTGCGGAGGTACGGGTACCGGGCCTTGCCCGGCTCGAGCGCGTAGAGGGTGACGATCGAGCGGACGTCGAACGGCTCGTCCGCGTCCGGTCCGTCGACCTCGGCCGAGACCGCGAGCAGCCCCCGCGAGGGGAGCGCCAGGATTCCCTCGGGGCCGATCCCCGTGGGCAGCACCTGGAGAAGCTCGGGCGCGCCTCCACTCGTGACGTCGTAGACCCCCACGGCGTTCCCGCGCTCGGAGCCGACGAACAGCAGGGTGCGGTCGCCGAAGACGCCGACCTCGACGCCCTCCGGCTCGACCCCCTTCGATCCCGAGCGCAGCTCCGGGAAGTGCCCTGACCGGACGAGCGCGTGCTCGAACCTCGCGCCGGACTCGTGCTCGACCGCGCCGGTGAGCCCGTTGAACACGGTGAAGCCCCTGCTGCCACCCTGCGCACCGGTGCCGTCGGTGTAGTCGCCCTCGTTCGCGGTCGCGAACGAGTCGTTGTCAATCCAGGCAACTGCGTCCGGCTCGCGCCGCTTGCTGAGGTCGTTCGCCAGGACGATCAGGCCCCGGCGCTGCGGGCCGAGCCGTTCGCGCACCCCGTCGACGTCCTCGAGGCTCGCCGAGCCCGCCGGGAAGTGCTTCACCACCCTCGCGGTCGGCAGGTCGACGAGGACGAGGTGGTTGTTCTCCTGGAGCGAGACGACCGCCTTGTTCTGGGCGTTGATGTCGACGTACTCCGGCTCCGGGTCGGTTGGCGCGATAGCGGCCAGCCCGGTCAGGGCGACGGTCCTCGGGCGCTTCCACGCCCCCGGCCCACCTTGGAGGTCCACGACCTGGAGGACGCCGGGAGGCGATTGCGGGAGCCCACCCTCGAGGCCGTCCACCACGGCCTCCTCGTCGCGCTCGTTCTCGATCACGACCGCTGCCCAGCGCTCGTCGGGCGAGATGTCGATCGAGTCGGGCTGACCGGCGAGCGGGATGCGCTTGACGATCGTCCGGCCCAGCGTGTTGACGACGACGAGCTCGCCGCTCGGCTCGGTGTAGCTCGGGCTCGTGTTCACGGCCACGAGCGCCCACTGGCGGAAGAGCGCAACGCTCGTCGGCTCGCCGCCGACGTCGATCGTGCCGCCCGGCGTCGGGCTCGAAGGGTCGGCGATCCCGATGAAGCCGATGACGCCGCGCGGCGAGTCCGTGTAGACGAGCGTCCGCCCGTCGGGCGTGGCGTCGACGATCTCGGCAGAGGTAGGTGTCTTCCCGTCTGCGCCAGGGGGCAGATTCGCGGCGACGGTGAACGTCCCCACGTGGTCGAACGTCCGCTCGTCCGCCGCCTCCGCTGTGGCGAGCCCGGCCAGGGCGGCGACCCCGACGGCCACCACCCCGGCGAGCCCCACCCCGGCTCTCGACAGTCGCCTGCTGCTGCTCACACCCATCCCCCTTCTGCTCGTTGTCGGCTGTCGGTGCAGTCTCCGAGCAGCGCCTGGACGCCGGGGTGCAGGAATGGTGATCGATGGGTAGCGACGTCGAGAGCGGCGGCCGAAAGTGTGCCCGTCGGATCACGCCCGCGCGTCGAGCGCAGCCTCGATCACCGCTGCCACGCCCTCGCCCTGCGGGCCGGGGCAGGTCGCATCGGCGAGAGGGAGCAGGGAGGCGTCGGCGTCCTCCACCGCGATGCCGTACCCGGCGGTCTCGAGCAGCTCGCGGTCGTTCTCGCCGTCGCCGAAGGCGACGATCCGCTCGACGTCGAGGCCGAGTCGCTCGGCGACGAAGGCGAGCCCCGAGCCCTTGGAGACGCTCGGGTGGCCGAGCTCGAGCAGGTGGGGCAGGGAGCGGGTCAGGAAGAGCCGCTCGCCGAACGACTCCTCGAGGCTCTCCCGGAGGCTCGGGAGCGCGTCCGGATCGCCGACCGCGACGAGCTTCGTCGGGGGCCGGTCGAGCCAGTCGAGCAGCGGCCCGACCTCCTTCACCGGCAGGTGCTGGAAGTCCGCATAGGCGCGCGAGTACGTCGTATGCGCCGCGACCACCAGCTCGTCGTCGACGTAGACGTTCGGGGGGTAGCCGGCCCGCTCGAGCGCTGCGACCGCCTCGCGGGCGACGTCGAGCTCGATCGGCCGGTGCAGCAGGAACTCCCCGTCGACGGGGTCCACGACCGCCGCGCCCTGGTAGCAGATCACCGGGTCGTCGATGGCGGCCTGGAGGGCGTAGCGGCGCACCGAGCGGAACATCCGCCCCGTGGCGAGGAGCACCGGCACGCCGGCCGCGCGGGAGCGAGCGATGGCGGCGAGGGTGCGCTGGCCGAAGGGCGCCCCGGCGTGGATCAGCGTGCCGTCGAGGTCGCAGGCGAACGCCTGGACGTCCGCCGGGAAGTCGCGTGGAAGGCTCAGCCGCCTGCGGAGTCGGCGACGTACTGGGCGACGTCCGCGATCTCCTGGGCCTCGAGCTGCTCGCCGTACGCCGGCATCCCGCCCTGGCCGAGGGTGACCCGCTGGACGACCAGCTCGTAGGACGGCATCGACTCGTCGAGGTTCGGCCCGACGTTGCCGGCGGCTCCCGCTGCGGCAAGCGTGTGGCAGCCACCGCACCCGTTCGACGCGAACACCGACTCGCCGTTCGCCGGGTCGCCGGTGAGCTCGAGCGCCGGCAGGTCCTCTCCGCCGCTGGTCTCGGTGGGGATCTCGCCTTCGATCGTCTCGGGCGTCGCGGTGACCTCCTCGCCCCCGCAGGCGGCGACGGCGAGCGCGAAGGTCGCGAGGAGCAGGGCGGCGAGAGCGATGGTCGAGCGACGCATGCTTCGGAGTCTAGACAGGCGCGTGGTCGCCGGGGAAGGGGAACCGGTGGGGGCTGGCAGGCATCCGGTGCCAGCCGGAGATCGGAGGTCTGTCCGCGGACGGCGGCATCCGTCAGGAGCGCTACGCTCGTCGCCCCCATGCGTCTGGTCGTCGCCCGCTGCGAGGTCGTCTACACGGGGCGGCTCACCGCCACGCTCCCCGAGGCGACTCGACTGCTCGTCTTCAAGGCCGACGGCTCGGTGCTCGTGCACGCCGACAGCGGCGGTTACAAGCCGCTCAACTGGATGACCCCGCCCACCGTGGTCGAGCACGGGGAGGACCTGATCGTCGTCCGCAAGCGCGCCGGTCGCACCGAGGACCGGCTCGAGATCCGCGTGCACGAGGTGTTCGCCGACGTCGAGCACGAGCTCGGCGAGGACGCCGGCCTCGCGAAGGACGGCGTCGAGCGCCACCTGCAGGAGGAGCTCGCCGCCAGCCCGGGGGCGGTCGCGGCTGGCCTGCGGCTCGTTCGACGCGAGTGGCCCACCGACGTCGGTCCCGTCGACCTCATGTGCCGTGACGCCGAGGGCGGCTGGGTCGCGGTCGAGATCAAGCGCATCGGGACGATCGAGGCGGTCGAGCAGCTGTCCCGCTACCTCGAGGTGCTGCGCCACGACCCGGCGCTCGCCCGCTGCCAGGGGATCCTCGCGGCCGCCGAGGTCAAGCCCCAGGCGCGCACGCTCTGCGAGGCGCGTGGACTCGGCTGGGTCGAGGTCGACCTCGCGGCGCTGCGCGGCGAGCGAGAGCCGGAGCTGACGCTGTTCACCGTCTGAGGCGGCGTCGGCCACGGCCGATGTGGACACTTGCGCACTGAGTTGCGTACACTCACGATGTGCGCGTGGAGGTTGGTGTGCGTGACCTGCGGGAGAATCTTGCCGAGTGGCTCGATCGCGCGGCTGCCGGCGAGGAGATCCTGGTCACCGAGCGCGGCAGCCCCAAGGTGCTGATCACGGCGGCGACGGGCGAGGCACTGCTCGACCGGCTCATCCGCGACGGCATCGCGACGCCGCCAAAGCGCCGGGATCGCTCGTCGCGTCCACCGATCCCAGCTGAGGGAAATCCGGTCAGCGACGAGATCATCCGTCAACGGCGCGAGTCGCGATACTGACCGTCTACCTGGACTCGTCCGCCTTCGTGAAGCGCTTCGTCCAGGAGGACGGAGCCGACCTCGTGCGGGCTGTGTGGGAGAGTGACGTGCCGCTCGTCACGTCGTGGGCCAGCTTCGTCGAGACGAGCGCGGCGATCGGTGCCGCGCGCCGGTCGAGACGGCTGTCCCGGCGCGCCGCCACCGCTGCGGCACGGGAGCTCGAGTCCGACTGGGAGTGCATCACGCCGATCGCGGTGGTCGAGCACCTCGCGGTGCAGGGCGGCGCCCTCGCGGTCCGGCATCGGCTCCGCTCGCTCGACGCGATCCACCTCGCGACCGCGCTCCTTCTGCGGCCTGTTGAGCCGCTCGTCGTGACCTTCGACGAGCGCCTCGCTGAGGCAGCGAGGTGGGAGGGCCTCGCCGTCGTCGGGACCGGCTGATCACGGCACGACGGCGGCCTTGAGGTAGTCGGCAGGAGGGTCGGCGAGCAGCGCGGCCACGCCCTCCAGCCCGACTCGGTGCGTGACGAGCCGCTCGAACGGCACCGCAGCGCTCGCGAGGAACGCGAGCGCTGCGCGCACGTGGCGCGGCGTGTGATGGAACGAGCCGACGAGGCGCACCTCCTCGTAGTGCACGCGGTACGGGTCGATCGTCACACGGGCGTCACGCGGCAGCCCACCGAACGCGAGCACCGTCCCGCCGGGCCGCACGAGCTCGAGCGCTCGCTCCCACGCCGCGACGGCTCCGGCCGCCTCGATCACGACGTCGGCGCCCTCCCCGTCGCCGAGCTCGGCGCCGAAGTGCGGCGCGAGCGCGCGCCGCTCGGCTCGTCCGCCGACCACGACCGGGTGGGCGCCGGCATCGGCGACGCAGGCGGCGAGCATCAGCCCGATCGGGCCGAGCCCGACGATCGCGACCAGCTGGTCCCGCTCGACGCCCGCGACCTCGATCCCGCGCAGGCAGCAGGCGAGCGGCTCGGTCATGGCGGCCAGCTCGGGTGCGAGGCCCGGCGGGACGGGGAGGAGGTTCCGCTGCGCGATCCGTGCCGGGACGAGCAGGTACTCGGCGTAGGCGCCGTTCAAGAGCGGCAGGAGGCTCTCGCACAGCGTCTCGTCGCCTCTCGCGCAGGCTGCGCATGCGCCGCAGGGCGCCGAGTTGGCCGCGACGACACGGCGCCCGGTCGCGACGTCGATCCCGCAGAACTCGTGGCCGAACGGGCTCGGCGACGAGCCGAGCAGGACGGGATGCCCGCGGCGAAACGCCTTCAGATCGGTGCCGTCGGTGAGCGCGACTTCGATCTGGACGAGCACGTCGCCGTCCTCACGTGGCTCGGGCCGGGGCACCTCGTCGACGCGCACATCGCCGGGCCCGTGGAAGCGCAGCGCTCTCACGGAACGAGCACGACCTTGAGCGCCGCCCCGTCACGCACGAGGGCGAGCCCGTCCTCGATCCGCTCGAGCGGCAGCGTCGTCGGTGCCGGCAGGTTCAGCGTCGGGAGGAGCGCGACCGCCTCGGCCATGTGCCGCGGAGTCGCGGAGCGCGAGCCGAGCACGGTGAGCTCGCGCCGGTAGACCTGGTCGCTCGAGATCGGGCCGGCGTCGGCGAAGAGGAGCAGCGTGCCCCCCGGGGCGAGCGCCGCGAGCGCCGTGTCGACTCCGCCCCGCGCGCAGATCACGACCGCGTCGACCGGCCCGTCGGGCGCACGTCCCGTCCGCGCGGGGCTCGCGTCCACACCGAACACGTCGTCGCCGCGCAGGTCGAGCACCTGCTCGAAGAGCCGCCCGACGAAGCCACGCCCGACGACGAGCACGCGACCGCGCGGAACCCGCTCGGCGCCCCGCAGCACGCAGGCGAGCGGCTCGACCGCCGTCCCACGTGCGTCGTCGATCCCGTCGGGCAGCTCGACCCATCCCGCGGTCGCCCGCACGCGCTCGGCGAAGCCGCCGGGGACGATCGTGTCGGGCCCGAACGCCTCGCAGGTGCTCTCGTGCCCCGCCGCACAGCGGGCGCACGTCCCGCACGGGGCGTGGTGGACGAGGGCGACCCGCTCCCCGGCGGAGGTCTCGGCGACGACCTCGTGCCCGAGCACGCGGCCCGCAAAGGCAGGCCTCAGCTTCTCGACGTCCGAGCCGCAGAGCCCGCACGCCAGCACGCGGACGAGCTCGCCCCGGCCGTCTGGTTCCGCGACCTCGCGGGGCACGGGGCGACCACTCGGATCGACGACGACGGCCCGCACCGGCGTATCCTAGGTCGATGGACGACCAGGGGCCCAGGCTCGAGACGCGGGAGGCGTAGCCGACCGTCGCCATCCGTCACGCCATTCCGCGCTCTCGTCTCGATCTGGGCGAGGCCTACGGCACGACCCTGCCGCGTGTCTTCGCGGCGCTTGGCGAGCGCGGTCTCACACCGGCGGGGCCGCCGTTCGGGCGCTACCTCGTGTGGAGCGCCGAGCGGGTCGTCGTCGAGATCGGGGTGCCCGTCGCCGAGCCCGTCGTCGACCTGCCCTCAGCCCCGCCGGACGGCGAGCTGCGCCGATCCGAGCTCCCCGCCGGACCGGTCGCCGTGCTCGTCCACGTCGGTCCCTACGAGGGGCTGCCTGCGGCGAACGGCACCCTTGCCCGCTGGATCGAGGAGCACGGCCTCGAGCGGTCAGAGGCCCTCTGGGAGTCCTACCTCGACGATCCGGACGACACGCCGCACGATCAGGTGAGGACGGCGATCATCCAGCCGGTGCGCGCGGCGACGGACTGACGAGCGGCCGCCCGGACGGCACGGCGGCGCCTGCCGCTCGAGCACCTCGAGGTGGCGAGCGAGGACGCTCGGCCTCCTGTGTCTCGGGGAGGACGACCAGCGCTGCGTGCGAGCGGTCCGTCGTGCCCTGCGCGAGCCGTCGTATCGTTGGCCTTCGTGTCGTGCCGACGAGGAAGGTGAGGATCGATGGCCGTCAGGCTCCACCGCTGCCCGGTGATGTGGCCGAACACCGACAGGCACCCGTGCTTCCGGGTGCAGAACGCGCTCGACGACGCCGGCGTCGAGTACGAGATCGTCAAGGTCGCCTGGCCCGGGAAGCGCCGCCGTCACGAGGTGATCGAGCACACGGGGCAGGCTCACGTGCCCGCGATTTGAGCTCGAGGACGGGACCTGGTGGCGCGAGGAGTCGGCCGAGATGGCGCGCGCCATCCGCGCCGGCCGCCTGAGCCGTGAGGGCTAGACGGAGGACAGCCCGAGCAGCCCGGCGGTGATCCACTCCACGGCCCCGGTCTCCTCCGAGCCCTGCTCGGGGGACTCCGCGGAGCGCACGCCCGTGCGCATCTCCTCCGGCGTCAGCCACGTCTCCGCGTCCTCGACCCAGGTGTCGACGCGAACCCACTCCGGTGCCAGCCCGAGCGCGCGCACGACCCCGACGATGGCAGGGAGGGCGACCTTGGCGTCCTCCTCCGATGCCGCGTAGACGAAGGTCGTCCAGTCGTCCTCGTCCCGGGTCGGCTCGTGGCTGGCTCCTTCGAGCGGCGCGGCCGCGCGCAGCGCGGCGAAGAGCGCGTCGCTGTCGTCGCCCGACCGCATCTTCAGCGAGATCCGCCACTCGGCCATGCGCTGAGTGTAGATCCGCTGTGAGCGCAGCGGCCGTGTGATCAGCCTGCACCGGGCGAGGCGCGCCGCTCCGGGTGACCGGACGCGTCTCGCGTGTCCGCCGGGACCGCGAGCGTCTCACCTGTGGCCCGGTCGTCCCGGCGCCTCTCGGCGGACGACGAACGCAGCAGGGGAGCGAACGCGCGCAGCTCCCAGCCGTGGTCGCGGAGCCAGGCAGCGTGCTCCTGCCACCCGGGGAGCGCCTGGTCGACGAGCTGCCAGAACGCCGGCGAGTGGTCGTGCCGGACGAGGTGGCAGAGCTCGTGCACGACGACGTAGTCGAGCACGGGGGGAGGGGCGAGGACGAGGCGCCAGCTGAACGAGAGCCCGCCTCGCCGTGCGCACGACCCACAGCGCGACCGCTGATCGCGGATCGACAGGGCGCCGGGGGTGACTGCGAGACGTCCCGCCTCGCGCTCGACCACTGCACCGATCCGCTCCCGGGCCTCTCGCCGATACCAGCGCAGGATCGCCGCCGGTGCGTCGGCCTCCGACCCTCGCACGAGGAGACGTCCGTCGCGGACCACTGCGGCCGCGCGGCGGCCCGGCGTTCGCGCCACGGGAAGCCACGCTCCTTGCAGGGGCACGACACCCGGGCGACCGAGCTCGAGACGCGGTTCGCGCGCCTTCTGCACGCGCGCGTGATCGACACGGTCGACGATCCACCGGCGGTGCGTCTCGATCAGCCGGTCGACCACGCGGTCGGCCGTGCCGCGGGGCACCACCACCTCGACCGCGCCTGTGCCGTGCACGACGACCCTGGCGCGCCGCGCTCGGGCCGACTCGCGAACCGAGATCTCGATCGGAGCGGTCGCGGCTTCGACGCGCCGTGGTGCGCGGACCAGCGGTGCGGAGGCTGTGCGCCGGTGGATCACGGCGCAAGCATGGAGCGCGGGGCGGTCGACGGCGACGTGAGCCGGCCGCGGGCGAGAGCCTACGCAGGCGTCCAGAGCGCGTCGTCGCCGAGCTGGGTGCGCTGCGCGCGTCCCTCGGCGACCAGACGGCGGGCCAGCGAGCAGAACGTGGAAATCCTGGCTCGGGGGAATGCTCTCGCGGTGACGCCCTCCGGTGTGGAGCTCGTGTGGATCGTGTGACGAATGCCACGTGCGGCCGGATCTGGTGTAGGGTCGCCGCGTCCATTCGACCCGGGAGGTCAGCGATGTCACTGGCACGCGTCGTCACGTTCGAGAACGTCGACCAGGCGCAGATGGAGGAGGTCGCGCGACAGGCGCGCGAGGACCCGCGCCCCGACGACATCCCCGCGAGCGAGCTCCTCATGCTCCACGACCCGGACAGCCGCACGGCGCTCGCGATCCTGCTCTTCGACGACGAGGACGCCTACCGGCGCGGCGACGAAGCGCTGAACGCCATGCCGGCGGACGAGACGCCGGGGCGGCGGACGTCGGTGGCGCGCTACGCCGTCGTGGGTCGGATGACGGCGTAGGCGTGCGAACGCGACGGTGTCAGGCTGAAGCCTGACACCTGACACCCGGCGCCTCGCCGGGAGTCGTGCGGTCGTGAGCGCGGGTCGGGTGAGCCGATCGTTCGGTTCACCCCACCCGCCTCGGGGGCTCGCCGCACGGCGGTAGGTCGGATCGACGGCCATGGTTGGGCGCATGACCGTGGCGCGGCTTCCCCTCCCGTCCCTGGCGGCTCACGCAGCGCGGTGCGGACGGGCCCTCGCGGCCCCCTCGGTCGTCCTCTTCCTCGCGCTCTTCGCGAGCCAGGCGGGAGTCCTCGTCCTGTCGCCGATCCTCGGCGACGTCGCCACCGACTTCGGCGTGTCGATCGCCGCCGCGGGGCAGCTGCGGATCCTCGCAGCGCCGCTGGCGGCGATCGCCGCCCTGGCCGCGAGCACGTGGCTCGCGCGGCGCTCCCCGCGGAGCCTGCTCGTCACCGGCAGCGTGCTGCTCGCGGCCGGCTCGGTCGCGAGCGCTGCCGCACCGACCTTCGGGCTGCTCGCGCTCGCCCAGGTTCCGCTGTGGGCAGGGATCGCCACCCTGATCGCCGCGGGCGTCGCTGCAGCGGCCTCGTGGAGCGCGCCGGAGCACCGCACGAGGACCGTCGCGCGGGCCTTCGCGGGGCCGCCGGCCGCTTGGATCGTCGGCATGCCGCTGATCGGCGTCGTCGCCGAGGTGCACTGGCGACTCGCCTTCGTCGCCCTCCCGCTGCCCGCCGCGCTCCTGGCCATGGTCGCCCTCGTCGCCCGGCCCGCCGACCAGCCGCTCGCTGGCACCGGGGTCGCGCTGACGGGCTTCCTCCGGCGCGCCGACGCACGGCGCTGGGCGATCGGCGAGCTCACTGCGAACTCGGCCTGGGCGGGGACGCTCGTGTTCAGCGGCGCGCTGTTCACGGAGCTGTACGGGATGTCGTCGGCCACGACGGGTGTCGTCCTGGCTGCCGTCGCGATCGCGTATCTCGCCGGCAACCAGTGGGCGGGCCGCTCACAGCCCTCCCGGGCGCGTCGGGCGATGCTCGAGGGCAGCCTCGCCGCTGCGGTCGCGGTGGCGCTCACGTGGGCGCTCACGCCGGCCGTGGCCGTGACGGCCGTGCTGTTCGCGGTCACGGCGGCGCTGGCCGCATCGAGGACGGTGGCCGGCACGGTGTTCGGGTTCACGGTCGCTGGCGATCACGGACGTGAGGTCGGCGCCGTCCGTGCCGTCACGACGCAGGTCGGCTACCTGATCGGCTCGCTCGCCGGGGGCGCCGCGCTTGCGATCGGCGGGTTCGGCCTGCTCTCGGTCGCCTTCGGTGGTCTGTTCCTGGCCTCGACGATGCCCTACGTGCGGGTCCGCAGGCCCTCCCGGACGAGCGTGCTCGTCGCGGCCCCAGACGCGGGGAGGGGTTGACCCGTGCACACACGCGTCCTGCAGCCGAAGCACGGGCCGACGATCCTCGTGCGGCCGCTGCGCGACGGCGACGTCGACACCGTCCGGGCGGTGTTCGAGCGGCTGGGCGAGCGGTCGCGCCGCGCTCGCTTCAACGGGCCCAAGCCGCGTCTCGGAACGGCCGAGGCCGCGTACCTCGCCACGGTCGACGGAACCCGACACGCACTCGTCGCGTACCTCGAAGGCGACCCCCGACCGGTCGCGATCGCCCGTCTCGTCCGGGACGGCACAGTGCCGAGCTCGCCTTCGAGGTCGCCGACGAGCACCAGCAGCGCGGCATCGGCTCGGCGCTCACGGCGGAGCTGCTCGCCGACGCGCGAGCCGCCGGCGTCACGGAGGTCACCGCGCTCGTCTCGAGCGACAACCCGGCGGCGGTCGCGCTGCTGCGCCAGCTGCTGACCGCGCTTGACGTCCGCTTCGAGGGCCCTGAGCTCGCCCTCCGCGCGGCACTCGCCTGAGCCGACGGCCGACCGCTGCCTCCACGGAGCGCGCTACGCGGCGACGCCGGGTGACTCGAGCGCGAGCAGCTGCTCCCAGCGTGCGTCCACGTGCGCCTGGATCTCGTCCACCTGCTCGGGGGCGAGGTGGCGGAAGCGGCCCTGCGTCTCGAGGAAGGTGCGCACCGGGAGCGGGCGCTTCGGCCGGTGCGTGATCCGCCACGCGCCGTGGTCGCACTCGACCAGGGGGAAGTAGCCCGACTCGACGGCGAGCCGGGCGACCTCGACGGTCTGCGAGGTCGGGTAGCGCCAGCCGGGCGGACAGGCCCCGAGGACGTGGAGGAAGCGGAAGCCGCGCACCTCGGCGGCACGGGCGACCTTGGCCCTGAAGTCGCGGAGCAGGGGGACGGAGCCGAGAGCGAGGGTCGCGACGTAGGGGACCCCGTGCGCCGCCATGATCCGGACCATGTCCTTCTTCTGCCCGGCCCGAGGCGCGCCGGCGGGCGTGGTCGTCGTCCAGGCGCCCTCCGGAGTCGCGCCAGACTTCTGCACGCCGGTGTTCATGTAGGCCTCGTTGTCGTTGAGCACGTAGAGGATGTCCTCGTTGCGCTCGGCGGCCGCGGAGACGCCGGCGAAGCCGATGTCGCACGTCCCGCCGTCGCCGGCCCAGACGACGACTTGCGTGTCGCCCTCGCCGCGCAGACGCAGGGCGGACGCGATCCCGGATGCCTCCGCAGCAGCGGACGCGAACGGGGTGAGGTGGACGGTGACGCCGAACGCGTTCACGGGGTACACGCCGGCGATGATCGTCCAGCACGACGCCGGGATCACGAGCACGATCCTCGCGTCCGACGCGACCTGGAGCTCGTCGAGCACGTGACGGACGTTGATCGCGGGCCCGCAGCCCGCGCAGGCCGCGTGACCGGAGTGCAGGAGCCGCTCCTCGCCGACGATCTGCTCGAGCCACTCGGCCATCAGTGAACCCCCTCCGGCACCTCGATCGGCGCACGACCCGCGCTCACGGGATCGGTCGATCGCGCCCGCTCGAGCACCCAGCGCAGCGTCCGCGGCGTCACCTGAGCGCCGCCGAGCCCCGCGACGACGTTCGTGACGACCTGAGCGCGTGGGAGGTCGAGCGACCGCACGTCGGCCCCGAGCGGCCCGAACGAGCCGAAGGCAGGCGCGCGGTCGACGACCGCGACGCGGGAGGCTCTCGCGAGCGCTGCGGTGAGCCGCTCCACCGGGAAGGGCCGGTACGCGTGGACGCGGACGAGCAGCACGTCGTCGGCCTCGCTCTCGCCGAGCAGCTCGAGCGCGGTGTCGCCGATCGACCCGATCGTGACGAGCGCCGTGTCCGCGTCGGGGTCGCCGGCGAGGTCGAGGGCGCCGACCTTCCGCCGGCCGAACCGCTCGCCGAAGTCGGAGGCGACCTGGTCCACGACGACGCGCGCCGCGTCCATCGCCTCGACGACCCGATGCTGGAAGGCGTCGTAGTCGCGGGTCTCGGACAGCGCGGAGAAGGTGCGGGGTCGTGCCGGGTCGAGCAGCCAGTCGTCGGGGGGGTGGAACGCTGGCAGGAACGCGTCGACCGTGGCCTGGTCGGGCACGTCGACCACCTCGGCGGTGTGCGAGAGCAAGAACCCCTCGGCACAGACCATCACGGGAAGCAGCACGGTCTCGGCGATCCGGTAGGCGCAGAGGACGCTGTCGAGCACCTCTTGTGCCGAGGAGCAGTAGAGCTGCACCCAGCCGGTGTCGCGCTGGCTCATGCTGTCGGACAGGTCGGGCTCGATGCTCCAGGGCGCGAAGATCGCACGGTTGACGTTGACCGCGACGAGCGGCACCCGCTCGCGCGACGCGCGATGGAGCTGCTCGTGTGCGTACAGCAGGCCCTGGGACGACGTGGCGGTGAAGGCGCGCACGCCTGCCCGGGAGGCCGCGATCGCATAGCCGAACATCGAGTGCTCGCTCTCGAGGTTCGTGAACTCGACGTCGTCCCGGCCCGCGGTCAGGTCCGCGAGCCGCTCGACGATGATCGTCTGCGGGGTGATCGGGTAGCAGCCGATCGCCTGGACGCGCGCGAGCATCGCCGCGTGGGCTGCGGCCTCGTCGGCGGTCAGCACCGTGCGCCCGTGCGCCAGCGCCTCGCTCATGCGTGCACCTCCTCCATCCGGATCGCGTTCCGGACGGGGCAGACCACCTCGCAGATCCCGCAGCCCTTGCAGTACTCGTAGTCGATCGCGACGGCGTGGTCGGTGCGCCGGATCGCGCCCTCGGGGCAGAAGAGCGCGCACAGCGCGCAGCCGCTGCAGAGGTCGCTCAGGACGGGCCGGTCGAGCGACCACGAGCCGGTGTGGTTGGCGAGCGAGTCGCGCGTGCTCGCAGGGAAGAGCGGCGGCGTCCAGGTGGCGGCCTCTGCGGGCGCGTCGGCGAGCTGAAGCGGAACGTCGTCGGGCCGCGAGCGCTGCTGCACGCAGCGCTCGAAGCCCTCCCGCGCGGCGACGACGTTCGCCTCCGCGGAGGCGCGCATCCGGGAGCTGATCGCGTCCTCCAGGTGGCCGAGCCCGTCGGGGAGCAGGAGGCGCACGCACGCGCCGAGCAGCGCGATGTTGCCCATCGGCCGCCCCTCGGCAGAGACGACGCCGTTGGCGCGGGCGATGCGCGACGCCGGGACGCGAGCGAGGTCGAACGGCCCGGTGTGGGGGAACCGCGTCTCGCGGTCGAGGACGACGAGCCCACCCGCCCGCACGGAGCGCAGGGCGGCTGGGGACGGGGGGGAGGGAGAGACGACGGCGAGCACGTCGCACTCGCGCACCTTGTAGCGTCGGTGGATCGGGGTGTCGTCCCAGCGCAGGAAGGCGGAGATCGGCGCGCCACGCCGCTCGGCCTTGAACTCGGGGAAGCTCTGCACCCAGAAGCCGGCGCGCGCGAACGTGTCGGCCAGGAGCTGCGACGCGAGGACGACCCCCTCGCCGCCCCGGCCAACGAAGAGCATCTCCTTCACGCAGGTGCCCCTTTCCGCGGACACGATCGAGCGACCCCATCGTCGCCCGGGGTCGACGACCGAGCATCCGGGGTTCCACGGATCGGCGTGCCTGCTAGCCGCGGTTGCGGCTGCGGAGTGCGGGCGAGGGTGCACGGCCTCGGTGTGGAAGCGGCCGCTTTGCCCGCTGCCACGCTCGGAGTACCATGTGTTGGATCGCACGATCAGCGACGCGGGCGGCCGGCCGGCGTTGCGGGGGCCGCGGAGAGGAGGACATGTGGCGGTCGACGTGGACATCGACGTAGCGGTTCTGAAGCGCGAGATCCGCAAGACCTACGCGAGCGTCTCACTCGAGCCCGAGAAGGACTTCATCTTCCCGACGGGTCGCGCGTGGGCGGAGGATCTCGACTATCCGGCGGAGGAGCTCGCGCGCGTGCCCGACGCGTCCGCGGAGTCGTTCGCGGGGGTCGCGAACCCGTTCTCGCTCGGTGCGCTGGCCCCCGGCGAGCACGTGCTCGACCTGGGTTGTGGCGCGGGGATGGACTCGCTCATCGCCGCCCAGATGGTGAGCGGGGCGGGGGGTCGGGTCCTCGGGATCGACATGACGCCAGAGATGCTCGCGAAGGCACGCGCCGCCGCGGCCGAGGCGGGGATCGCGCACGTCGAGTTCGTGGAGGGCGAGGTCGAGCAGCTCCCGCTCCCCGACGAGTCCTTCGACGTCGTGATCTCGAACGGCGTCATCGACCTCGTCCCGGACAAGGACGCCGTGTTCTCGGAGATCTTCCGCGTGCTCGGCCCCGGCGGCCGCATCCAGATCGCGGACGTGACGATCCAGCGTCCAGTGAGTGAGGAGTCCCGCCGGA